>DAOTUC010000297.1:0-6671 GCA_034437315.1 Anaerolineae bacterium
TGGATCGTTATTAGAATTCGGAAGTCTCAAAAAGCGCATTGTGCAGCGGATTTTGACACTACAGAAAATCAATGTTGTCTCTGAGATACTCGGCTGAAGACTTCCGAATTCTTAAGTGGAAAACTCCAAATCTAAGCGCCGGTCGCCTTGGGTGTTTTATCAGTATCCGATGTGAATACTCATTGTAATCCCAACTAATCCCCATGTCAACTGGTTGAGGGCGCAACCTCCCGCAGGTTGCCGTCTCAATACGAAAATACCGGTCTTGCAGCGAAAATCTATGCACAAAGCGGTTGAGCGTCCAACGTGCGGGAGGATCTCCAATCGAGTTGTACGGGTTGCCTAGATGGGAAAACGTAGTATAATCTTCCTTTGCGTCATCAGCGCTCATCATTTATTCGTGTTCATATCAAGTCTAGAGAGGTTTTACGATGAATTTAGTCGAATCATTAGAACGCCAGGTAGAATCGAACGTGCCGGATATTCGACCGGGCGATATGGTTAAAGTACATCTTCAGATCGTCGAGGGCGAACGAAAGCGCGTTCAGGCTTTTGCGGGCACCGTCATCCGTGTGCGAGGCGGCGGTACAGGCGCCAGCTTTACAGTGCGGCGCATCGCCGTCCACGGCATCGGCGTGGAGCGGACTTTCTTGAGCCATTCCCCGCGGATTGAAAGGGTGGAGATTACCCAGAGGTCTCGTGTCCGGCGCGCCAAGTTGTACTATTTGCGCGACCGCATAGGCAAGAAAGCGCGTCTGCGGGCCAAGCGCGCACAGTAGCGCGCACAGTAGCGCCGCGCTCCGTAGCACGCTTTTCTGGCGACTTCTCTAATCTTTGGCAACGCCAAGCAAAGGCGTCATCTATGAATCAGCCTATCATCGGCATCACTGGACACGTCGACCAATCCGTTCGACCGCCCAACGCGCCCCTGTACGTCAGCGAACAGGCTTACGTGGAGGCGGTGCGGATGGGTGGAGGAGCGCCGTTTATCATCCCCCCATATCTGGATGAACGCTCTCTCCGGGCGATATTCGAGCGATTGGATGGTTTGCTTCTTTCTGGCGGCGGAGACGTCAAGCCGTCGTTTTTTGGTCAGGAGGAAAGCGATCTGTTGTGGCTGGTGGACGAGCGCCGCGACCGTACGGAGCTCGCCCTGGCCCGGTGGGCCCTGGCGCACGAGCGGCCTTTGCTGGCGATCTGCCGGGGCCACCAGGTGCTCAACGTCGCGGCCGGCGGCGATCTCTACCAGGATATTCCCACCCTGATACCCAACGCCCTGACCCATACCACTGTCGCCGGTCGACCCAAGAGCGCTGTTTCTCACACTGTTGAGGTGAAAGCCCAAACCCGCCTGGCGTCGCTGGTTGGCCCCGGCGAGTTGGGCGTTAACAGCGCTCATCACCAGGCGATCAAGGACGTGGCGCCCAACCTTGGCGTCACCGCCCGCGCGCCCGACGGCGTCATTGAGGGGGTTGAGCATACACAACACCCATTCTGCATCGGCGTGCAGTGGCACCCGGAGGTCATGGCTGGGGAATACCCCGTTATGCGACGCCTCTTTGAGAGCTTGAGCGAAGCAGCAAGTCGTTAGCCGGATTCATGCATCTGCGTCGCGCACTTTATATCGTTTGTTCCATTTGCCTGCTGCTCCTCGTGGCCTGTGCTCGACCGTCGATGTCGCCGCCTCCCGTTCCCTCACTCGCCCCGCCTACGTCCACGCCCACTGTTTCGTCATCCCCTATTCCCCCTAAGTCTACCGCCGTCGCGCCGTCTACTTCTACATCGTCGCCCACCCGCACCCGTGCGCCCACGCCTACGTCCACACCGGCGCTCGCACGTCATCACACCAGCCTCGAAGCGCTTCTCTCTGAACCCCCGCCGCGGCCCGTCGATTACGTCGTCGTCAATCCCGCGCCGCCGCGCCGGGTTCCCAATGCGACCCGTTCCTTTTGGATCATCGATCACTCGACCGGCGATAAGCGCGAAATCACGGCCCGGTTGCGCGCCCAGACCGTCCACGCCGCGCTGTGGATGGAAGAGGGTGTGTGGCACGATGTGCGAGCGTTACAACAGGCGGCCTATAACTTCGAGACGGCAATTTATACCCCCACCCGCTCCGTCTTCGGGGCCGAGTGGCGGCCGGGAACCGACACCGACCCCCGCATCCACATCCTCCACGCCCGCTTGAGCGGTGACGTTCTGGGGTACACGTCCAGCGGGGACGATTTTCCTCGCGCCGTCTATCCTTATTCCAACGAGGCCGCGCTCATCATCGTCCACACCGACGTCGAAATCGGCGGCCCGACGTATGACGCCCTGCTGACGCGCCATTTTCAGCGCATCATCCAACGTTTCCAGGATCACAACGAGAAACGCTGGGTCAAGGAGGGGATGGCGGAGCTAGCCGTTTACCTGGTTGGATTGCGCGAGTTGTATGAGTTGCAAGCCTACCTGGAACAGCCCGACGTTTCTCTGACCACGTGGCGGGATGGGGAGCTGGAGAGAGGCGCGGCCCATCTTTTCGCCGTCTATTTTCATCAGCGCTTCGGAGACGAGGGGGTCCGTGAACTGATGAGCCAGTCGCCGGACGGGATTGCCGGATTCGACGCCGCGTTGGACGCTTTGGGGGCCGAGCAAACCTTCGAGGACGTTTTCGGGGATTGGCTGATCGCCAATTACCTGCATGCCGGCATAGATGATGCGGCGTCCCCGTACACCTATGCCGCGCTCGACCTGCCGCGCCCGGCCCGCGCGGCCTCCTACAGGCAATATCCCGTGACGGTCGAGGCGACGGTGCAACAGTTTGGTGTGAACTACATCGCGCTCCAGGGGGACGCCGACCTGGCGATCCAGTTTACCGGAAGGCCGACGGTGACGCTGCTCAGCCCATCCGCTCACAGTGGGCGCTACTATTGGTGGTCAAACCGGGCGGATATGTCGATGACGACCCTCACGCGCGCCTTCGACTTTTCTGAAATTGAGCCGGGTCGTCCCATCACGATGACCTACTGGGCCTGGCGCGACCTCGAAGCGGGTTACGACCAGGTCGACATCGAAGCCAGCGCGGACGGCGACGAATGGCGTTCGCTGCCTCCCACGCCCGATCCCGACGATACGTCCCGCCAATGGACGCAGGAATGGGTGGATCTATCGCTCTACGCCGGGACGCAGGTGACGGTGCGCTTCAAATACCTGACCGATGAAGCGATCACCGGGGAGGGGTTTTTCGTCGACGACGTCGCCATCCCGGCGATTGGTTATGCCGATGACGTGGAAAGCGCGACCCCCACGTGGGAACCCAACGGTTTCATTCACAGCGACGGGCAAATGCGCCAGCGTTACCTGGTCTATCTCATCGGCCTGGAAGAGAAAAATGCAGACGTTCCGACGATAGAACGTCTGCATCTTCCCCTTGATCTTGATCTCGACGCGCAATGCTCAGCGGAATGGACCGCGCCGCTGAAGCGCGAGGGTTGGGACGAGGCCGTGCTCATCGTCTCCGGCCTGGCGCCTGTCACGTCCTACCCGGCCCATTACGAGATAAGCGTCGCAGAAAAATAACGAGCGTTATTGCAGCTTGATTTTAACCTCGTCGGTCGACGTCTCACCTCGTTTGAAGGCGTCCAGTTGCCTCTCCAATTCTGCGCGTCGCTCCGCCGCTGCCTTCCGCCCTTCCTCGATCAATTCTTGAATTCGCGCGCGGATCTGATCCTGTACTTCGGAACCCTGCGCCGGCGTCAACAACAGCGTCACCGTCGAACCAATGATGGCGCCAAACATCATCCCCAAGACAAATTTGAAAAACTTACGCATTCCGTTCACCTCCTTGAAAATAGACTTTATGGGCATTATACAACACGTTTGTTCGACAGAAAAGTTTGTCACAGCACCAGTTTGCTCACCAGGCTATGATGGTGTACAATGAAGAAACAGTGGAGGAAAGGAACCTATGATGCAAAAGATATTATTGGCTACATTTCAAAGAGATATCACCCAACACTACGAGCTGGCGCAGAGGCATCACGCGGGGCTCGAGTTGCAGGTCTATGGTTATGATACGGACCTGCTTGACGGGGAATGGAAGACCGTGTTAAAGCAGCACAAGGCCCTGTTGAAGGATTTCGAGGGGGATTTGGGCATACACGGCGCGTTCATAGATATGGCCCCCGCCAGCCCCGATCAGCGTGTCGTGGACGTGACCCGCACCCGCTTCTTGCTCAATCTCGACATCGCGGCCGAGCTGGGCGCGCGCCACGTCGTCTTTCACACCCAATTTCTCCCCCAGGCGTATCGCCCCGTCGTGGGAGGGCCGGATTATCGCACCACCTGGATTCGGGGGCAAATTGACTTCTGGGGGCCGATTGCGGAACAAGCCGCCCAGCGGGACGTCATCATTGTATTGGAAAATATGTGGGACCCCGATCCCCACATCATCCGTGACGTGCTAAAACAGATTCAGTCTCCCAATCTCTGCGCTTGCCTGGATGTGGGCCACTTTTATTTGTTCTCCGACTATTTGCCGTTGCAACGCTGGATCGACCAAATCAGTGAATGGCTGGTCTATTGTCACATGAACAATCATCGGGGATTCTACGACGAGCATTTACCTCTGAACATCCCCGGCGGCGTGATCGATTACAAGAAGGACGTCATACCGCTTCTGCGCGACCTGCCCAATAAACCTATCTGGGTGTTGGAGATGGACGAGGTAGAATATCTGGAGAGCAGCCTGCGTTATCTCGAAAGTGACGTCGTGGAGCGCTGAGTTGGACTGACGCTACCCCTCATCCGCGAAGAAGTTGGGATATTTCGCCCTCAAATCCTCTCGCACGTCGCCGAAGACGTGCGGCGCGTGGGGGTAGACGAGCGCCAGCATGCGGATGGAGACATCTCGAATCTCCCATTGGGCGTGGCGAGAGATGCGCAGTCTAAAGACGTGTAACAACTCCCGGAAATTCATCGTGACGATGATGCGCGTCGCCGTCGCGTTAGGGAGCGCGAAGCGGGCGTCTTCCTTGCGCACCCCCAGGTTGATGAGTCGCCGGTAGGCCTTTTGCGCCTCGCTGGCGAAGCTGGCGAAGACCGCACTGGCCTCCGGATTCGCCGCAATCTCCGCAGGCACGACCCATTCCGGATCGGACATATTGACGTAGCGTTGACTCTCCTGGCTATAGCTGGCGAGCCGGTGACGGACCAGTTGGTGAGAACACGCTCGCGAGATGCCGCCGATCTCAAAGGTCGCGCTGGCGTGCTCAATCAGGCTCTCGTGCCCCTCGCGAATCCGCGCCTGCAGGAATCGACCCGCATCCCCCCGGGTTTGGCTGCGATAACACACCCGCCCGGCGTGCTCCAACAAGGCCTCTGGCCCGCCATCTTCCGCTAAATATCGCGTTATTGCGATTAACTTGACGTCCATTGATGATTATCTCCTTCCGTCATTGACATCGGTATATCCCTTCACCGGTGAATTCCCGCGCGCCAGTGTCGACGTAGCCGACCGATTTGGCCAGCGCCACACCGGCCTCGTTGCTTTCATTCACGATGTAAATCGGGCGTCGGGATGCGCGGATGACCCACCGGGTGCACGCCGTCAGGACCGCCCGTCCCCACCCTCGACCCCGCGCCGCCGGCTCGACACGCACGAAGACTTCGGCGAAGTGGGGCGAAATCCAACTGGCGCCCGCCTCGGCGGCGATATCCCCCTGCGCGCGGATCACGAAACGGGGTGTCACGCCAACGCCCCGTTCTGGCGTGACCAACACGTTCAGTTCCGATGATGCTGATAATCGCAGAAGATCAAGGTGATAGATGTGATTGATCATCGGTCGCTCAATGTCTATTACTCTCGTCGCTACGTCCCGCAAATCGGGGGTGGTGATCAGATAATAGGGGCGGCCGGGCGACAACGCCTGGTTCAGGAGGTCGATGGCTACGTCGGCCCTGGGCGTGCGCAAGACCACCGTGGGCGTAAAGAGCCGCTGCCCGGTCTGGTTGACGGCGACGAAGCCGTCGGCGCGTTTGTCTTTGTCCTCGTGGACGTAAAGCTCGCTGCGCTCGGCGTCGTGATAAAATGCGTAGTAGACGAACAAGGCATCGGCGGGCGTAGAGAAATGCAACATTGAGCGCACTTTCAAGCGCCGGCTTTCGATACTGTTCACTTATTTATCTCTCCCTCTGAATTGAGCTATCCGACACTTTTCGACTAAGCCTCCCGCAGGTGGAAAACAACGCCAAAACAGCACGGATCGCGGTTTGGGCGTCTATTCCTGGCCCGATGGTCCGTGCCGCCTGTAGGGGGTTGTATATGTCGGGTAATTAGGATGGCGGTATTGCCTCAAGAAGACAGGCAGGAACAACCAAGGTCTCACAACGATCACGCTGACCGCGTGGGAACCGATCAGGCCCTCCGCCGTGGCGACGTACACCACGTTGGTCAACGGGCCGGTGTAATCGGGCGCGATTGTCACGACGACCGTCTCGCGCCACACGCCGCCGGGGGCCGTGATGGTGGGTGTCCAGGTCAGCGCGCCGCCGGGCGTCAGGGCTGTCCCCTCGCTCGTCTGGCCCGGCTCGATGTGCAACGGCAAGCGGTCGGTCACGACGACCGTGCGCGTTATCCGGCCGGCGTTGGTCACGCCGATCGTATAGGTCAGCGGCGCGCCGGAGGAGAC
>DAOTUC010000298.1:0-3402 GCA_034437315.1 Anaerolineae bacterium
GGTGAAATCTACTCCCGCTGGGCGTGGGTCGCCGGGATCAGCCTGGGCCTGCTGGCTTTGATTATGTTTTTCCAAAAGCGGAAGGATGTGGTATGATACGCACTAAATATGTGCTCCAGATTCGCACGGACCAGGGCCCCGTCTATGAGCACGCGCTGCGCGGAAAGGCGCTCGCTATCGGGCGGCTGCCCGACAACGACGTCGTCCTGGATCACGATGCGGTTTCCGATCATCATCTGCGCATTGAGCAAGCCTCGCGAGACGCCGATGCCCCCTTCATCCTGGTGGACCTCGGTTCACAGCATGGGACGCATTACAGGGGACAGCGGCTGCCTGCCCAGACGCCGGTCGCTATCCAACTTGAGGAGCCGGTGCGCGTCGGCCCGTACGCCATCCGGTTGGCGCAAAGCCGAACGAAACAGGCCGACACGCTGCCGCTGGTGGGCGGCGCGCTGGACGAAGCGCGCCCCGCGTCGCCCCCCCGGCCGTCGAATCGGCTGCTCTGGCTCACGACGACGGCCGCCCTCGCGCTGGCGTTAATCTCCCTGCTGATCAACGTCGTGTTGGCGCTGAAATTAAGCCAGGTCGCCAGGGTGGGGGGCGAGATCGCGACGGAGATGGAGGCCGCCTTCGACGAGACGCTCGCCGAGGGGATCACGCTAGAGGTCGATATCTCCCAAACGATCCCCATCTCGGTGAACGTGCCCATTGATGAAGAATTCAACGTGCGCGTGCAGCAAAACGTGAGCATCGATAAAGTCATCCAGGCGGCGGTGACCATCCCGGTCATCAATCGCGCGGTCAATATCGACATCCCGGTCCGCGCGACCATCCCGCTGGACGAGGTCGTGACGGTCCGCGTCCAGGAGACGGTCGGTTTCAACGAGGAGATCCCGGTGGAGATGACCGTGCCGATCCACCTGGATCCGGAGGCGCTGGGCCTGGAACTGATGATGGACAAGATTCAAGATTGGTTGGCGCGGTTACGAGATGTGTTGTGAAGAAAGGATAAACGGATGAGCAGGCCTTCCCAGATAGGCCCGTATCGCATCGTCGAAAAGCTCGGACGCGGCCGCCACGCCACCGTCTACAAGGCGGCGCGGCCCGATCTGGACCGTCCGGTGGCGTTGAAGGTGTTGCGCGATTACGATCAATCGACGCTGGAGAAATTCGAGCACGAGGCGCGTCTCTCGAGGCGCTTGAAGATCCCCGGCGTGCGCCGCACCTACGAAGCGGGCCGGACGCCGGAGGGATACATCTTCCTGGCGATGGAATACGTCGACGTCTCGCTCAAGGAGGTCATCCGGCGACACGGACGCCCCTTCACCCGCGACGAGGTGGTGCGCCTTCTCGAACCGATCGCCCAGGCCCTGGACGCGATTCACCAGCAAGGCCTGGTCCATCTGGACGTCAAGCCGGAGAATATCCTGGTCTCCGAGGACGGCCGCGCGGTGCTGGCCGATTTTGGCATCACCCGGCGGAAGACGGAGACGACGACCGAGGGCACGCCGCGCTACATGTCGCCGGAACAGGCGACCGGCGACCGGCCGGTCAGCCCCCAGAGCGACGTCTACTCGCTGGGCGTCGTCATCTACGAGATGTTGACCGGCCGGCCGCCCTTCCAGAGCGGGCGGGACGACGTGTTGATGCGCCAGCACGTGCAGGACGACCCGCCCGCGCCGCGCACGTTGAACCCGCACATCGACTGGGCGGTGGCGCGCACGCTGCTATCGGCGCTGAACAAGACGCCGCACGAGCGCCCGATCAGCGCGGGCGCGCTGTTGCGCGAACTGGCGGTCGCCCACTCGACGCCGATCACGATGGCGGTCGATACGGTGCGCGAGCGCCCGCAGGTGGCGTTGATCCCGGTCGGTGTGCTGGCGGCGGCGCTGATCGGTTTCTTCATATGGGGGCCTTTTTCCCCCAGCCCGTCGACGAGCACGCCGACTCCGTCTATCAGCGCGCCTACCAGCGCGCCTACCAGCGCGCCGGCAGACGGGCCATCGGGGACGCCGACGACGGCAAGCGGGACGTTGACGCCCGATGCGGAGACGCCATCGCCGACGTTCACACCGACAGGGCCGACGTCGACGCCCAGGCGGGAAACCGCTACGTTCACGCCTTCGCCGGTCACCCCGGCCGCAGCGACCACGCCGCGCTTGTCGTCCCCGGATGGGGGCGCGACGTTGCGTGACGAGACGGTGACTTTCAGGTGGACGGGCAAATTGGGCGCGGGCCAGACCTTTGTGGTCAACGC
The DNA here is from genome assembly GCA_034437315.1 of Anaerolineae bacterium. Lineage (GTDB taxonomy): Bacteria > Chloroflexota > Anaerolineae > B4-G1 > B4-G1 > DSAR01. The sequence continues at coordinate 2,258 of DAOTUC010000298.1, forward strand.
CTATCACGATGAGAGCCGGCAAGCAGTTACGTGTGAGACAAACGACACCAGCTGTGCGGTCAGATTGCCGGCCGAGCGCCACGGTGGGTGGCGGTGGTCCGTCTCCGTCGAACCGGGCGGCCCACAGAGTGAGGAGCGCACGTTTTGGTTTGCGCCATTTAGCGAATAGATGAGGTAACCAATGGAAAATAAGCATACGACAATCGCGACCGTCGCGACGGGCGATACCGATCAGGGGCGGGAGCGGGACCACAACGAGGATTGTTTCAATATTCACATTCCGGAGCAAAGATTTATCGAGACGGTGGGCGCGCTCTACCTGGTCGCCGACGGCATGGGCGGGCATCAGGCCGGCGAGGTCGCCAGCGATAGGGCGCGGGAGGTCATCTCCCATGAGTATTACCGGCCCTCCAGCCACACCGGCGCGCTGGACGAGGGCATCGCGGCCCGTCTCAAGCGCGCGGTGCGCAAGGCGAATCAGGCGGTCTACGACATGGCTCAATCCAGCGTCCAGCGCAAAGGGATGGGCACGACGGCGGTGGCGGCCGCGGTGCGCGGGGACGAGATCCACATCGCCAACGTGGGCGACAGCCGGGCCTATCTCTTGCGCAACGGGCGATTGCGGCAGATCACCAAGGATCACTCCTTCGTGCAGGAGCAGATCGACGCCGGGATTTTGACCGAGGAGATGGCGCGCAATCACCCGCAACGGAACGTCATCACCCGCGCGCTGGGCCATCGCCCGGACGTCAAGGTGGATACTTTCGGCGGGCCGGGGGAATTGCGCCCCGGCGACAAGGTCCTGCTCTGCTCGGACGGCCTGACCGGCCCGGTGCCAGACGAGCAGATCGCCGACATCTTGCAACAGTACCCCATCGACCAGGCGGTGACGCGCCTGATCGATCAGGCGAACGCCAACGGCGGCCCGGACAACATCTCTGTGCTGCTCATCGAGGCCCGGCCAGCCCAACCGGGCGCGCCGCTGGCGGTGGAAAAGCCGCCCGCCCGCTCCGAGGCCCTGCAACAATCGCCGACGGCGCCTGCTGTGACGGCGCCTGCGCCAATGGCCGTCGATGCGGCCCCGCCCGCGCCCCCGCCCAAGCAGGGCGCCGTCTCGCGCAGCGGTTTCCCGGCCACCTTCCTGG
>DAOTUC010000299.1:0-8335 GCA_034437315.1 Anaerolineae bacterium
AAATCCACCCCGCCACCCCGGCAAGGTAAAAATTAACGAATGGGTCATATATAACAATAGCAAATAAATGGAGACCAGCTTGAAGAGCAAGCGTTGACGCAAACGATAAAGCCCAATACACATAAAAGGAAATAAAAACACCTGGCAATTCTCAGCCAAAAAACGCTGGAAATTTATGGATAGCGCAGCGACCTTGGATTGCAAGATATTCTCCCACCCCCACGCCAGGTAAGAATCCAGCGAGAGATCACAGCCATAACAATACAGATCATCGTAAGTACGTAACCACATCGTCTTCGCGCCGGCCGAAGACATCGGCGCGCCAATGGTCAACATATTACGAACGAACCATGGCCCCATGATACACAAATAGCCCAAAACGACGAGCAAGCACTGCTGGATCGCGACGCGTACAATAAATTTCTCACCGGTCGTTCTATCACCAATCCACGGCGCAAGTAACACCACAGGCAAAAGCAATACCCCATCCGCCCGGGTCAGGTGAGATAAGCCCACCAACACCCCGACGAGTAGCCACACCGCCTTCCCTTCATTGACATGTTTCGCTGCCATTCTGCCGGACATCCACAAGGCCAGGCTGCCGAAAAGCGCGAAAGGCGCAAAGGTCTCTGGGAGCGTCCAAAAAGGAAAAAAGAAGCCGCTGAAAAGCATCAAAAGTGCAGCGATCCAAGCGATCCATCGCTGCTTGATTGTCTTCCAGGCCATACCATAAGTGACCAGCGGAAGACAGGCTGAGATCCAGACGAAAGGCAATTGAAGGGCTAGAAAGGATTTAGAGAGAATTGCTGCAAACGGCGCCGCCAGCAAAGAAGGTAACGGCATCCAATAGAGAAATGCCGGATGAGGCAGCGTCGTTGCTGCTAAATAATTCCATAGGTAAGGTTCGATGAAACCTTCACCTTGACCCAGAATACGGGCATTAGCAGCATAGTAGGCTACGTCCATATAGCCGGGACGATGAATGAATAAAGCTAATAAGAATCGGACAAAGAGAGATAAGGAAAAAAGTGCCAGGAGATCTTGACCAAGTGTAGCACCCCGAATCCAACTGCTCCAGAGAAAACCAGCCTTTTTTTCGTTATCTCCAAGCATATAAAACATATGCTTCTGGCAACTCCCATACAACGTCCAGGTATCGTATACGCAGATCTTCCAGAACATCCAGGTCTTTTGGCGGCAGGTGATCGGGCTGTTCGCGCGCGACCAAATGCATCCCCGCAGTATGGAGCAAGATGTGCGTGATACCTTGAGACTGAAGATCATCAGCGATCGCATCGACGTCTCTTTGATATAGATCACATAGATAAGCCCAGGTTTCCAAAATTGAATCGGGTTGAACAATACGCTGGCTATAATAACTGCGAGGTTCCCACAGAAACTGCACGTGTGCGTCGCTAGATAAGTCACGTACGGCTTGCATAGCCAAATAGTATCCCCCCAGACGCCGGGTCAAAAACACCTCTCGTGATTCCACACCCACGATGTAAGGTAACGGTCGTAAGCGTATCGTATCCAACGCTTGATGAACGATGTTAAAAGACAGCACCATACCCAGCACCAATCGCACAAAGCGCTGAAGTGAGAAACCCCTGTATTCAAACCGGATCAATGTTCGATGGAACAGGTAGGACAACAATGGGCAAAGCGCCACGATGGCAGACAAAAGCAGTCGCGATTGGAATAGAGAACGAGAACTTGAAACGCCCACACCCCAAAACACGTATTGGGCTAAGAAGAATGTAAATAAATGACCCCACGCCGGCCTTTTACGCCGATCAAAGAACAATACAAACAGTAACAAGGGCAAAGCCAAGAGAAATAGGGGACCCGTGCGGCCATCGAAATAATTGACATCCCACAACCCTAATGTGAGCATAACCGGAAGCAATAACAATTGCCAGATTTGACCTCCCAGGCCGGTGCCAGCCTGGGCATACCACTCTGCACGCCATCGACTCCATCCCGCTCCTCCAAAAATAGAGTAGGCAAAGGGATATACGGGATTGCCAGTAAAGGCCAAATTTCGTAGATACCACGGTGAAGCCAACAGTAACGCCGCCGCGCAAAATGTAAAGACTCGGTTCATCAATCGTTTAGTTGAAATTTTCGAGGAGTGCGGTGTATGCCAAACGATTATCCCGATCAGAGTGACCGGACAGATAAAACTCGTATATTTCACCCCCATCGCTAGGCCCGATAGCGCGCCGGAGACGATGAACCAACGTCCTTCGCCCTGACTACCACTTTGCTCAAAACCATTTAGCAGCGCATAAAGAGCCGCTACTTGGAAAAAAGCCAACGCCAAATCGTTGTAGGCCCAGCCAGCCAGTACTGCGACCATCGGCGTGGCATAAAGGACAACGACGCCTCTCCATCCAAGCCCAACACCGATGTGACGTTCCGTGAGCCGGTAGGTCAGGCCACCCAACAACACTGCGAAAAACCAATGAAGCAGTTTGGCCGTTACATCACCTCGGATGGCCATCGCTAATAGGAAAAGCGACTCCATCAATCCGGGGAAACTAAGGTGTGGCACCTGTGCCGGAGGTGCGCCAATTCGCCCGGTTTCCAGGATCCACGATGGACCGGTCAGATGGTAAAAAAGACCATCCCAGTCAGTTGGGGGCATCAAGGCTGCCAATAGCGCCAGCAAAAGTGTAGTGCCGATGTAAATCGCGCTCCCTAAATACGGTATGGGTATCCGACGGAACAATCGGATGGCATCAATGGCCTCGCGTCGTAGGAGGATGATCAACACGAATAGTAGTCCCAGAAACAACCACCGCGACAGAAGCCCCAATAAGCCAAGGCCAAATGTCGTTAAACTGAGTAGACCCAGGCCTAGACCGCCACCCAGAATGAGCCGATCGACAGGAAAGAGACCTGGTAGTTGTAAGGCATGTAACAGCCGGCTACCCAGCGCCAACCCGGCAACACCGATAAATATGGCAGCACATAGGTCGATAATTGTACGGGCCAGTGCCACCGCGTTAGCCAGACCGAGAGGCTTTTGGACCCAGTAAAAAAGCGAGAGAACGAAAAAGATCCAAACGACAGCAGCGACAGGTAACCAACGTTTAATGTTAGCGCTTAAATTCATATACCACCAGATCGCCAAATGGTCCGTCAGCCATTTCAAAAGTTTTTCGAGGAATTAAAAAATCCACCGGATTGATCCCAAATAAATACGTAAAGTCGCCTACAAACTGATCAAAATCCACAACCCAACTAACCTGCTTTGTATACATATAGTCGTATAGACGACACGCCCGATAGGCGGCTATAGCGTCCCAGTTCACCACACCATCCAAATTGATCACTTGCCGATGGGAGAAATAACCGTAAATCCCCGCCGTCCACGAGCCTATGACAGCATCCGGTGGTGTATGGGCCGTGATCCAGCGCGCAGCGGCCAGCTGATCGGATTGAAACCAATACCGCCCGGGCTGTCGCAAATCACGCCATATCTGACCGCCAGACAGTAGGACGACGACGAAAAGCAATACCAGCAGCCGCTTCCACATATACCGGGTGTCCACCCATCTCGCCAACGACCCCGCACCAAAGACAGCGGCCCACAACGAGAGCGGCGCCATATACCACTCACGTAGACTCAAACGTACAAATTCGGAAAGCAAGAGCATCATCACTGTAGCTGCTGCGCCCCAGCTTTCGTACAGCAGCACCCAACAGTAACACCGCACCAATGCTAAACAGCGCTGCCAATGTCAACGCAAGACGCATGGCCAGTTCTAAATTATTGCCAGCCACAGCATAAACGGGTAACAGACAAATCATCCACAATGGATGGAAACCGTTTGTCAGTGTAACGCCGTCAAAAGTCACGCCCAAACCACTGACTACGTTACGAGCAATCGTGAAATAATAAAAGGCATCATCTGAGACAAAATACTGGAGGAGAAACGATAAAGAGGTCCAAGGCAATAGCAACCGTATAACAATGCCTATCGCTATGACTACCCATAGCGACCATCGCAGTCTGCGTTTAAACACGTTCAGACTCCTCACCGCCATCATCAGGCTGGACATACCTCCACAACCAAAATAAAAGTCCCCCCATCATCGTCGGAAATGGAAAGTAGACCGGCGCGGTCTCGAAATCTCCCTCAACGGTTACGAGGAACAGGCCCCATAAACCAAACAACGAAAGCAGTTCAAATACCACGATAGCCCAGGTTCCTCGCCGTCCCCACGCCCGTTGAAACATCTTAAATCCCCACAACACCCAAGGCATAAACAGTAAATAATTTGTCGTCGCAATACGAGGTGTGAAGAAGTTAGTTGCCAATAGTAATACACCTAACATCCAAAGCATCTGCTCCCAATCACCCCGCCAAAGCCGCCACCCAAGAATCAACAAGCCAGCCAATAAGAGAATTATGACTAAAATTTCGGCCCAGAATCCCAGCCCCAAAGCATATTGAACAATCATCCAGGTCAATGAACCGTACACCGTGTATGAAGGGTACAAGATTGCCTGACTAACAAAATCAGGAATCCAGAAGGGCAACAACACCATTGGAAACAAGACAAGGCCAACAAAAGCAAGAAAAAATCCAAGCCACACGCGCCAGCGACCTTTACCAGCCGCCCACAGCAAAATCCAGGGAGTAGCCAGATAAACCATTTGGGGCTTCACGGTCGAAAACGCCAAAAATATACCTCCCCAGCCATCAAAACCTCTTTCCATTGTCCACAAAGCAGCGACTAAGGTCAGCAAAACCCACACAGCAAACTGACCCAGCAGCAGTGCTCGCAGGTTATGATACAATAATACGCTCCAAACTATCGTCAGTGACCACAACCATAGATGAGGATGCCACCGAATGAGCCGTAACCATAGGATGACCGAAACAATGAGTGCCGCTAGTAATACCCAGAGCCATATAGCCTGAACCAAGGGATAATTATTCGTCAAGCAAAGAGGCCAAAAGAAAATTAGACTATAAAGGGGATAGGCAAAGGCGACCTGATCCTCATCAGCACGGGCTGGTCTCCCATACATTCCACGTTGGATTCGCAGAGTGACGGTACGAGAATAAGGATTCATACCCTCGCGAAAAAGCGCACAGCCACCAACCCAACGGGCGTAAAAGTCATTACCTCCTGGATACAGGGACGTGAAGAACGTACACGTCAGCCAGATACCACTTATAATAACAGCAAGGACCACAACCAACGCTGCCGCCATCATTAATACACGCCAACAGAACATCTTCATCGTTCACTGACCCTCTCCTCTATGCCTTATTCCCCTATATACATCCTGCAGTTTTCCTTAAAGTAAAAAGCCTGGAATTATCACCGTCAATACGATGGGAGGTAGCCAGATGATGTACAAAGTTAAGAGTAACCATCGCAACTTGTACCTCGAACAGAAAAACGAAGCCGCCACTATCACCCCAGTGGCGAGGCGGAAAACAGCCAGTATGTCCTCAAAAGACCAACGAGTCAGAAAAACGATAAAAAGGCAGTTTATTACCAGGGCCCACGCCGAGACAGAACGCGGTGTCTTTAGAAGCTGCCACCCCGCTACGACGAGTAGCAAAGTAACAGGTATAGCAATAAATAGTATCAGAAAAATCCGAGCTTCTAAAGGCTCAGCAAAAGTTATGCCATAATAGGGAATCCACTCGAAACTGGCGCCTGGAGCAGCAAAACCAGTCTGCCCCAACCAGAGATAAAGACTCAATTGCATCACAGTGTAAGGCAATAGCACGATGAGAGCATATCGCCCGGCAGTCGACCACTGTCGTTGCAGTAGCAACACCAACAGGATAGGGATCAGAAACAACAGCGCGGGCTCTTTAGTCAACGCTCCAGCAGATAGTGCCAATGCTGAAGACCAAAATGCTCGTCGTTTGTAACACCGCAGTGCAACAATCACCAACAGGAAACATAGCGGCTCGTGAAGATTGGCCCGTAGAGAAAATATTTGTCCTAGCCAAAGGGGTAGAATGAGCGCCAGTGAAGGGGGCCAACCACTACTGCTTAACGTACGCCCGATCAACTCGGTGCTCAAGCTAATAGCGATAACATTGACGAGTACCAACGTCCAGGGTACCCATTCAGATCGGCCAAAGGCAAGCACACGGGCCAACACTGGATAAAGTAGGCGTTGGTAACGATACGCTGGGACATCCATATGAGCCGGCGCGCCAATGGGATCCACAGCCATATAGTAGCCAAACTGGCCATCGTAACCCACATTCCCCACTGGATCGCCCAGAGCAAACTTGTCTCCCTGGATAACAAAAGCCATCACGTCACAATCATGAGTGAAATAGACTGTTCCTACAATCAAACAACAGAACACGAAGGCCCAGAGACCAGGATGGGCGCCTAAAAAGGACCCCAGTGAAACAAATCGACCGATTATACCTGGATATTTCATTCTTTAATCAACTCAATTTTAAGAAATAACCGAGTTTTCATTGATCAGGATTTAAATAGATCTCGAAGTCACCGAAACCAATATTGCTAGACATCCACTTTCATCAAACCACCTATATTCCGACGTCTCACGCGTTATAAACTAAAAGAATCATCAGAGCATTCCCACTACATCGCTCTACTCTCTCCGCCATAACTCTAAGATCAGAAGCGCAAAAAGGCCCGTCCGCAACGGTATCGTTAGATAAAGCCATTGATTCAATCCCCGCGAGAGCATCACCGGCCATTCAGCAAGGCTGATAAAACTCAAGACGAGAATAAGCAGCAGACTCCGACGCAATGGCAATACAAGTAATAATAATGGAAACAGCAACGTCTGCCACTGAGGGCTCCAGCCCTTGGACCATAACAAAAACAGGACAAAAGTCAAACAAACGAAAGAAATCATCCGCCGGGGCTGGTCGCGCAACCGCGCTCGCCAGAGTATGAGCGCGTAGACCGCGCCAAAAAGAGAGAGTTTGAGCCATTCGGGAACTACTGGCAGGTTACCAACTGGCGTCGTCGCCTTTGCCAGATCAAAATGATCAGAGGCCGGCCCCAATAGACCAGTGCGCATATTGCCATCCAAAAGCGCCCAAACGGTCTGCCAAGACGACCAACTCGTGGGCGAGCGAAACGAAGCGACAGCCACCGGCCCGCCAATCAACAACAGTGGTATAGCGATCAAACCAACGACGATGGCAACGATGAGTCCATAAGTCAACCAACGTCGCCACGGACGTGTCCGCATCACCGCCGGGAAGATGAGGAAGGGCAAAAGCTTGACCATCCCCCCCACACCCATCGCTATCGCCGACCAGTGTTCACGCCCAATCATTAAAAGATCTAACGTGAGCAGGAAAGTGAATACCGTGATCGCATCGAAATTCCACCAGGTATAGATCAGCGGTACAAACAACACGCTATAAACCCAACCCAACTGTTCCGCCGTCGTGTCACCGCGCAACCGCCGCGCCAGGCGCAGGAACAGGATCAGGTTGCCAGTATTAAACGCCAGCATCACCAAGCCCATCAAGTAGACGTAGACGTGATAATCACCGCCGAAAAGATGGCCTAACTGGTAAACGAGCACCGAGAGGAATGGAAAAATGGGAGGGTATTCCGACCAATAATGGATGAAGGGAAGATAGCCTTGGTCAGAATAAGCCGCCAGTCTATAGTAGTAGATATAATCACCATATAGCGTCAGATTTTTGGCAGGCAGGGTTGCCATCAACATCAAGCGTAGAGTGATAAAAAGAAGCACGATAGGAAAAACTCGCCTTTGCCAATTATGACTCAACATCAATTTAACCTCAATGCTTGTGAACCAACTACCCTGCCATAAGCAACGCCCCCTGACCGCCGCGCCATAAGGCCGCTAAGCGAAGGTCAATGTGATCAGTGCGATCAGGCCTAATGCCATCCACCGTCTACACAAAACCCTCCCGCAAGCGATGTGCACACCTGCGGGAGGGCATATCCTGCTGCTATATTGCGCTCAACTTCACGCTAGTTATTCCGCAGGACCAACGGCAGGTAGATTCCCGTCTTGACGCCGATGTCCTGGCTAGCCATGCTCACGCCAGAGCCAGAGCAGTTAGTCGCGGTCATTCTCACCGTGTACGTCAACGGGTCGCCATACATATATCCTACAACCCGACCCGTGTCCCCAGTGCTATCGCCAAAGTCCCACGTGTAGACGATCGGATCCGTACCGTCAGTGACACTACCGGTAAACGTCACCGTCTGACCAACCAGCGGATCTGACGGCGCGAACGTGAAGCCTGCGCCGCTCACCGGTATACAGCCGCTGCTGACCGTCAAGACCACGCCCACGTCCACCTGCGGTCTGTCCGGA
>DAOTUC010000300.1:0-4854 GCA_034437315.1 Anaerolineae bacterium
AGAATTCGGAAGTCTTCCGTCGAGTATCTCAGAGGCAAAGTTGATTGACTATCACGTCAAAATCGGCTGTTCAATGCGCCTTTTGAGACTTCCGAATTCTAATGACGATTGACTGGAAAACTCCAGTTAATAGTGGCGGGATTCTTCTTTGCTTCCTGTGCGTGGCGGATCACAATCCGCCCCCGAAACGCCAGATTGTGATCCGGCGCGCACAAAGGAGGTCACAACGCCCCTGGAAACAAGCAGGAAAAAAACAAAAAGAGCCCCCTCGTCTCAGGGACGAAGGGGCTTCGCGGTACCACCCTGATTGAAGATCGCCTCCACCTTGCACGCCGAAGGCGCCTTCCACTCAAGACCCGTTAACGGAGGTTACCCGACGCTGACTACTCGCTTTCGCCAGCGCAGCTCCCAGGCGAGTTCGGTCTCTCGAAAAGCTGGCGCTCCTCCAAAAACGCCGTCGCCGGGCTTCCACCTGGTCTTTCCCGGCTCGCTGGGAGGATGACCTACTACTCCTGTTCGTCGCCTCTATGGATTGATTGTGAAGAGTTTTGTTGTGAAGCAGGCTCGCCGCCGATCCCTCAGTTCTCCCTGGGGATCTCGTTGAGCACGACCCGGACGTGATCGACGGAAACGCCCAACCGCTCTGAAACCACTTCGGAGACGGCGCGGATGAGTTCCCGTCGCGTCTCCGAATCTCGGCCTTCCCACAAGTCGATTCTGACAATGGACATGTTGTCGCCTGCTTATCGCGCCTGTGAAATGGACCCGGAGGGACTTGAACCCTCGACCCCCACAATGCCATTGTGGTGCGCTCCCAACTGCGCTACGGGCCCGTATTCCATAAAAAACTGGCTTGGTGGAGCTGAGGGGACTTGAACCCCTGACCTCTACAGTGCGATTGTAGCGCTCTCCCATCTGAGCTACAGCCCCGAGCCGGTGCGTATTGTACACGATAACGAGAATATGTCAAGGGCCTAGCGAATTAACGAATGGCCGCATCCTCTATCCCCAACAGCACCGCCTCTAACTCAGATAAGGTGGTCACGGGCGCGACGCGCTCGACGAAGGTGTGCAGATCGGGGCTCAATTCGTGCAAGCGGCGCACGGTCGGCCCAATCGGATCGTCGCCCGCAGCGCCGGGATGCGCGGCGTAGGATCCGTGGAAGGCGAAATAGGCCTGGTTGAGCTTGCGGATGTGGTAACCCTGCTCGACGAACATCCGCCGCCGCGCCTCCATGTAGGCCTCGGCCTCCTCCACCCGCCCAGCCTTCAGCAACTCATCGACGCGGACGCGCGTCTCGTACATCTCGGCCCGAAAATCGAACGGCGGCGGTTCCGCCGGCTCTTCCGCTTCGAGCGCCTCCGCGCTTTGAGCAACCGGCGGTTCCGGCGGAAGGAAGGCCGGATAATAGCGCGCGAGCACCGCCCGGCCCGCCTCCTCCCCGACGATAGAGGCCACCGTCTCGTTGATGGTGCGGGTTTCGGGATTTTCCCCGTAATACCAACCCAAAGGGCGCGGCGTGAGATAGTGATGCGTCCACTCGTGCGCGATAACGTCGGCGATCCAATTAAGATTGCTGCTCTCCAGGAGCATCGCCGGGTAGGCGGACAACCCGCCGATGCCGGTGACCAACGACGACACGTCGCCGACCGTCGCCTGGGGAGAATTGACCCGCGTCGACAGTGCAATGCCGTCCGACGACTCCACCTGCGCCTCAATCATCTCCTGCTCCGCAACCTCCAGACCGTGCCGCAAGAACAGGCTGTACATGCGCTCAATGTGCGCGCGTGGTGAGATGATCAGGAGGCGGGGCAACGGTGTAAAGTGGGCTCGAACCGGTGGAAACACTTGCCCCATCCAACCGAAGCCCTCGTCGAGCAACACGCAGGCGACCTGTTCCTCCAGGATCGCTTCGGCCAGTTGCTGGCGATAGCGTTGCTGGCGGCGCATCTCGGTCAAGCGGGCGCGTTGTTCGGTCGTCTCCACATAGGCATCCGCTACGTCGGGATCGGTGTAGATCAGGTAAATTTCCCCCTCCAATTGATGAATGCGCTGCACAAGGTCCAGGTAATCCAAGACAAAATCGCGACGGGCGGCCTCGTCCATGTAGCGCTGCGGGGCGATCAACCCGTGGGTCAACTTGCCCACCACCGCAGACAGCTCCCAATCCACAAAATCGAAACGCTCGCGGTATAACAAGCGGTGAACCTGGGTGTCGAGCAGGCCCGGCGGCGGCCCTTCGGTCGCTAAAACGAACGGCAATACCGTAAGGAGGAGCAGCAAACCCCAAAATCGGGCGACCCGTTTCAAACCGCCCCACACCCTTCGACCCAATCGCTTTATCAATACCATACGATTCACACCTTTACTATGTGACGCTATCTCAAATCGAGCGTGGATTTTAACAGAGGAAGCAAGCCTTGACAAGCGCCAACGCGCCTCAACCTGTTCGCGCGACCCACGCGCTTTCGCTCTAAACGATTCCGATGTATACTTGCCCCGTTTCACCATATCAGGCGCATCAAACGAAAGGAGTCACACAGCAGCTTACGATCATGAATCTCATCGACTGGTTTTTAGCCTTTCTCCCCGTACTCACCGTCTTGATTTTGATGTTACGTTTCCACTGGGATGGTAGCAGAGCTGGCGCGATCGGCTGGACGCTGGCCCTGTTAATAGCCGCCGCGCACTTCGGGGCCGGCTGGGAAGTGCTGGCCTACGCCCAATTGAAAGGCGTCCTGCTCACCCTATTCGTTCTATACATCATCTGGGGCGCGCTCCTGTTCTACCGCGTCACCGACGAGGCCGGGGCCGTGGACACCATCGGCGCCGGACTCCCGCGCTTGACCCCCGATCGGGGGCTGCAGGCGTTACTCCTGGGATGGGTCTTCAGCGCCTTCCTGCAGGGCATGGGCGGATTCGGCGTACCGGTAGCCGTCATCGCGCCGCTGTTGATCGGGATGGGTTTTCCTCCCATAGCCGCCGTCGTCATCCCCTCAGTCGGCTTTCCGTGGGCCGTCACCTTTGGTTCGCTGGGCTCGTCCTTCTTCGCGCTGATGGCGGCGACAGGGCGCAGCGGCGACGAACTGGCGCCCTGGACGGCTGTGATGCTAGGCGTCGCCTGCCTGGGATGCGGCGCGGCGACCTTATGGGCCGCCGGGGGCCGTCGCACACTTTTTTCCAACCTGGCCCCGCTCCTGTTGATCGGCGGCGCGATGGCGGGGACTCAATACGTAGTCGTCACCAACGGTTTCTGGCCTATCGGCGCGATGATGTCCGGGTTGGTTGGATTGGCGGTCGGTGTAGCGTGGGCCCGGTGGAAGGCCCGGTGGGAAGACTGGAAAGAGGCCAGGGGGAAAGGATTGGAGAAAGCGCAACCGCTCAAATCACCCCCCAGCACATCTCCCGATATGCAGATGGGATGGGCGCTGCTGCCCTATCTCCTGTTGGTCGCCATCATCCTGCTGGCCCAGACCCCTCCGGTGAAACGCATCCTGGGCCAGGTCGTCGTCAACCCCAGATTCCCAGAACTGACCACGAGCAAAGGCTGGACGATGGCGGCCGGGCACGGGCGCAGCATCAACCTCTTTGGACACGCCGGCGCGCTGCTGATCTACGCCTCGCTCATCACCTACGCCGTCTATCGCTGGCGAGGACGCTACACACCGGGCGCTGTGGGCCGTATCGCCCGGAGCGTAGCCCAGAAAGCCTCGCGCTCCAGCCTGGGCACGGCGGCGATGGTGGGTATGGCGGTGACAATGGAGCATGCCGGCATGACGCACCTCTTGGCTGACGGCATCGCCCGGGTGGCGGGGCCGGCTTTCCCCCTGGTCTCTCCCTTCATCGGCGCGCTGGGCGCCTTTATGACCGGTTCCAATACCAACTCCAACGTCGTCTTCGGCGCTCTGCAACAGAATATAGCGACACTGATCGGCGTCAGTCCCATCATCATCCTGGCTGCTCAGACGGCGGGCGCGTCCATCGGTTCCGCCTTCGCCCCGGCCAAAATCATCGTCGGATGCAGCACGGTCGGCTCCGGCAAAGAGGAAGGCCCAGTACTGAAGGCGACGCTCCGTTACGGCTTGTCGATTGTAGCCGTTCTCGCGGCACTGACCTGGGCGGCGGTCAAATAAAAAAGCCCGCCGGACTGTGGTCCGGCGGGCGCAGACTGAGTCGTTATCGCGTCAGTTCGAAAAACAGCCGTAGGGCTGATCATCGCCCAACACGGCGTGAACGCGCGGCATCCATTCGCTGATGGAGATGCGCTGCGGGCATTTCTCCTCACACTCACCGCACTGGATGCACGCGCTGGCCCGCTTCTCCTCTTTGATGAACTGATTGTACGTTTTACGGGCGATGTCGACCTTATCGTACATTGAGCCGTGGTTGTAAGTTCTGAAGTTGGTCGGGATGTCGACGCCGTTGGGGCATGGCATGCAATACCCACATTGGGTGCACGGGATGGGACAAAGCGCTTCGTACTTCGCGCGCACCGCCTCGACCAGCGCCATATCGTCCGGCGTCAACACGCCCACGGCGGAACGGTCGGCGCTGGCGACGTTCTCCCTGACGTGGGTCATCGTGCTCATCCCGCTGAGGACGACCGAGACCTCTGGCTGATCCCACAACCATTGCAAGGCCCAACCGGCTGGGGAGCGATTCTCCCCCGCTCGCGCCCAAATAGCCTGAATCGACGCCGGGGGATCGACCAGCTTGCCGCCCAGGAGCGGTTCCATAATCACCACCGCCATTCCCTTGGAAGCGGCGTACTGAAGCCCTTTGAGACCGGCCTGATTCTCGACATCCATGTAATTGTACTGGATCTGGCAGAAGGTCCAATCGTATTCATCGAC
>DAOTUC010000301.1:0-5889 GCA_034437315.1 Anaerolineae bacterium
GACCCTAAAGGTTTTGCTCAAGGCCGCGCAAACAACGTTTTTGCCTTAAACAATGACCTTTTTCCATCAAAACCAGCGCAAAAACCTTTAGGGTCTATGATGGGCCATGCGAAATCCTGAAGACCCAGAGTGCATTGATTGCCCGGTGTATCATTTCGTCTTCCTGGAGAAAGGTGTGATTTTTCATAAGTTTTCCTTATCGCAAAACGCTATTGGCGTGCCAAACCAGACACTGGGATGAATCCGACGACACTGACGAATCAAGCGGTCATCACCTGTGATGAAATTCGCTTCAGCCTTTTCGGCAAAGGCCAAATGTGCGGCGTCAGCAGGACCAAGCCCCTGTTGGATATGTATTGATTATATCACGTCTGAATTGGTGAGCAAGACCTCGCGCTGCGACCAACAAGGATTGGGAATGGGTGTGTTTCATTTCATTTGAGGCCAGGCCCGTAGTAGGCGATTCATCGCCGTAAAAGCGCGCTGAAGCCGCCACCTAGCGCCGCTGCCTAGCAGCGCGCGCACTACAAACAAAGCTCAAAGTATTTGAAACACACCCATTGGGAATAATAAATTGTCAGTCATTAGTGATAGCTCTGGGGCTTGCGCTTGAAATCTTATAAAATTTCCCCGGAAAAGCGGGCGCAGATGCTGGCGCTCCTGGCGATGGCCTGGGACGGGCAGTGGTTCCTCAAGGTGTGCGACGCCCATGGTTGGGAAGAGGCGACGCGGTTGAATGCCCAGGTGCGGGCTTCTTTCGGGCGTATTGAAATGCGGCGTATGTTACGGGCGCTGGGGAAACGGCAAGCTGACGACCTGGGCGATGCAGCACGCATCCTCTACACGTACTTCCAGGAGGTGTTGGCCGCCGGTTTCGACGCGGATTTCGTGATGGCGGACAGCAGGCTTGAAGTTACCGTCACGCGCTGCGCGGCCTTGTGGGGGGCAAAACGGGCAGGATTGGAACGGCGCGACCAGGCGTGTATCGCCTGTCGTGGTTTATGGCGTGCTTATTTCGAGGTATTGTTGCCCGATCGTCCGATACAAATTGAGATGAGAGAGCAAATGGGTTGCGGGGCGGGACGATGTCATTTCGTTGTCATATCGTCATTCAAAAAGGGAGAGTTTACGATGAGCAAAGATAAAGAGCAAGGTACGATATTCAGCGCTGAGGGTGTTCGCAAACTGTTGGAAAAGCACGGTGGAGAGAGTTTGAACGATGACGAGCGGGCGCTCCTGTTGGCGTTGGTCGAGACCGACGCCGCGACCGGTCGCTCACTCAGTGAGAAGGAGAAAGTCGCGCTGGAGAAGCTGAAATCGCAGGTGGAGGATTATAACGCCAGCGACCTGGCCCAGGCCATCGTGCATATGGTGACGTCGGAACCGAAAGAGAATCGCAAGATGGATTGGCCGGACGTGCGGCGCGGGCGGCGCGAGGATGGTGAGTAGGAGGGAGATTATGTTGAAAACGCCAATCAAACAGCGTGAGCAAGAGCGCTTGCCTTTGCCGTCCCCTTACCGAATCGCCGCGCGCCCCTCGAACGAGATCGAATACCCTGAATCGGATGGTGAACCTATGGCTGAGACCGATACCCATCGCGACTTGATGACCGATGCGCTCCTACACCCTCTGAAAGAACGATACCGGGATGATCCCAACGTCTACGTCTCCGGCAATCTTTTCCTCTATTACGAGGAGGGCGATCCGAGCGCCGTGGTCGCGCCCGACGTTTTCGTTGTCTTTGGTGTACCCGGTCACCGGCGGCGTATCTACAAGCTGTGGGAGGAGGGCCGCGCGCCGGACGTAGTCTTCGAGCTGACGTCGGAACACACCTACCGCGCGGATCTGAGCGACAAGCGGCTGATATACGAGTCCCTGGGCGTGCGCGAGTACTTCATGTTCGATCCGCTCAAGGATTACCTGCGCCCGTCGTTGCAGGGTTTTCGCCTGAACGAGGCGCGTTATTTCGTCTCTGTCTTGCCGCAGCCGTGGGATGCGGGGGAATGGCAGATCGAAAGCCAGGTCTTAGGTCTGACATTGCGCAGCGATGGCTCTCTGCTGCGCCTCTACGATCCAGAACTGGGGCGTTGCCTGCTCACCCGATTTGAGGAGACGGAAGCGCGACGCCGGGCCGAAGCGCGCGCGGAGGCCGCCGAGGCGGAGTTAGCCAGGCTGCGAGCGCAACTGGAACAGCAGGAAAACTAATAAAAAGCGATTTCTTTCTGAATCCCCAAGTAGATAGATGAGCAGCGACCAGTAAAATGAAGCCGCCCCGATTTGGGGCGGCTTTTTGCGTCTGGCGGGGGAAACGGCGCTGGGGCGTGATTTACGTCCGCCGGCGCATCCACAGCGCCGCAACCAGCGCCGCAACCAGCGCCATCCCGCCGGCGCACGGACCGCTTGCCGCTGGCGGAGATGCGCCGCCTCCGGCAGGCGTCGCTTCGCTTACGCGCGTCTCTTCCCCCGCGCCAGGCGTTGGCTCTGGCGCGACCGTGGGGTCGGCTGGCGGAAGCGGCGCCGGGTCGACCTCCCCTGTGACTACCTCGTAGGCCTCATCCTGCGCCACGAAGATCACCCGCTCGCCCAGGGCGAAGTATGCACCCCAGCCGGGCCGTAGCGCCAACCAATCGAAATAATTGGCCGAACCAAACTCGATCTTGACCGTCGTCATACGCGAGGGGTCGAAGGCGGTATCGATCCAGACGCCGTCCTGTCGTTTGAAGGTCTTGTGGCCCACGTGTCGCACCGGGGCGGCGCCGGCGGAACCCTCGTTTGCGGTTCCGGCGGTGGGCAGCGGCGCGGCCGCCTCCGCCTCACGCATCTTGGATTGATCGTCGGCCGCTTCGGCCGCCGGCGCGCCGTACGCGGCCGGCGGCGGGGTGGCCATCAAGCGCTCCACCGCTTCCTCCCGTCCTCGCGCCGTCAGGATGTCATCCTCCTCAATGAGGAACGATGTGTAGGGCGTGATGATCCCGTAACGGACGCTCAAATCGACGATGGCGTCCACCCACTCCTGCCGTTCGCCGTGGAGCCGGATCTGGGTCAGCAAATGGCCGATCTTGCGCGTGGCCCACAGGCGGGGGATGAAGTCATCGCCGCCTGAGGTCTGGAAAACGCCCTCGTGGATGAATTCCTGCCGCTCACCATTGACGTGGCCAGACAGCGTGATCCTCGCCGGGCCGCCATCTCGATAGCGGCCCGTCACGATCAGTTGAGCGCCGGCGAAGAGGTCGGGCAGGGGATGGGGATAGGTCTCTTCGACCATCACGCCGTCGAAGTCGAGCGCGACGTCGGATAGCACCGGCGTCTTGATCCTGGCATAGAAGGCGGAGATTTCCTCGTCGATTCGCTCGTGGGGGCGGACGTAGCTCACGCTGCCCCGGTGTCGTTCGGCCAGGGTATCCAGCAGGAGGGTGTTGACGTCGTCGCCCACGCCGAAGGGGAAGAGCCGCACGTTGTCCGCCGCCGCGCCCGCCACGTTGTCCAGGATCTGGTCGATCTCGGTCACTCCCTCGGTGGGCAGGCCGTCGGTGAGGAAGATGAGCAACGTCGGGCGTTCCGCATCGGCCTGGGCCAGCGCTTCCAGCAGCGCCCGGTTGATGTCGGTGCCGCCGATGGCCTCCAGTCGCGCCACCCAGGCGATGGCCTCGCGGGCCTCGGAGACGGGGCGCAAGCCGCGCCCGTACTGTCGCAGGCCGGTCGAGAAGGCGATCACGTTGAAGCGGTCTTCCGTGTTCAGATGCTCCAGCACGTAGGCCAGCGCCTCCCTCGCCTGTTTGATCTTTTCTCCCTCCATTGAGCCGGAGGTGTCGAGCACCAGGATCACGTCTCGGGGGATCACCCGCGCCTCATCCACCTCGACGCTGGGGGCGGCAAGCAGCAGGAAGAAGCCGTCCGCGTCCGCCGACTCGCGATAGGTCAACAGGTTGACGCGGACGTCGTCCGCGACGTCGTCGGCCTGGCCGACGGTGTAGATCAGCTCGAAATCCTGCTCCGGCAGGAGGTCGCGGGCCTCGTACCCGACACGGGCGCGATAATCCCCATCCCGTTCGACGTAGATGCGGCCCTGGTGGGTGGGCGAATAGAGCGCGTGTATGGGATCGGGAGAGCGCACGTCGACGTGAACGCTGACCTCCTCCAGCGGGCGGGCGGAGAATTTCTCGGTGTCCAGCGGGTAGACGTAACGCACCAGGCCGTTATCGAGCGGCAGCACCTGGCTATAGGTCAGCTCGATCTTACGTGAACCGCCCGGGGGGATGGGGAAGATGCGGGCCTGAACAGCGTCCCGCCCGACGTATTCCAACAGGGCCGGGTCGCGGCGGTTGCGGACGACCTCCTCGTAAATGGCGCGGGCCTCGTCGGCCGCCAGGATTTTGCCCTCGACCGGCGTACCATCGACCCACATCGTGAACTTGGAGATCGCGGCTCCCTCCGGCAGCGGGAAGACGTAGACGCCCTCCGCTTCCCACTCATGTTCGTTGACGAATTCCTGTTCGACCCGCGTCACGGCGACCTGATTCTCGATGGTCACGGTGACGCGATGGTAGCGAATGGTGAGCCAGGTCTCGCGCAACGGCGGCGGGTCGGGCCAGGGGGGTGGATCGGGGATGATGATGCCGTCGGCCCGGGCGGGCTGGACGGCGAGCAGAAGCGACGTGGTGATGAGAATGGGCGTGAGAATGGCAATGGTCAATAGGTGTTTTATCCGGTGCATTTTCTACCTCCTCGTAAACTGATCCAATCGTATCTATAAGACGCCTGGGGAGGCGGAAAAGTTCCTCGGTTGTCGGGAAGGGGTGGAGGGATCATTGAGCCAATAGTCGCCGTTAATCCAGGTTGACCTGAACCGCTTCTAAAGTATAATTGACGATTGGACCGTTCGAGGTATAACGGAGACGCTACAGGGAAATCGCTTGTAAAAATACAGGAGGCTTGTCATGAGAAGTCACGAGATTGATTATCAGATCTTGGGGGATGATCTCCAATTCGTGGAAATCGAGTTGGACCCCGGCGAGACGGTCATTGCGGAGGCCGGAATGATGATGTACGTGGAGGATAGCGTTGGTTTCGAGACCAAGATGGGGGATGGCTCAAAGCCGAAGGCCGGATTTTTGGACAAGGTGGTCAATGTGGGGATGCGCGCCATCAGCGGCGAGTCGCTGTTTATGACCCACTTCACCAACATAGCCCCGGCGGGCAAGAAACACGTCGCCTTCGGCGCGCCCTATCCGGGCAAGATCACGGCTATCGACCTGGACGATGTGAACGGTGAGTTGATTTGCCAGAAGGACGCTTTCTTGTGCGCCGCCCTGGGGACCGAACTGAGCATCGCGTTCAACAAGAAATTGGGCGCCGGGTTGTTTGGCGGAGAGGGTTTCATCCTCCAGCGGCTCCGGGGAGATGGTATGATTTTCCTCCACGCCGGTGGATCCGTCGTCGAGAGACGGCTGGTCAACGAGAAGATATTGGTCGATACGGGTTGCATCGTCGCTTTCGAGAACACGATTGATTACGATATCCAGCGAGCGGGCAATTTGAAGTCGATGATCTTCGGTGGAGAGGGCCTCTTCCTGGCTACGCTGAAGGGCACAGGCAAAATCTGGCTCCAATCGCTGCCCTTCTCCCGGTTGGCCGACCGAATCTTGAAGTTCGCGCCATCTCAGGGCGGCAAGTCGGCCGGCGAGGGGTCGATCATCGACGGGGCTGTCAAATTCTTGCAGCAATAAACTGTCGTGACCCTCTCAATGTTTTGGAGGCATGCTGGCAGCCCGTTCGTCATCGGTGGGCTGAAACTGTAATGGTGAGGAAGCGCTGGGGCGCGCGCGCCTCAGCGCTTTATTGCTGCGGGTGGCTGAGCGTATCTCAGTCGCTCTTGCGCCACACGGGCA
>DAOTUC010000302.1:0-5672 GCA_034437315.1 Anaerolineae bacterium
CAGTTCGAGGGATCATCTGAACGTGTACCCAGCCCAGTGGTGCGGCCGGCCGCTCCCAGATCCGACCATCAGGGTGCCGGTCGACTTGCATAACCACGCGACGGCTTCTGGGGAAAGGATCGCCAGACCTGCGCTGGCCTCGCGTCAGGCGATAGTCGCGGATGATACCCTCTTTAAAGTTAGCATCCTCTTGCAAGCGACTGCCAAGGGTCTTACTACCCCACCCGCCGCCCCAGCCCAGTTGGAGCAAAAAGTGTCTCTCTGGAAGGTTAACCTGCTGCAACTGGCGATAAAAGTCAGCCACTCGTTCAGCGTCTCGCACACCCGTAAACCAGCTGACTTCTTGATCCAACCGGTCGGCAGTGTGAGATTGAACCACAGCGGGAAGCTCGCTTAACCACTCGCCCCCGCGCAAGCGCAACCCGCGCCGCCGGGCCCATTCGGAGAACAGGGCATTGTCCAACTTGATCGTCAATCGAAAGACAGCGTCAGGCCGGACCGCTTCCAGCTCGATGGGCGCGGCGGCCCGCCCGCCCCGGTGGAATACGCTAGCGTTGACCAACATCAGTTGCCCGGCATCGAGAGGTTCGCTATCACCCACGTGGAGCGCACGCAGCAGGTCGTGGTTGGGATTTGAGCCAAAGATGTCCTTCTCGTACCCTTGAGCGGCCCACTTGGGATTGCGCCCCAACTTGCTGCGTCTCGGCTGTATCCCTCGTTCTCCCCAGGCATACCAAGCTAGAGCCGTGCGCAACGCACCCTTGAAGCTGGTGCCTGGTAGATAGGGGCGATCATAGACATCCTTGAGTTGCTCCTGCACCTGTGCCCCCTCGGCGTCGGAGCGAGGCGTTCCTTGGATGACGTAGCGGAAGAGAGAGGACTCGCGGCGAAAGTCTTCGGCAAGCAGCAAGCTTGCTGGCGGAGTGCGAGCCAGTTGGTCGGCCAGGGCCGGGCTGAGTCCTGAGCCCGCCGAAGGGTCATCCACTTCTTGGGCATCCAGCAGAGCATCCTCGTCGATGCGCCAGGTATAGCCTCTGTGGATGGCATAGTCATATTGATTCAACAGGTCTCGCCCGCTGCCGATGTGAAGCGGCGTGAGCAAGGTAACGGTCACGTCGTAAAGGGTATATTCTTCCAAGTTACACCTCCTCGTAAGCGAAAGCCACGGCCACGCCCAGAGCCAGGCCATAGCGCCAGACTGGATGAGGTAAGTCGCCGTCTGGATTGCCATAGGTCGGATGAACGTCGACCACGTCTCCCCACGGGCCCGCTCCCTGAGCTTTCACCACGCTACCCTCGCTCACCAGCCATAGCCGTTTGCGCCGTTGGGCAGCCCCGGCCCAGGAACGCAGCCAGCCGCCCAGCGGAATCAAGTTGTAGGCAGCGCCGTCGCCGTTCAGCGCGGCGGGCAGTTCCATTGACCTGGGGTGATAACGGCTGAGGAGCAATGCTGGGCCGTTCCCAGAGGGGATGTCCAGGTTGAGGGATGCAAGCGCTTTCTGCCAGGTAAACGTCCCATACCCGGCGCTGCGCTCACCGCCCAGCCCGTCGTCTTGCAAGACATTCAGAGCGTGCTCGAAAGCCTGGCGATAGGTCCGCCCGGTTTGCTCCACCATGGCCTCTGGTTCGCGCCAGTGGATGCCGAACCACAGCCCACATTGGGGAGCGAAAGTCACCCGTCCGGCGTGAAAGATTTCCGAGGCGGAAGAGACCCGGTCCACGGTGACACGCGGGATCTGGCCTGTGACAAAGACGCTTTGGCGACGCAGGGCACGTAGCGGGATGTCGCAGCCGGTTTGGGGATGCTTGCGCATCACCTCGGGCAACTGCTCGCACTCCTCCGCTGTCAACCAGATAGTGCCATTTTGCAAGGCCACGCCAGTTGTAGGCTCTTCTTTTTCGTTCTCAGGGAACAGTAATTTGTCCAGTGCTTCTCCGTTCAGCATCTTGAGAAATAGCTTCTGGGAAACAAAATGGATGCGCTTGATGTCCTTGCGGCGCTCGTCTAGTTTGCCCTTGCTAAACCAACGCTGGAGACCCGCCGGCATAGGGAAAAAGCGCACACTCCCGGCAAATGGAAAAGCGGAGGTGAGCAAAAAGGGCGGAGCGCCGGGCTGTTCTGCGCCATCTTTGTCCCGATGTGGAAATTGTCTGACGAAAACATCGGGAGCACCGTCGCAGCGAGCCAGCGCATCAACTATGGCGGCAAAGAGCGTATCGGAAGGGATGTGGGCGGCTGTTTCCTCCAGATTCACACCTCGCGTGCCCAGATGAAAGCCAGAGCGAAATCTAAGGCAATATTCGGTCAGTTCAGGCATGTGCGACCTCCTTTCAACCGAGTTCCAGAGCGTCTTTTACCTTCTGAATCAGGTTCTCGCGATCTTGGACCATCTCCTCTAGTGAGGAGTATGCAGCGATCTTATCCGCGTCTTCCAGATAATTCGCGTTACTGCGTACCTTGATCTGCAGATTTTTGAGGCGCACATTGCCAGAGCCACGGGAGCCCAGGCCACCTAGATAGTCGTCCTCCAGGAGCTGGAGCCCCAACACCACTGTCTTCAGACGCTTCACATCCTTGAGCGGGTCACAATCATCGCCCTTATACACGCTGTACACCATCTCGGCAGGTTGAAGAATTTCTCTCTCTTGTCCGTTTTCCTTCACGATGCGCGTTCCGCCAAAGACGCTGCCGGCCGGCACGCGCTCCATCTGGCGCGGGTTAGCGGCCGAGGTGACACGGTCAATTGAGACCTCGGTCTTTACCTCGGTGTAGGGCAGATCGGTATGAGCCTTTTCATCTAGCCTCTTGGCACTATCGGCGCTCAGATGCACGTCGCGCACCACCAAGCGGGTGGGCGTGGCAAAGTCGCGCTCGCCGGGGAGACCAAATATCTGGCAGACGTCGCATTCAAGATATTCTTGCCGTCCTTTGATCTCTAACTCTTTCCTTTTGTATTCAGCG
Organism: Anaerolineae bacterium; assembly: GCA_034437315.1. Lineage (GTDB taxonomy): Bacteria > Chloroflexota > Anaerolineae > B4-G1 > B4-G1 > DSAR01. The sequence goes on from DAOTUC010000302.1 coordinate 2,963, forward strand.
CCGCAAGAGTGGATATAGCCTTGCCCGATGGGTTGGTTCTGCTTCAGCCCCTTGTACTTTTCCAGCAAGCTGCGCACCTTGCCCTTGAGAGAAGAGCCGGGAATATAGGGGCGGTTGGTGATAGGATCACGAATGACGGTCTTATCCACGCCACCGATCTCGATGCCGGTATCAGAGCCGCCGATGTGCAGACCGGTCACGGCCTCAACGTCGAATGTGATGAAAACACGTCCCTCAAGTCGGATTTGTTTTACTCGTTCAGACATTACTCACCTCCTGAGTTAACGGCCACCGTGGGCCCTGTGATAGGCCAGGATGGCCTCAAAAAAGTTCACGAAATTCTGAAAACGCTCCCAATCTCCGTCTACAAGTTCAATAGCTGGATCAAGAGTATTGCGAAGTAAGCGCAATGCTTCTGCCTTTTCACCTCTCCCTTGGCGACCCTGTTGATAGGCCAGCTTTGGTTTTAGCAACACGAGTTGGCTATAGGCCCGACGAGCCTCTTCAGATGAGGCCGATTTGGTCCACTTCATAGACAGACGCTTAACCGTTCCAAAAAAAGTGCGAATCTGAGAAGAGCTCAAGGGATAGCGAAGATCTTTCGCTAACCTACGGCCCAATGAGTCAGCCGTTTTGACCAGTTTTTCAGCATCGCCTCCTACAATGATCGATTCCAAGACATTTACGGACATGTTTCACCTCCTATGATTAGTAACTTTGCGAAACTTATCTACGAGTCAAAAAATCCGCCCAGCGAGCTGCCAGGCCGATCCACTCGATGGCGCGGAAGCTATCGCCCGTCAGACGTTTAGCCAAGGTGCGGATAGTATCCCAAGATTCTCCATCCTTTTTACCAGCCATTCGCATCAAAGCGTAATGCCCGCGCCACATCCACGGCCCCCAGTAGGCCTGTTCCTCACCAGCCTGATTTAGCTCCTCGCCCAGGTTACGCCGCTCCTCAGCTGCTTTCTCGTACATCTGCTGAAGTTGAATCAGGCGCTGGAGCAAGGCCTGTGGCGCACCCTCGTCGTTCACCATCTGCACCAACCGGTGGGCCAGTGCGTGAACTGTATGCATTCCTGCATCGTCGCTAGCTTCCTGCCCAAAGCGCTCCCAGGGCAGGGTACGGTTGAGGAAAGTGATGGCGTCTTTTTTGTGCTTTTCCCCTTGCTCATCGCGCCATTTCAGGGATTTTGCCGTGTGCTCAGCCGCCCCGGCGTCGGCCGCCGCCTGGTAGAGCGGGTATTTGCCGCCTACCAAGGCCACTCCCGCGCTAGCGTGGATGCCGGGATGTGTCGCTGCGAAGCGCGTCAGATCTACCCGTATCCGGCGGGCCAGTTCCACCACTACATCCCAAGCGCCGACGAAGAACAAGTCATCGCCGCCGGAGTAGATGGAGTAGAGCACATCACGTTCGTTCTCCTTCAGCGTCTTGGCAATGTGCCCCACCCAGCCTTCAAAGTAAAGGCTAGTGGTAAAACTCAACGCTGCCACGCGGGAAAGCGTCGCCTCGTCGCCCAGCCCCTCGGCGAATAGCTTGCCCAGATTATCCACGTCCATCCGCAACACGCCCAGCCGCTTGATACCCTGAGACTGTGCCTCCATTACAGAGAATGGCTTGACGCTCCCGGCCTGCGGCAAGTCTTCAACTTTTCCCCGGAGGTCATCAATCTCTTCCTGAGTGATGGTTGGCGTCACGTTGACCAGGAAGCGACGTCCCACGGCGACGTGAGCGGCAGGAGATAGATTGGTCAGCGCATCATCATTCAGCGCCAAGATGAGGCGCTGAGTTGCGCCATCCCTTTGTGGAAAATTCTCGTCGATGTCGCTGTCCAAACCAAAAGCATTCAGCACCTCTTGCCAGCCGCCGGGCTCGATTTTCAGTGGTTCCCTTGGGATCTCCGTATCTTGTTCCTCAAACCAGAGATAATTAGCGTGCCGTAGACTGTCGCCTAGTTTCTCGTAAGAAAGGCATTGTGGGCATTTGCGCACATCTTCATCTTCATCTGTATCGGGATGTTCGCGCCCACACACCTGGCACTGTTCGTCTTGGTTGCCGCCGTGCCCCTGGGGAACAAAGAGCGTACCGATCTCATCGCCCAGTTCGGCAAAGCGGCGCTGCTTGACGTTGCGCAGGGCGCGGGCCAGTTCATCCCATTTCTCGGAGATACGGCCAGCGTAGAAATCGGTGACCACGAGCGGTTCGCCGGCCAGCGCCAGGTAGAGGTCACCTCTATGATGGGCCAACAGCACACGGCTCACCTCTCGCTGAATCTCCGTCAGATGTTCGGCGTCCCCGGCGCGGGCCAACAGATAAAAGCCACCGCCGCCCTGATAGATGAGATTGGTGATAGGCAACTCCAGACTGCGCAGCACATAGCGCGCCACGGCCTCGGTGAGCAGCTGGAGATAAAAAGATCGTCCTCGCAACGCGCTGGCCGCGCCTTTAGCCGTGATGGTATAGATGAAATCTTGCACACCGGAAACATCGCCTCCGACCAGCAGTGCCAGAGGTTCATCTACCTTCTCGCCGTTCAACATAGCGTCGATCCGATCCTCATCCTGATCGACCAGACAAGCCGCCAGCGCCGCCGTCATGCGGCTGTGATCATAGAAGCTCACATCAGGCAGAGAGCGGTAGTAGGTCGAAGGAATGCACCAAGTGTAACGTTGCATCAAAAGCAGCAAATTCTCCACATAGACAGCGAGG
>DAOTUC010000303.1:0-6372 GCA_034437315.1 Anaerolineae bacterium
CTGGAGTTTTCCAGTCAATCGTCATTAGAATTCGGAAGTCTCAAAAGGTGCATTGAACAGCCGATTTTGACGTGATAGTCAATCAGCTTTGCCTCTGAGATACTCGACGGAAGACTTCCGAATTCTTAAGTGGAAAACTCCAGGTTCTCAGCAGAGATCTAAGTTTTATCCAAAGTCCAGTCTGTTCAAGTTAGGAGTTAAATTATGGATGCATTTGAAGCAATGGATATTTCAATGGAAACCCCCACCATTCAGAAGCTGGAGAATCTACTGCTGGTCGCCGTGCCGCGCGATTTGACAGATCGCGACGTGCTTGACCTGCGCCGCCAGGTGTTGGAGGAGACCCGCCGTTATCATTCGCAATGGGTGCTGCTCGATTTCTCCCGGGTGGACATCTGCGATAGCTTCTTTGGGCGCTTTATTCAGAGCACCGCCAGTATGGTCGGTTTGATGGGCGCTTCAGTCGTCGTCTCCGGCTTGCAAGACGCGGTGGTCGAGACGATGGTGGATCTGGGCATGACGTTGCCGAACATCCACGCCGTCCTGGATCTGGACGATGCCCTGGCGTTAAGCCGGGAGGACCAGCCAGAAGCGTGGACAGACGATTCGCTCGATGCAGAGGGCGAGTTGTTCGATGACCTGGAATGGGAAATTTCAGAATCTGATGAATCATCATTTCCCGATTTGACCGAGGTGTAGCATGACAGAAAAACAATCGAGTCAGAGGGAATTTCCTATCCGTAGTGTGGTCGACGTGGTGCGCGCGCGACGCAGCGGGCTTGATATCGCGTTGAAGATGGGCTTTCATCAAGCGGAGGCGAACAAGGTGGCCGTCGTCATTTCTGAATTAGGGCGAAATATCGAGCTGTACGCTGGAGAGGGCTTGATCACGGTGATAACCTATACCTCGGGGGGCGGCAAGTACATCGAGGTCGTGGCCGAGGATGAGGGGCCGGGCATTCCCGACATCGATCGCGTGTTGGCGGGCGGTTACACGACCTCTCAGGGCATGGGTTTGGGCATCTCCGGATCGCGGCGCTTGATGGACGAGTTCGAAATCAAATCGCAGGTTGGCGAAGGGACGCGCGTGCGGGCGATGAAGCGCTTGCGTTGAAGCCAATTGAAGCCAACTGGGGCCGGTAGTTTGATGGAGAGAATGGGATGCAGCCTGGGGTGGGGGGATGCGAGATTCGACTGCCGATTCGGCGGGAGACTGATATACTGATCGCCTGCCAGAAGGGTCGGGCGCTGGCCGCCCGCCAGGGGCTTTCCAGCGACGATCAGGTTATCGTCGTGATCGCTATTTCGGAATTGGTGAACAATATCATTCAATACGCCCAGGTTGGGGAGGTCATTCTGAGCGCTGTACAACGTGATGATGGCGATGCCGGAATCCAGGTAGTGGCGCAAGACGAGGGCCCTGGCATTCCCGACATCGAACAGGCGTTGCAGGATGGTTTTTCGACCGGGGGCGGTTTAGGCCTGGGGCTTTCCGGCGCCAGGCGGATGATGGACGAGTTTGACATTTTTTCTGAGGTGGGCCGTGGCACAGTCGTGACCATGAGGAAGTGGAGTTCTAAAAGATGAATGAACGGGACGGGACGATAGGCGAGGCGACGAGTGAATGCTCTGTCATCGAATGGGGCGTCACCGCCGAATCATTCGATGGCGGCGATGAGTCTGGAGATCAATATCTGGTGAAGACTTTCACCGATGGCGCGTTAGTGGCCGTGATCGATGGGTTGGGACACGGGCCCAAGGCCGCGGTGGCCAGTAAGGCGGCGATTGCTGTGTTGAAGGAATGCGCCGATTGTTCGGTGGACGTTTTGATGCGCCGCTGCCACGAAGGCGTGCGAAGGACGCGCGGCGTCGTGATGAGTTTGGCCTCCTTCGACGGGCGCGCCGACGCCATGACCTGGCTCGGTGTGGGGAACGTCAGGGGCGTGTTGTTGAGGAAGGATGACGAGCCGGCGCACGGGCGCGAGCGGCTGCTCCTGCGCGGGGGAGTGGTGGGATACAATCTGCCCACCCCTCGGCCGAGCGTGCTGTCGGTGAAGCCGGGCGACACGCTGATCTTCGCGACCGATGGCCTGCGGAGCGTCTTCGTCGAGGATCTGACCTTTAGCGATTCGCCCCAGGAGATGGCCGATCAAATCTTCGCCCAATATCGGCGCGGGACCGACGACGCGATGGTGCTGGTGGCCCGGTACGTCGGCGCTCCCGGGACGAATCCGGCGACTTGATGCGTGTGTGGGAGGATGAGATGAATCAACATAGCCTGAATGAAGATCGTGGCTTTAATTGGTCGGTGGTCCGCCAACGGATTAGCAAAGCCGATGTTGCGCTGGAAGCGTCTGCCGAAATATCCCGTGAGGAGATGGAGGAGATATGGGCCCGGCGGGCGGAAGAATTGGCCGCGCTGCCGGTCGAGGAGGACGAGCGGGGGCACATTCGGCTGGTTATGGTCAGATTGGGATGTGAGATCTACGGCATTGAGGCCCATCACGTCTTCAATGTCAGGACCGCCGACCAGATCACCGCCGTGCCCCGGACGCCGGCGTGGGTGGCCGGCGTCATCAATTTGCGGGGGCGCATCTTCTCGGTGGTCGATCTGCGCCGTTATTTCAACCTCCCGGAGGGAGAGCGCGCGGATTGCGATAGCTTTGAAACCGGGGAGGCGATGCCCCGCATCATTGTCGTGGAGACGCCGGATATGGAAATTGCGTTGTTGGTCGATGAGGTCTTGACGGTAGAGGCTTTGCCAATGGGCGACCTGCAAGATGCGACCGGAACCGTGCGCGGCCTGCACCCCGAATATGTGCAAGGGGTGATCGCCCGCCCGGTCGTCGGGGATGATCAGCCCCAAAGCAACTCAATGTTGGTGGTTTTAGATCTGGTGACGTTGTTGGCCGACGAACGATTGATTATCCACGAGGAGATCGTCTGACATCTTCTCACCGGTCGTCACTTTCCCACTGATTGAGAGTGTCTTAAAAATGAGGTTCTCTGGGATTTCGCATGGCGAGACCCTAAAGGTTTTGCTCAAGGCCGCGCAAACAACGTTTTTGCCTTAAACAATGACCTTTTTCCATCAAAACTAGCGCAAAAACCTTTAGGGTCTATGATGGGCCATGCGAAATCCTGAAGACCCAAAAATGATATTGCTTTTTTTTGTGACACGAGGAGCTAGACTATGCGTTTGTCAGAGCGTTTTCAAATTCGATCCATTCAGGCGAAGATTATTTTGTGGGCGGCGCTTTGTGTCGTTGGCGTCTCGGTCGCGATCATCGTCTACGCCACGTTATCTCTGTACGATACAGCGCGACGCAGCGCCCGCGATCAGGTGATCGCGGGTGCCAGCCCGCAAATTTCCGCCATTACCGCTCAATTCGATAAAACCCTGGATATGGCGCACACGTTAGCCCATATTTTGACCGGCCTGCAAAGCGAGACTGACCATTGGTCTCCCGAACAGGTTGGGACTGTGATTAAGAGCGCGCTAGGCAGCAGTGATGGCCCGCTCGTCGGCGCTTACGTGGTGTGGGAACCCCCGACGCTCGATGAGCAGGAGGATGATCAAGCGGGTGATGTAGAGGATGATGTAGAAGGCGGTCAATTTGTAAACGTCGATGGGCGTCTCGTCGCTTACGTGATAAAGGATCGAGATGGACAAATCCACCTGGCGCCGGTCGGCGCCGAACAGGCGGAGAAATTGATCGGTTATTACCAGGAATCGGCCGGCGCTATGCAAGCCAACGTGTTCGAACCCCGCCCGCAGGCGATACGTGGAAGTGAGATACCAGTCATCTCCTTCGTCGCGCCATTGGTGGACGACGCTCAATTTTTGGGCATTGTGGGCCTTGATCTCGACATGGATTTCTTCCAGCGGCGGGTCGACGAGGCGACAGTCTACGAAGATTTTGGGCAAATGGCAGTCTTCAGCCCGGCAGGCGTATTGGCGGCGGCGAAAGGGCGGCCGGAATGGGTCGGTATGCGTGTGCAGGACGTCTACGAGGATTTTGACGCGCGCGCCGCCCTGGAGCAAGACCAGGAATACGTTGAGACGGCGGGAGATTTTCTACAGGTCGTCCTGCCCATCGCGTTCGATTCGGCGGTCAAGCCCTGGCGCGTCGGCTTCTGGGTGCCATGGGACCAGGCGACGGCGCGCGAGAACCAATTGAAGTGGCAGTTCGTGGGGATCGGTGTGTTCTTCACCCTGTTGGCTCTCGGCGCGCTGTGGTACGTCTCCGGATTGGTGGTCAAACCGATCACCCAGATCACCGAGGTGGCCCGTTCGGTGGCGGAGGGCAATCTATCCGTCAGCGTTCAGGTTCAACAGAAGGATGAGACGGGCGTGTTGGCCGATGTGTTTAATCAGATGGTGTTTCAGTTGCGCGATATGTTGCGCAGCGAACAGGAACAGCGAGAATACCTGGAGATATCTGTACGCGAGTACGTGGCCTATATGGATGAGGTGGCCCAGGGGAATCTGAGCGCCCGGTTAGACGTCGTCGGGTACGGTTCGGGAGAGGACCCGTTGATCGTATTGGGGCGCAGCCTGAACGAAATGACGGCTAGCTTACAACAGATGATCCGCCGGATTCAGGAGGCGGCGAATGACCTGAGCGCCTCCTCTTCAGAAATCCTGGCGGCGACGACCCAACAGGCGAGCGGGGCCAGCGAGCAATCGGCGGCCATCAGCCAGACGACGACGACGGTGAGCGAGTTGAAGACCATCGCTGAACAATCGGTCTCGCGGGCGCAGGAGGTGGCCGGCGCGTCGCGACGGACGGTGGAGGTATCGCAGCAGGGGATCGAGACGGTCGATGAGACGATCGCCAGCATGCGTGAGATCAAGGCCCGCGTCGAGTCAATCGCCGAGAACATCCTGGCGCTTTCAGAACAGACGCAACAGATCGGCGAGATCATCGCCACGGTGAACGACATCGCGGACCAATCGAATATGTTGGCCTTGAACGCCAGCGTGGAGGCGGCGCGGGCGGGCGAATACGGCAAGGGCTTCGCCGTGGTGGCCCAGGAGGTGCGCAACCTGGCAGAGCAATCGCGACAAGCGACGGCGCAGGTGAAGACAATCCTTTCCGACATCCAGCGGGCGACCAACGCGACGGTGATGGCCACGGAAGAGGGCACCAAAGGGGCCGACGAGGGCGTGGCGCTGGCGGCCCAGGCGGGCGAAACAATCGAGCAACTGGCGGGCGTGATTGAGGAATCGGCCCAGGCGGCGATGCAACTCGTCGCCGGAGGACGACAGCAGGCCTCCGGCGTGGAGCAGGTGTCGCTCGCGATGCAGAACATCAACCAGGCGACGGCGCAGAGCCTGGCCAGCACGCGCGAAGCTGAGCGCGCTGCACAGGATTTGAATGGATTGGCGCACCGTTTGAGCGAAATCGTGGCGCGCTATCAATTGTGATTTGGGAGGATGTAATGGACGTATGGGATGAGGTAAAACGGCGCGTCGCAGCGCCGACCTTCGAGGATGATAATAAAACCCGGATCGCTGGCATATTGAATCTCATATCGCTGTCTCTATTGGGCATCGCAAGCGTGGGCGGCGCGTTAGTTTTGGTGGATGATCTCCAGTGGTCTAATTTGATCATTATCTCCTTCATCATCGTTTTGGAGTTGATCGTTCGTCGCTTGACGCATAGTGGACAGACGCAATTGGCCACCATGGTTCAGCTCCCATTTCTGTGGCTTTTGATTACAGCGCTTGTGATATCTGGCGGCGGGATAGACGCTGCTCCTTACAGTTCATACATATTGGTTGTCCTGATGGGGGGGTTGCTCTCCGGGAATGTGGCCGGGCTCGCTGTCGCGATTCTGAGCAGCCTGGCCGGTTTAGCGATGGTCTACGCCCAATCTGTCGGGATTTTGACAGCTCCTGAGAGGGCGGCCAGCCCGTTTACCGGTTGGGTTTCCCATTCGGCCAACTTTATGCTCTCCGCGGTGTTGATTCACATCGCCATCCGTGATATCAAAGGTTCGTTAGCGGCAGCCTGGACGACCAATCAAGAACTTCGCGTCGCCCAGGCGGAATTGGAAAAGCGGATGACCGTCGAGCAGGAGCAACGTGATCGCATGCGGCATCTGGTTGAGCGTGAGCAAGAGCGCAATGAACAGATGCAGCACGTGCTCGGCGAGGTCAGCGACGCGGTGGTGAACCTGAGTTCAGCCTCGGCCGAGATTCTGGCGGCGACGACGCAACAGGCGAGCGGGGCCAGTGAGCAATCGGCGGCCATCTCGCAGACGACGACGACGGTGGACGAATTGAAGACCATCGCCGAGCAATCGGTTTCGCGGGCGCAGGAGGTGGTGGAGACGGCGCAACGCACGTCGGAGGTATCGCGCACC
>DAOTUC010000304.1:0-11090 GCA_034437315.1 Anaerolineae bacterium
AGCGCGTCGATGAACCCCTCGCGCGTCAAGTCGGGCCCCGCGCGTTGCAGGCCCTCCACCACCAACTGGGCCGCTGCGTACCCGATACGGCTGTGTGCGCCCGGCGTCTCGTCGGCGCACGCGGCGCGGCGAGCCAACAGCTTGCGGTAGAGACGCTCCCCGCGATGATGACGCGGGCCTGCCGGATAACTGGCGGCCAATAGGCCATGCGTCGCCTCGACGCCGGCCAATTGGAACAGATCCGGCCCGGAGACGACGTAACTGGTCAACCAGGTCGGGTGGAAATCGGCCGCGTGGGCGGCGCGCAACAGGTCGGCCGCCGGCTTGACGTAGGTGTAGAGCAGGACCAGGTCCGGATCGTGGGCCGCCAGATCCGCCGCCCAGGCCTGGGGCCGGCTCTCGCCGGCTGTGTGCGTCACCGTCAACACCGGTTCCACCCCAGCCCGCGCCAACTCGTCGGTGAACGCCGTCGCGCCCTCCTCGCCAAAGCGATCGTCTACGGCGAACACGGCGACGCGCCGAGGCCGGAGCTCATCCAGCGCGTATTGGGCCAGGATGCGTCCCTCCACCTGGTAGGAGGGCTGAAGCGCGAAATAGGTGCGCTTGAGCGGGGTCGACCAGGCAGAGATGCCGCTGTGGGGCGAGATGACGGGTATCTCTTTCTCGAGCAGATAGTCCATCACCGCCAGGTTGGTGGGCGTGCCCAGCGGGCTGACGATGGCGAACACCTCATCCTGTGTGACCAGTTTGATGGTCGCCAGTCTGGTGCGGGTGGGATCGAAGGCGTCGTCCTCGACGATGAGCGCGATCTCGCGCCCGTGGACGCCGCCCCAGCGATTGACGTGCTCGTAATAGGCGACGTACCCGCGCAACGCCGCCAGGCCAATCGTCGCGTTAGGCCCCGAAAGGTCGCAGAACGCGCCTAGCTTGATGACGTCCGCGCTCACGCCCGGCGCGCTCGCCCGCAGCGTCGGCCTCTCCAGTTCGAAAGCGGGGACGACGAGGCGGGGCGTGATGCCCAAGCGTTCCGCCTCCTCGCGGATCCACGCTCGGAAATCGGGATGAGCGACGGCGATCAACGCCTCCAGGCGATCCTTGACGCAGCGCCCTTTCAATTCCGCCACGCCATGTTCGGTGACGACAGTGTCCACGTCCTGGCTCGGCACGGTGATCTCGGCCCCTTCGTTCAACATCGGCACAATGGTGGAGACGGTTCCCCGCCGGGCGGTGGAGCGCAGCGCGATGATGCCGCGCCCACCGGGCGCCATCCGCGCGCCCCGGTGCGTGTCCAGCTGACCGCCGGTGCCGCTGAAATGACGCGGCCCGATGCTCTGCGAGCAGACCTGACCGTAGACGTCTACCTGAAGCGCGGTGTTCACGCTCACCATATGATGGTTCTTGGCGATGACGTAGGGATCGTTGGTCACTTTGCCCTGCTGGAACTCCACGGCCAGGTTATTGTCGATAAAATCGTAGAGCTTCTGGGAACCCAGGGCGAAAGCGCCCACCATCTTGCCCCGCCAAAGCGTCTTGCGTTTGCCTGTGATCACGCCGGCTTCGTAGAGATCGACCATGCCGTCGGTAAACATCTCGGTGTGAATGCCCAGGTCGCGTCGCTCCATCAGGAACGGGGTGATGGCGTTGGGGATGCCGCCGATGCCCAGTTGGAGCGTGGCCCCGTCTTCAATCAGCTCGGCGATGTACCCGCCGATGGCCCGCTGCCAATCGCTCGGTTCCGCGGCCGGCAACTCGAACAGCGGGACGTGATTTTCGACCACGTAGTCCACGTCCGAGATGTGGATCTGGGTATCGCCCAGCGTCCGCGGTAAGCGCTCGTTGATCTCCAGCACGACCAGATCCGCCGCCTCGATCAAGACCTTCTCGATGACCAGGCTGGTCGAAAGGGACATATACCCGCGCCGATCCGGCGGCGTGGCGGTTCCCCAGAAGACGTCCAGTCGATGCCCGGCCGCCGCCAACTTGTCGTAGGCGGCGGCGTGGAGGTTGTTGGGGATGTAGGAGGTGCGACCCTGGGGGTGTATCTCGCGGTCGGGCGCGCCGTAGAACCAGTTCTCCACGAAGAAGTGGCCCGCCATCTCTGGCTTGAGGACGAAGTCGTAGAGGCGCAGGGGCAAGCAGACCCACACCGTCACCCCTTCCAGGCGATCCTTGTGATTGCCCAGTTCGCTCAATAACCCGCTCGGTTCGGAGGCCGCCATCGCCGCGCCGATGATGTGACGGGATTGCACCAGGGAAACGGCTTCGGGTATCGCAATCAGTTTTTGTCGATAGAGTTCCCGAGGGTTCATGTATCACGTCCCGACGACGATACCGCCGTCCACCCGCAGAACTGCGCCCGATATAAATGAGGCCTCATCGGAAGCGAGGAAGAGATAGGCGTTGGCGATGTCGCGGGGTTCGCCCAAACGGCCCAGGGGCGTATGGGCAGCCATGTTTTCGAGAATCTTCTCCGGCATCTGGCGCACCATCTCGGTCAACGTGAAGCCGGGCGCGACGACGTTGACGCGGATGTTATAACGGCCCAACTCCCGCGCCCACACCTTGCTCATGCCGATCACGCCCGCCTTGGTCGCCACGTAGTTCGTCTGGCCGAAGTTGCCGTCCAGCCCGACGATTGAACTGGCGTTGAGGATCGCGCCGCCGCCGCCCCGGATCATGTGAGGCGCGACAGCCTGGGTGCAATTGAACACCCCCTTGAGGTTGACCGCAACGACCAGGTCGAAATCCGCCTCCGGCATCTGCTTGACCACCTGATCGTCCTTGAACTTCAGCAGTTGGTTGTCCCGCAGGACGCCGGCGTTGTTGATCAAGACGTCTATTTGGCCGTAGCGCTCGACCACGTCGTCCATCCATTCCTGGGCGGCCTGCCGGTCGGTGACGTCCACCCGGTAGAAGGCCGCGTCCGGCCCCAATTCATCCGCCGTCTGTTGGCCGCTCTCTTCATCGACGTCGCAGATGACGACGCGCGCGCCTTCCTCGGCAAAGCGCAGGGCGGTGGCCCGTCCGATGCCGGCGGCCCCTCCGGTGATGAGTGTGACTCGATCTTTCAATCGCATACTTTTTCCCCTTTCATTGTTCATCCTCTGTGGGTGTTTCATCTTGATAGGCGATGTCCACGTAACGGGCGACGAAGGTCAGCGCATCCTCCACCCGCGTGAAGTGGGATTCGTCGCTGCTTTGCACGTGGCGGATCACACCACGCCACGGGCCGGCGTCGGATTTTGGCCCCGACGTCTGTTCCTGTGTAAAACGAAGAATAAATGAGGCGATTGTCGTTTCAGACATAATATGGCCTAACCAAGAGGAATTGCGGAGTGTCTCTGAAAAGCTATCGGTGAGCTTTTATCGATTATAGCAGAAGGTTGTTACACAGGAGTTACAAAAGGGGGGAATCTGCATCCGGTAGGGGGAACGCCGCCAGGATGGCGACGCTCCATTTTGGCGCATCTCAGCCCATTCCAGCTTGCCAGGCCTAGCGGGCGATCGATTCGTAGACGTGGACGGTGGATGGCGAGGGCGCGACGTCCAGCGCCTCGCGCAGGCGTTTCTGGCAGCGCTCGTAGGTTCGCAGCGCCTGCACCCGATTGCCCTGCTGGGCGTAGGCGACCATCAGCGAGCGATAGGCCTGTTCCCAGCAATCGTCGCGGAGCAGGATCGACCGGCAGACCTGGATGCTCTCTTCCCACGCTTCCCGTTCCACCAGGACGCGGGCCATGCGATCGGCGGCGCGCAGGTAGAGGGCCAGCAAGCGCTCTCTCTCCTCGCTGCACCAATCCTCGTAAAGGCGCTCCTGCAAATACTCGCCCTGGTAGAGATCCAGCGCCTGCCGGTAGCACGCCATACCGGCCTGCGGGTCGCTTTCAAAAACCCGATTCCCCTCTCCGACCAGGCGCTCGAAGCGTTCGGCGTCCAACCAGAGATCGGCTTCCGGCCGTAGACCATAAAGGCTACCGTCACGGAGCACGTAGGCCGAGGGAGCGCCGCGCTTGCGCCGCGGTTCTAACACCCGGTAGAGCGTGCTCAGAGCGACTTTGAAATCTCTGGGCCCGGTTTCTGGGTCCAACTCGGGCCACAACAGATCCACGATCTGCTCCCGATCGAGCAAACGCCCCCGGTAGGTGAGCAGGAGGTGAAACAACTGCCGGGTTTTCTCTCGTTCCCATTCGTCGGATGCGATCTCCTGCGCCCCCCGCCAGACGCGAAAGGCGCCCAGCGTCTGGACCCGCAACCGGTAACCGGGGTGAATTTCCAAACGGGTCAGCCCCATTTGCGACAGGAGCCGTTCTGCATAGACCCGTTGTCGCCCGGCGTCCCGGGCGACGAGGAGCAGTGGTATCCCGTTGCGGGGATCGGGCGGGCCGAGCAGCGTTTGGCGCTGGAAGAGATAATCGTGTCCGTGCTCGCGAACGAGCGCCAGCAGTTCTTCCACGCCGCGCTCCAGCCGCGCTGTATCCTCCAGGCGCTGCCAGATGAGGCACTGCCAGAGCCGGGTCACCGCCTCGCCAAAGGCGTCGCCGCACTCCCGGAAGGCGGCCCGCGCCTGGGCGATCCAGACAGCGGCGTCAGCATATTGGCGGGCGATGACGTATCCCGCTCCCATCGAGACGCGGATGAGCGCGGCGATCCACTCGTCCCCGGCCCGCTCGGCGATCTCGATCCCCTGCTCCGCGGCCCGTTTGGCGGCCTCAATCTCCCCCTCGAATCCATAGGCCCGGCACAGTCCCCAGAAGGCTTCCACCTTGAGTCGCGGGACCGCCAGGGTATCGCTCAGGCGGATGGCTTCCTGGTAGCAGCGACACGCTTCTTCGTATCCGCGCCGGGGCGTCCATTTCTCCGCGAAGGGATCGGGGCCGGGCCGCAGCAACCAGGCGTGCCCTTGGCGCATATAACCGACGGCGGTGACGAAGGGTGATTGGAGAACCTGCCCCCGTTCGGCGCCCTCCACCGCGCAGCGATACGCCTCCTCCCCCGCTCCCTGGAAAGCCAGGATCAGGGACAACAGAAGCAGCGTCTCGCGGTGAGCGCGGGGGCGCAGGACCGGTTCCTGTCGCTCAATCTCCGCCCGTTCTTGCAACAGGCGACGGGCCTTATCCAGTTGCCCGGTTCGCAGGAGGACGCGCGTCGCCAACTCGGCCTCCCCGGGCCCCTCCTCCCGCAGTTCCCGGGCCTGGGCGCGGAACTGTTTCGCTTTCTCCGTCCGGCCCAGGTTGAGCTGATTCTCGGCCAACAATTCCAGGAGGCGAGCGCGCGTCGCCCGATCTTCCTGACCGTCAGCCAGCCGCAGGGCCTCTTGCAACAGATGTTCCGCCTGGCTCGGATTGACCGTGTCCAGGTAGACGCGCGCCCGCCCACGCAGCGCTTGCCCGACCCCCTGCGCGTCCCCGCTCGTGCGACATCGCTCCTCCGCCTGCTGGTACCAGTCCATAGCCTCGTCGAAACGGCTGTGAAGGCGGGCGATATCTCCCAGGCAGATCATCAGAGAAGGATGATTCTCCAGGACGTCGGGCGGAAGGGCGGCGATCCACGCGGCTAACGTATCCAGATGGCCCGCTTGCACCATCCCCCGCCCCAGTTGGTCGAGGAGAGCGGCGGCCTCCTCGAAGGCCTCGGCTGTCAGCAGGTGATAAATGGCCTCCTTCAGTTCTCCCTGCTGTTGGCAACAGGCCGCCGCCTTCCGGTGAGCGGCCCGCGTCTCGCGCGCATTCAAGCGGCGACGGAGAAAGTCGCGGAAGAGGTAGTGGTAACGCTGGTGTCCGTCGCCCAACTCCACGACGAACAGGCCGCTTTCCAACAGGTAATGGAGGATTTGGGCGCTGTCGTTCGCGTTGCGCAAACAGTCACAGATCGAAGCGGTCATTTCGCGCAGGACAGCCGTGGTGAGGAGGAAATCCCGGACGTCGGGCGGCTGTTGATCCAGAACCTCTTGCGCCAGGTAGGCGATGAGATCCTGATCGGGATCCGAAAGCCGCTCCAGCGCGTCGGGCAGGGCCGAGACCGCGCCGCCCCGCAGGCTTTGCCAGATCAGTTGAAGCGCGATGGCCCAACCCTCCGTCTCGGTCGCGAGTCTATTCACCTCTTCGGTGGTCAGGAAGATGCGGTACTGGTCGCGGAAGAGCAGGGCGATTTCCTCAAGGGTGAAGGCCAGCTCCTCCTGCCCGACCGCCAAAATCTCCCCTTTGACCCGCCAGGTGATCAACGTGGGAAGTTTCAGGGGATAGCGTGTGGAGAGGATGACGTGCAATTCCGGCGGCGCGCACCCAATGAGCCAATCGAGGATGCGGAGCGTTTCGCTTGCCTCGCTCAAGAGGTGCACGTCATCCAAGACGATAAACAAGGGGGCTGCGGCGCATTCGAGCAGTTCGTTGACCAACGTCCCCACGGCCGCTTTCCACGGCAGATCGCCCGTTCTGCCGTCCCATTCCTCCAACACCGCCAGAGGCGCTTCGGATAGATTCGGCAGGGCGATGCGAAGGCTGTGCAAAAGGTGAAGCAAAAAGATGAGTGGGTCGGCGTCCTCCGCGCCCAGGTGGTACCAGGCCAGGGAATGACCGCTCTCATCCAGCGCCGCCAGCGCGGTGCTCTTGCCATAGCCGGTCCCCGCCTGGACGATGGTCAGGCGGTAATTCAGCGCCTCCAACAGCCGGTGGGTCAAACGAGGGCGATGGAGCGTCTGTTTGTGGAGGCGCGGCGGCGTCAGTTTGGTTCGCACGACCAGGTCATTTTGGTGCATCGGTTCCCCTACACATGCTTCTCCAAAGCGCCGGCGAGCAGGCCGACGAACAGAAACGCGCCGGGCGCGCTCAACGTGAGCGGTCGCTCACGCCGCCTTTCAACAGGAACGCCGCCAGCAAGACCGGCAGACCAGCCCACAACACAGATGTTGTAGAGTGAGTACTCCATTGAGTTTAGCATGCTTTTTAAAAGCGGGCAATTCCCCGTATTCCCACCAGGATAAGGGGCGGCGCTTTTTACACCGGTCGCCTTGGCAGGGCTGGCGCAATTGTCGAGAAAATGGATGGATGATATAATCGACTTGCTGGACGAGACAGACTCTTTCTTAAGTGGGAAATTCCAGTTTGTGACGCTCGCAAAGTTTGGGATGGCTCAAGTGCGCCAATCCCTCATTGACGAATGGAGATAAATTCTGATGACAAAACAAAAGTTTGACGCCAGCTTGCCGACGTTTGATGGGGCAATTGAATGCGTCAGGGGGGACATCGTGGAACAGCCGGACGTGGAAGCGATTGTCAACGCGGCAAACGCCGCGTTGCGCATCGGGGGCGGCGTGGCTGGCGCGATTCACCGGGCCGCCGGTCCGGGCCTGGAGGCGGAATGTCGCCCGCTGGCCCCCATCCGTCCGGGGCAGGCGGTCATCACCGGCGCGCACGATCTGCCGAATCAGTACGTGATTCACTGTCTGGGCCCGGTTTACGGGGTTGACGAGCCTTCCGACCGCCTGTTGGCCGCATGTTATCGGAACGCGCTCCAATTGGCGGAGGAGCACGACGTGCGTTCCATCGCCTTTCCCGCCATATCGACCGGCGCCTTTGGCTACCCAATGGAACCGGCGGCGCAGATCGCCTTGAGCACCGTGTTGGATGAGTCGAACAACCTTTCGTCTGTCGAACTCATCCGCTTTGTGCTATTTAGCGAGCGCGCCCGCAAGATACACGCGCGGATTTTGCAGGAATTGATCGCCAACCGTGAGCGAGCATAGAAACGATCGGCCGAATGTCGACTGACGCTCTCGCCGTGTACTTGAATTGGTTGGAAAACCAGGTCGAATCGTTGGCCGGATTTATCCTTCGCCCGGTCGATTTGATTCGACATTACGACCTTGACTATCTCCGCGCCGACGCGATCGCCGGTCTGACCGTCGCCGTCATCGCCCTGCCGCAAGCGATGGCCTACGCGCTGATCGCTGAATTGCCGCCTGAGATCGGTCTATACGCTGCTATCGTGGGCGCGCTGGTCGGCGCGTTATGGGGATCGTCGCGCCATTTACAGAATGGGCCGACCAATACCGTATCGTTGTTAGTGCTCTCT
The DNA here is from genome assembly GCA_034437315.1 of Anaerolineae bacterium. Lineage (GTDB taxonomy): Bacteria > Chloroflexota > Anaerolineae > B4-G1 > B4-G1 > DSAR01. The sequence goes on from DAOTUC010000304.1 coordinate 8,068, forward strand.
GTGCTTTTAGCCATCGGTAATCCAGGCGCTTCGGGTCTTCCCGCCCTCGCCGCTCTGATGGCTGTCCTGGTCGGGCTAATCCAGTTGATCCTGGCCCTGGCCCGCCTTGGCGTCATGGTCAATTTCATCTCGGACGCGGTGATTGTGGGGTTTACAGCGGGCGCGGGCATCCTCATCTTCATCAACCAGATAAGGAACCTATTGGGCCTCCATATCACGTCGAGCCCCCACCCGTGGGAGATGATCCCCGAAATTACCTCCCACATCGGCGCGACCAATCTATCCAGCCTATGGATCGGTGTGGGCGTCATCGTCTTGCTCCTGATTCTGCGGAGGGTGAACCGCAAGCTGCCGGCTCCCCTCATTGCCATTATTGTCTCTTCCTTAATCGTTTTCTTCTTCGGGCTTGATGAACGCGGCATCTCGGTCGTCGGAGAGCTGCCACGTGGACTGCCGCCGCTGACGTTACCCAAGATCGATATGGAGATGATACAGGGCCTCCTCACCGGAGCGGCGGCGGTGGCCGCCATCGGGTTGGTGGAATCCATCTCCATCGCCCGCAGCATTGCCAGCCAGACCAACCAGCGGTTGGACAGCAACCAGGAATTCTTTGGGCAGGGATTGGCCAATATCGCCAGTGGGCTGTTCGGCGGTTATCCGGTCGCGGGTTCTTTCACCCGCTCGGTGATCAACTACGACGCCGGGGCGCGGACAGCCGTATCCAATCTGTTCGTCAGCCTCTTCTTGCTCATAGCTGTGCTGTTTCTCGGCCCCCTCGCCGCCTACGTGCCTCAACCGGCTTTGGCCGGGGTCATTATCGTCACAGCGTACGGGCTGGTCGATTGGGAGGAGATCCGGCGCATCTGGCGGAGCAATCACGTCGATCGGACGATTATGGTGTTCACCCTGGCGGCGACTCTTGTCTTGCCGTTGGAATATGCGGTGCTGTCCGGTATCGGCCTTTCATTGCTGACTTACTTGCTCCAGACGAGCAAGCCCACGGTGCGGGTCGTGTTGCCCAGCGATGACTTTCGTTATTTCACGCCGCGTCCGGGCAAACCCTCTTGCCCGCAGTTGGGTGTGATCGAAATTCTGGGAGACCTCTACTTCGGCGCGGTCAATCACATTGAAGAGAAGATTATGGAGAACGTCAACGCCCATCCAGGCCAGACCCATCTCTTGCTGCGGATGTATCCGGTGGAAAATTGCGACATCAGCGGCATTCACGTGTTGGAGAATATCAAGCACTTTTACCGCGATCGCGGCGGCGACGTCTATTTCGTGCACGTTCATCGCCATGTCCGGGAGTTGATGAAGAGCACCGACTTTTACGAATGCGTCGGTTCCGATCACTTCCTGGACCCTGACGAGGCGATCAAGCATCTTTTCCATCACGTGCTCAATCCCGCCATCTGTATCTACGAGTGCCCGGTGCGCGTCTTCAAATACTGTCAAAATCTACCCAAGCGCTTAGATCTGGTCTGTCCGACGCTTCAATTGAATGGGATGCGCGGCAACGTGACCACTGTGACGCCGGAAGCGCTTTGGGAACAGTTGTCACATTCAATCGCCAAAGCACACGCGCCATCTCTCGTCATCATCGACGTGCGCGAGCCACGCGAATACCGGCGGGCCCACATCCCGCAGGCGAAACGCATCGGGTTCCACGATCTGTTGGAAGATCCTTCGCAAATCCCGCTCGACGAGGAAGTGACGCTTGTTTGTGAAGGCGGCCGGCGGAGCACATGTGTCGCCGCCATATTGAGCGACCGAGGACACGAGAATGTGCAAGTTCTTGAGGGCGGCATGCGGGCCTGGCGACAGAAGCAATTGCTCACGGCAGTGGCGGACGTGCGGTCAACGTCCAACAAGTAGTCAGGAGAATGATGAATCGTGAAAAATAATCATGACTTCCCTTATCACAACCTGGGATTGGATATGGCCCGCGCGACGGAGGCCGCCGCGCTGGCCGGGGGTCGCTGGATGGGCCGGGGCGATCAATTGAGGAGCGATCACGAAGCGGCGCTTGCCATGCTACAGGTCTTCGATGAAATCAACGTCAACGGGCGGATTGTATCGAGCGATCTCGATAAATTGTATGATGAGGCGCCCATACGTATGAACCAATCGGTCGGTATCGGGGTCGGGCCGGAGATGGATTTTGTCGTCGACCCTATCGAGGGGCGGAATCTCCTGGCCCGTGGACATCCCGACGCCATTTCAGTGGCGGCCGGCGCGCCGAGGGGCGCTTTCTGGAATGGCCCGCCGGCTATTTATATGGATAAGATCGTCGTCGATGCGGAAGTCGCCTCCGCCCTGACGCCCGAGTGCCTGGACGCGCCGGCAGCTTGGACGCTGGCGCTGATCGCCCGCAGCAAGCAGAAGGCGGTCTCTGATCTCATCGTCTTCATTCTTAATCGTCCCCGCCATAAGGACCTGATCGAAGAGGTGCGCCGGGCTGGCGCCCGCGTGATGCTCCGTTCAGAAGGGGACGTCGTCGGCGCGCTCCAGGTGCTCCTTCCCTCTGGCGGCGTGGACGTGTTGATGGGCGTCGGCAGTCTCGTTGATGGTTTGATCATCGCGTGCGCCACGCGGGCCGCAAACGGCGCGATGTTAGGCCGATTGGCCCCCCAGAGCGCCGAGGAGCGGGACGTCTTTAGTGCGGCTGCGGATGTGGATCTCGACCAGGCGCTCACCGTCGATCAGCTTGTGAAAAGCGAGCGGGTTTTCTTCGCCGCCACCGGCGTGACAGACGGAGCGGTGCTCATGGGCGTCCATTACCATGGCGAGCGCGTGGGCTTTCATTCTCTGATTATGCGCGGCGAGACGCACATCCGCCGGATGGTCCATACGGAATATTTACTCGACCGGCCAGATTGAATTGATTTGGGTGTAAATACGCCAAACAGAAAAAGCGACACACCACTTTTAGTACCCAAATGCACCGTGAGATCGCTTTTTCGTAGTCACTTCCGCTTCCAAGCAGGTCCAGGTTAGGACTGGACAAATGAGAGTTTTATGGC
>DAOTUC010000305.1:0-13506 GCA_034437315.1 Anaerolineae bacterium
TTCATTCATCATCATCCATATCCTTCCGATTTGGGCATGTTTCATTTCATTTGGGGCCAAGTTCGTAGTAGGCGATTTATCGCCGTAAAAGCACGCTGAAGCCGCTATCTAGCGCCGCTATCTAGCGCACGTACTACAAACAGCACTCAAAGCATTTGAAACACACCCGATTTAGTTCGGCCCGACCAGCCATCGCCCATCGAAGAGCAGTTGAACGGCTGTTCCATCCCTGCTCGAATTGGATACAAAGCGCCCGTGAGATAATGGGCCGCGCACCGTCACCGCCATCCGGCCCAACTGATCCCAGGCTGGCATAAAGGCGTCGTAGGTAAAATACTTGGTCTCGGCGTCGTAAGCGTCAATCAGATAGAGGCCGCCCTCATCGTAGCCTTCGGCGATGAACGTATGCTGCCACTGCACAACTACCGACGTCTCGCCATCAGAGGAAACCCACGTCTCGCGACCCGGCAACTTCATATCGTAAGTCGCCCAGACGACGACGCCCCGTCCGGTAGATAACTCGGCTTTCAGCGCCGCCAAGCTCCAGGCTTGATAGGCCTGCGCGTCCAGCCCTAAGCTACGCAAAGTCGCGGCTACCGGCCCGGCGTACACCCCATATCCCACCGGCGGCATGCTACCCGCTGGCAGATCGACGTCGCCCAGAAATCCCCTGTGAGGATTGTCCGACTTAGGCAGCCGATGAAAGAAGTCGCCCTCCGAGAAAGTCGCTCCCCAGAAGGCCGCCAGGTCGGTCACCGAGCGGGATTCGCAACTGAGGTTGCGCTCCTGGGGATGAGCCACGATCCCCTCTACGAGACTTGAGGGAGGTATCTCATCATCGGCCATCACGATCCCCACGAAGACGTGCATAAGCAAAAACGTCAGGATAACGGCAACACTACGCACCCAACCAATCACCCAAGCACCAACTCCCCCAACGCCCGCGCAATTGAACGGGCTTCTTCGACCGCCGTGGGGGCCGCGTCGAAAACGCCCGCGCCCTGGATGTCGGCCTCGGTCAGCTCGTGATTGGCCGAGAGGTAGCCTAACGTGGGCACCGGGCTTTCCTCTTTCATAAAGGCCCAATCGCTCTCGCCCCGCACCTTGTTGCCCACCGCGTACACGTGCTGGATGCCCAGATCGCCCGCCAATTTCCGGACGCGCGCCGCCGTCGTCAGGCTGCGCCGGCCCGGTTCGACGATGACCAGCAGCACATCCACCGCCTGGGCGGTCGCACGGCCCAGGTGCTCCACGCCGGCCTCCATATCCAGGATCATCATCTCTTCCCGATAGAGCAGCAGGTGAGTCACCAGGGCTTTCAACAGCGCGCTCTCCGGGCAGATGCAGCCGCTTCCGCCGATGTCGATGGTCCCCAGGCGCAGGAAACGGATGCCCCGGTGCAACACGCTAAAGCGCTCCGGAATGTCGTCCACGCGGGGGTTGAGGCTGAAGAACCCGCCCGACGCGCCCGGTTTGGCCCCGGTGCGCTCGAAGATCAGATCCTCCATCTCCGAGATGGGCGTCACCTGCGCCTGCAAGTCCGGCGGAAAACCCAACGCCTGGGCCAACCCGCCGGCCGGGTCGGCGTCGATAGCGATGACCTCTCGTTCCTTCTGGCGGGCTTGTTCGGCGTAGATGTGGGCCAACAACGCCGAGAGCGTCGTCTTGCCCACCCCGCCCTTCCCGCTGATGGCGATTTTGTTCAACCGGTTACCTTCCGTATCCTTTGTCATCCGGTATGCCTCCAAGGTTCATATAGTCCAGTCAACCGTAACGCTTCGTTAACTGCGTCTGAATCAGCGTATTTATCTCTCACGCCCCCCCTTGAGCAACTCATCCTCGCTTCCTCTGATTCTAGCACTCACGCGTATGAGATCACGCCAGGGCCATCTCCAGGAATTGCATGATGTCCATCACTCGAACGCGGATGCGGTTAGCGCGCGCCGCCTTGGCCAAGGTGCGCACGCACTGGGGGCAAGCCGAAACGAGCGCCATAGCGTCAACCTCGGCGGCCTGAGCGACCCGTTTAGCCGCGACGTCCTCCACCAGATCTGGATCGAAGGTCTCCAGGTCGCCGCCGCCGCCGCAGCACAGGGCGTGTTCACGCGATTGTTGCATCTCGACGAAGGTGAAACCGGGGACGCGGCGCAGGATCTCGCGGGGCGCGTCGTAGATGCCGCTTTTACGCCCCAGGTCGCAGGGATCGTGGTAGGTGACCACGCCAGTTTTCCGCGGTTCCTGAAGCGTCAGTTTTTCCTCGACCAGCAGATCGCGCACCAGTTCCACGCCGTGCGAGACCTCGAAGTCCAACGGCTCTCCCAATACATCCGGGTAAGTGTGACGCCACATATGGTAGCACGAGGGGCAATTGGTGACAAGCCGGGAGATGCCCAGTTGACGCATCTGCTCGACGTTGTGGCGGATCAGGGCCTCTGCTTGCTTCATCTGTCCCGCCATCATCAGGGGGAAGCCGCAACACTGTTCCTCTCCACCCATCGTCGTGAAACTGACGCCGCTCCGGCTCAAAAGCGTGGCGAAGCTCTGCGGAATGCCATAACTCATCGGGAACATCGCCGAAACACAGCCGACGAAATAGGCTACTTCAGCCTCGCTATCGTTCACCAGGCCTTCCGGCTTGTTCTCTGGGGCTAGATTGTCAGTCCAGGCCAATCGCGCCGTGTTATCCTCACCGGAGACGTTGTAATGGGTGGTGATTCGTTCACCCAACATACTCAACGCGCGAAGCCCCTTGAACAATGCCTCGTCCTCGAATGCCTGTTCCCTCGTCGGCTGCCCGTTATCCGCCGCTTCCGCTTCAGCCGCCAGATACCGCTCCTGCATCACGTGCTGGCGCATCACTTCCACCAGGCGACGCACGCTCAGGTCGTGCGGGCAGTGAGCGGTGCAGGTATCGCATCCCAGGCAACGCCAAATACTCGCGTCGTCAGACAACAAGTCCTCCAGCCCAAATTGGGCCATACGCATCATCTGGGCGGGCCGGTATCGCATCGCCGGGACGGTCGGGCAGCCAGACGAGCATTTCTCACATTGATAACAGAGATAGACGTTCTCGCCGCACTCCTCCTGGATAAACTTGGCCATATCCGATTTAAACGTGATTGCCATAACCTTCACTCCACTTCTGGACGAGGCAGCAAACCGGCGCCCTCGACGATGGGCTTGACTGCCGCCTCCCACTCGACCGCCATGATGTGCACACCGGCGACGCCCTCAATTTCGCGCAGTTCCTGGATCTGCTCAATGCAGATTTTGATACCTTCCTGGCGGCGGGCGTCCCGGCGGGCTTTCTTTTCCTCCATCGGTATACCGTCGGCGGCGGCGCTCATCCGATCGACGTACTCGTCGCGCACGATCATACCCGGCACCTTGTCCCGCATATAGCGCGTCATGCCCACAGATTTCAGCGGGCCGACGCCGGCCATAATGTAGACTTTCTCGTGCAGGCCCATATCGACCACGCGCTTCATGTATTCCCGGAAACGCGGGATGTCGTAGATCAACTGGGTCTGGATAAAGTCCACCCCGGCGGCGACCTTTTTAGCCAACCGGTAGGGGCGAAAATCAAGGGGGTCGCCGAACGGATTCGCCGCCGCGCCGATGAAGAAGCACGGTTTCCCGGCCTTGATCTCGTCACCGCATTGGAAAACCCCATCATCCCGCATATCTTTGACCATGCGGATCAACTGCACCGAATCCAAATCGTGCACGTTCTTCGACGTGGGATGATTGCCGAAACTCTGGTGATCGCCGGTCAGACACAACAGGTTGCGCATGCCCAGAGCATACGCCCCCAGCAGATCGGCCTGTATCGCGATGCGGTTCCGGTCGCGGCACGTCATCTGCACCACCGGTTCCAGGCCTTCCTGCATCGCCAACACGCCGGAGGCGATGCTCGACATACGGGCGACCGCTGTCTGGTTATCGGTGATGTTGACCCCATCCACGATACCCGCCAGCAATTTGGCCTTGTGAATGACTTCCTCCGGATCAGCGCCCTGGGGCGGCCCCAATTCTCCTGTCACGGCGAAGCGCCCGGCTGTCAATACTTTCTCCAATGTGCTGCCCGATTTGTAACCGTTTGTTCTCTCTTCTGTCATCATTCACCTCACTCCGCTTCTTCTTTGTCCAAAATCAGGTCCTCGCGCACGATCTTGCGCGGCCCGCCATCGCGACTGCGCTCCCAATTCTTGGGCGGCTGGATCTCCAACAGTTCATCCAAACGGCCCAACGCTATCGCCCGATCCCAGATCAACTGCCACGCACAGGGGACGTCCGAATCGACCTCGCATACGCCATCCTGCGATCCCCCACACGGCCCGTTGAGCAACTGCTTGGAACAGCGAGCAATGGGGCAGATCCCCGCCGTCAGCCCCAACACGCAATCCCCACAGGCCTGGCAACGCTCCTCCCAGATTCCCTGCTCCTCAGGCAAACCGAGGAAGGTCGTATTGAGGCCCGGCAACGTGATGGTTTTGGGGAAGCGCTCATTCATCGCCTGGACGCCGATCCCACACGCCAGACTGATCACTGCATCATAATCCTGCAATTGTTCCTTCAGGGGATCGATGTACTCCCACTCACATTGACGTTGGACCGTGATCTCGTCCACTTCCATCGGGCGTTCGTCCAACTTGCTCTTCATCCGCATCGCCGAGGCCAAGATGCCCACTTCCTTCTCGCCGCCGGCAAAGCAGACGGTTACGCACGTGCCACAACCGGCGACCAGTACTTTCTGGGCCTGGCCCAACAAGTCCATGATCTCCGCCAGTGACTTCTGTTCACCAACAATCATGATATTCTCTCCTTATTACAAGTTAATGACAAGGCGCTAACAGCTAGGGGAACCCAAAGGGTTAGGCCCCAATTGGCGCACTTTCTCCGTTATTTCCGTCACTGTCTCGGCGAATTGCGCGCCCATCGCCGAAGACAAATTTACCATTGTAATGCGTCCCCCTCCCAATCCAATCGTATCCAACAAGTCCGCCAGATATGCGACCCGCCGTTTGGCGTTTACATTACCCTCCAGGTAATGACAATCGCCCTCCAGTCACCCGGCGACGATCACGCCGTCGACGCCTCGCTCGAATGCGTGGAGGACCTCCGTCGCCTCCACGCGCCCCGAACAGGGCACCTGAACGATACGCACGCCCGACGGATACTGGATGCGCAGGCCGCCCGCCAGATCGGCCGCGGCGTAGGCGCAATGACGACAGCAAAAGGCCAATATCCGAGGTTCAAACTGCGCCGCGGATGGATCCGGGCGCGTACGATCTGTCGCATTCTGTAAGCTATCGCTCATTCGCACACCTCCATTGGTTCTGACATCGCCGCCATAATCTCCGCCTCAATCTGTTCATCCCGATAATGAAGCAACTGAATCGCCTTGGCCGGGCATTCAGACACACAAATTCCACAACCGTGGCATTGGGCCGGCTCGATGTAGGCCGCGCCTACGATTTCGCCCACGCCAAGCACGGCGCGCGACCGACCATTATCCTTAGCCTGAGCCCTGATCTGGGGCACGTCGTAGGGGCAAATGCGCACGCAGGTCAGGCACGCGACGCACTTCGCCTCATCCACCTGGGCCACGACGCCGCCCACCTCCAACACATCCTTGCCCACAATCGTGAGCGCCCGGGCGGCCGCCGCCTTGGCCTGCACGATGGCCTCGTCCAGGAACTTGGGGTAATGCGCCGCCCCGGCCAAAAAGACGCCCTCGGTGGCGAAATCGACCGGCCGCAACTTGACGTGTGCTTCCAGGAAAAAGCCATCCAGATCCAACGGCGCTTTGATCCGCGTCGCCAACTCGTCTACTCCCGCGGGCGGCACCATCGGCATACTGAGGACCAGCAAATCCGGGTTCAAGGCCAGATCCTCCTGCAAGGACGACTCCCAGGCCGTGACCTGCAAGCCATCCCCATTCACGCCAACCTCAGGCTTGCGCTCGAAATCGTAGTGGACGAACACCACACCCTGCCGCCGCGCCTCGTCGTACAGGCGCTCCTTGAAACCATAGGTGCGAATATCGTGATAGATGACGGTCACCCGCGCCTCTGGCTTGAGCAGTTTGAGCGCCAGCGCGTTCTTGATCGCCGTCGTGCAACAGATGCGCGAGCAATAACGCTCCGCCGGCCCCACGCAGAGGATCATCGCCACCTCGTCCGGCAGAGCCTCGCCTTTAGATAGACACGCGCCAAACTCCTGTTGGGTGATGATACGCGGGTCGCTGCCATAGCCATACTCTGGCCCGCGGTACTCCACGCCTCCTGTCGCGACAATCGTCGCGCCGTGACGGATCTCGATCTCGCCGTCAGGGGTGCGCAACCGCGAGGTGAAACTCCCGGCGAAACCACTGCTCTCCAGGTACTCGCTCTGCAAGTGAACGGTGACCGGCGCGTCTTCGATCCGTCTCACCAACTGATGCAAGAGATCCTGAGGATCGGACCAGACCAGGCGCAGGCCATCGGTTGGGTCATCAGCCTCCCAATCCACCAGCGCGCCGATTTTCCGCAGGTTACCTCCCAGCTCCACCTCGCGCTCGACCAGGTGCACCGGGAAGCCCTGTTCTGAAAGCGTCAGGGCCGCCGTCATCCCGGCCACGCCGCCGCCAATGACGAGCAGCGCTTTCTCCACCGGCACTTCTGTCTTGTGCAGCGGTTCCAGGCGCCGGGCCTTCGCCACTGCCATCCGCACCAGATCCCTGGCCTTTTCCGTCGCTGCCTCCGGGCGCTCCGAATGGACCCACGAACACTGGTTGCGGATATTGGCCATCTGGAACATCCCCGGGTTCAAACCCGCCTGGCGGATGCTATCCTGGAACAGCGGCTCGTGGGTCAACGGTGTACATGAAGCGACCACGACCCGGTTGAAACCCATCTCGCGCGTCTGCTCGGTGATGTGCTGGATCGCATCCTGTGAACAGGTGTACAGATTGTCTTCGGCGTGAACGACGCCGGGCAACCCCAGCGCGTACTCGGCGACGGCTGGCACGTCCAGGTAACCGCCGATATTCGACCCGCAATGACAGACGAAGACGCCTATCCGCGGTTCCTCGTCCGAGACGTCCCGCTCCGGTGGGTAAATCACCGCTTCCGTTCGCGTCCAGCGGGCCGGCGCGACGATGGCCCCGGCGGCGGCCGCCGCGCCGCTGGCCTCAATCACCGACTCCGGGATGTCCTTCGGCTCGCGGAACGGGCCGACGGCGAAAATGCCCTCCCGGCTCGTCTGGAGCGGATCGAATGGCGGCGTGCGGCAGAATCCGTGTTCGTCCAACGCGACGCCTAGGCGACGTCCCAACTCCCGCACGTCCTCCGGAATCTCCATCCCGACCGAGAGCACGACCAGATCGAAAGCCTCCTCAATCACATCACCGCCGTTTTCACCTCCGTTGGAGACATAACGCAGGAGCAGATCGTGCGTCTCCGGATCCTCGCGCACGTAGGAGATACGCGAGCGCACAAAGCGCACCCCGTAGCGCTCCTGGGCGCGGCGGTAATACTCGAAATAACCCTTGCTGAAGGCCCGCATATCCATCATAAAGATCGTGACCTCGGTGCCGGGCTCGTGGTCGACGGCCATAATGGCCTCTTTGGTCGCGTACATACAACAGACGGCTGAGCAGTAGTCGTGTTCCTGGTCCCGCGACCCCACGCACTGCAAAAAGGCGATCTTCTTCGGCGTCTCTCCATCCGAGGGGCGCCGGACGTGACCAAAAGTGGGCCCTGAAGCGCTCAACAGGCGCTCGAATTGGAGCGCGGTCACCACGTTCGGGAAACGCCCCCAGCCAAATTCGGTCGCTCCCTCGGCGTGGAAGGTCTCATAACCGGGGGCCAGGATAATGGCGCCGACCGCCACCTCCTGTATCTGAGCGAGCATATTGTGATCGACTGCATCGGCCTGGCATTCGTAAACACAACTCAAGCACTCGGAACAGATCCCGCATGCCAAACAGCGGGCCGCCTCCTCCTGGGCCTGCTCGTCGGTATATCCAGCGACTACCTCCTCGAAGGTCGCGACGCGCGCCTCGGCCGACAACTCGTCCATCGCCACGCGCTTCTTGACCTCGACTTTTCCTGCCTGAACATCCTCCTCAATCTCAGTCCGCGTGAGTTCGACCACTGGTAGGTCTGGTTTCGGAGGCCGCTCCAGGTCCTCGCCGCGCATGTAGAGGTGAATCGATTCAGCCGCTTGATGGCCCGATTCCACAGCCTCAATCACGAAGGCTGTGCCGGTGGTGGCGTCTCCGGCTGCGAAGACGCCCGGTCGGGTCGCCGCCAAGGTATTGGGATTGACGGCTATCGTTTGTTGGCGCGTCACACCAACACCGGCGCTATCTGGAATGAAAGCTAAACCGGCCCGCTGTCCCACCGAGAAAATCACGTTGTCGCAGGGTACGAAATGCTCGGAATTCGGAATTTCGACCGGACGGCGGCGGCCCGTCTCGTCGGGCAGTCCTTGCTCGGTGCGCACGCATTTCAAACCGCTCATCCGTCGATCGCCATGACCGAGCACTTCGACGGGCGTGACCTGCCAGTGGAAAACAACCCCCTCCTCCTCGGCATGCCGCATCTCTTCCTCTGCCGCCGACGCCTCCTCACGGGTGCGCCGGTAATACACGTGCACGTCGGCCCCCAACCGCACAGCCGTGCGGGCCACGTCCATGGCCACGTCTCCGGCCCCGATGACGGCTACGCGCTCCCCCAGCTCTGGCGGATTGCCTAGCCGCACGTCGCGTAAGAACGTGGTATTGAGCAACACCCCATCCAAATCAGCGCCCGGAATCGGCAGACGAATGCCCTCGTGAGCGCCTACAGCAATGAGCACCGCATGAAAGCCCTCATCGAATATCTGATCCAGATCATCCACCCGCGTCTCCAAGCGCAGATCGACGCCCAGATCGACGATGTCCTGCACCTCTCGATCCACGATCTCGGCGGGCAAGCGATACTCCGGCACACCGACCCGCAACATCCCGCCGGCCACAGGCAGCGCCTCGAAGACAGACACGTCATAGCCCAGCATACACAGATCCTGCGCGGCGGTCAACCCACAAGGTCCGGCGCCGACGATGGCCACCCGCTTCTCGTACCGGCGCTCGACCGGTTCCGGAGACGTCCGTGGCTGAGCGTAGACCTTGTCGGTGACGAAGCGCTTCAACGCGCGGATGTTGACCGCTTCATCCAGCTTCCCGCGATTGCAAGCATCCTCGCACCGATGATTACAGATACGCCCGCAGATGCCGGGGAAGGGATTATCCTCTTTGATGACCCGCAAGGCATCCACGTAGCGCCCCTCGCGGATCAAGGCGATGTAACCCTGCGCCCGCTGCCCCGCCGGGCACGCGTCCCGGCAAGGGGCGATGCCCCGTTTTTCGATAGCGAAAGCGTTGGGCACCGCCTGGGGATATAACTTGTACGCCGCCCGTTGGTCCGCCAACCCGACGTCGAAACGACCGGGGATCACGACAGGGCAGACTTCTGCACAATCGCCGCAACCGGTGCACTTATCCAGATCGATGTAACGGGGTTGGGTGTGCACCCGCACCGAGAAATCGCCGGCCTCTCCACGCAACCCGACGACCTCACTGTTCACCAACAACTCGATATTGCGGTGTCGCCCACAATCCACCAGCTTGGGGCTGACGATACACATCGCGCAATCGTTGGTCGGAAACGTCTTATCCAACTGCGCCATGTGCCCACCGATGGCTGATTTCTTTTCGACCAGGTAGACTTTGTAGCCCGACTCAGCCAGGTCCAACGACGCCTGGATGCCAGCTATGCCGCCGCCGACGACCAGTACCGCACCAATGGGGGATTGCATATCACGCCGATCAGCGTAGTCGTCCGAGCGCTCGCGATCGGCCGAATCTATTCGATCTACCTCCCACGGATGTTGCCTATCCGCTGTCACCATCTCCTCCTCCTTGGCCATCAATCACCCACTCACCTGCCCCCAATCATCCAATCACCCAACCCTCCCCTCCTTCAACGGGCTTGCCCCCAACTCACGCACCCGATCGGACATCTCCCGCATAGCGTGGGCGAACGTTTCGCCCATCCCGCCAGAGACGAAATACATCTCCAGCCGGTCGCCATTCAAACCTACGTCGTCCAGCAATTGCTTGGTATAGGCCACCCGCGCTCGGCCCCGCTTATTCCCATCCACGTGATGGCAATTCCCGATCGGACAAGCCACCACACAGACCCCGTCGGCCCCCTGCTCGAAAGCTTCCAACAGGTAACGGGCGTCAATCTTACCCGTACACGGCAACTTGATCAGCTTGATATTCGGTGGATACTCGATCTTCAGCGCGCCGGCCGTATCGATCGCCATGTAGGCGCAATAGATACAGGTGAATACCGTGATTTCCGGTTCAAAATCTTTTTTGTTATGTTCAGTCATCAACACCCTCTCGTAAGACGTAAAACGTGACGCATCTCTTTTCGCTTCACACACACATCCATCACTCGACCTCCATCATCACTCGATCCATGCCCCCAGAGGCAAGCCCATAATTTGCTCATCCCGATAGGCCACCAACTGAATCGCCTTGGCCGGGCATTCCGCCGTACAAGTGCCGCACCCGGTGCAGATCGCCGGGTCGATATAGGCCGCGCCCTTGATCTCCCCCACCCCCATATCCTCGTAACGCACTTTGGGGATCGTGAAGGGGCAGGTCCGCACACAGGTCAGACAGCCCACACACTTCTCCTGGTCGACCTGCGAGACGACGCCGCCGACGTACAACTTGGGCGACGATAGCACCCCCAGCGCGCGTCCGGCAGCGGCCTGGGCATTGGTGATGCACTCCTCAATAAACTTGGGATAATGGGCCATACCACAGATGAAGACCCCTTCCTTAGCCATATCCATCGGCCGCATCTTCAGATGGGCCTCCAGGAAGAATCCCTCGCTGGAAATCGGCAAATCGAGGATCTGCGCCAACTGTTCGGTCCCTTGGGATGGCTGAATCGCCATACTCAACGACAGAAGATCAGGATGCAACGCAATCTCTTGCCTCAGGGACGACTCCCACGCGGCGACCTCCAGGTTTCCCTCCTCATCCAGGCGCACCTGGGGCGGGTGTTCGTCGTCGTAGCGAACGAAAATGACGCCCCGCCGCCGGGCCTCGGTGTAGTACGCCTCGCGGAATCCATAGGTGATGATGTCCTTGTAGAGCACCACAATCTTGCAATCCGGGTTGATTAACTTGATCCGAATTGCGTTCTTCATCGTATTCGTGCAACAGGTCCGGCTACAGTACTCGACTTTATCGGGCGGTCGGACGCACTGGATGAAGACGACTTCCTTCAGGTCGGCGATCTCCTCCGGGCGGTGGGTGATGATGTCCTCCATATCGAGAGAGGTCACCACCCGCTCATCCTCGCCGAGCAGGTAGACGTCCCCGCGCCACTCCTCGCCGCCGGTCGCCACGATGGTCACGCCGTGCTCAATCTCTATCTCGCTGGTCGGTGTGCGCGCCGATTGAGACAATCGGGCCGATTGGGACAATCGGACGGTGGATCTGAAATGGCCCAGACTGCCCTCGTTGGCGATCACCTCCGCATTGGTCAACACTTCGATGCGCCGGTGGCCCAGCACCCGGTTGATCAGGTCGCGCAACAGGCGCTGGGGATTATCTCCCTCGGCCACGTAATAGATGTGTTGGAGATTGCCGCCCAGCCCTTGCTGCCGCTCGACTAGCGTCACGTCGTAACCGGCGTCCGCCACGTTCAACGCCGCTGTCAAGCCAGAGACGCCGCCGCCGATGACCAACGCCCGCCGGACCGGTTCGATGGCCTGCTTGCGCACTGGGCTGGCGAGGCGCGCCCGGGCCACGGCCAATCGAATCAACTCTTTGGCCGAGCGGGTCGCGCCGACCGGATCGTCGACGTGCGGCCACGCGCAATGCTCCCGGATGTTTGCCATCTCCAGCAGATAAGGATTCAGACCACTCTGGCGCACCATCCGTTGGAACAACGATTCGTGTGTGCGGTTGCTGCAAGCAGCCACGACCACGCGATTCAAACCCTGCGTCTCAATCGTCTCCTGTATCCGCGCCAGGTCTTCTTCCAGGCAGGCGTAATCAACCGTCTCGACGTGGGCCACGCCCGGCAGTCCGCGCACGAACTCGGATACGGCGCTCGTATTGACGGCCGCCTCTATACTGGGATAACAACGACAGATGAAAACGCCCACGCGCGGCGCTTCTCCGGTCACGTCTCGCTCTGGCGGGAGATCGTTCGGGCCCGAAAGGAATGGATACTCGCGGCTAAAGTTCGGCAGTCCCACGCGGTCTGAAAGCAAGCGCATCGTATCGCCGGCCGCCCCCGCCGCGTCCAGAATCGTCTCGGCGATCTCCTTGGGGGAAGAGAACGTGCCGCATACGTAGATGCCGGGCCGGCTCGTCTCCAACGGGGCAAATTTATCGGTGGCGCAGAAGCCATAGGGGTTCAACTCGATGTCCAGTAAATTAGCCAGGTCTTCTGAATCCTTGGGCGGCAGCGCGCCCACCGATAGCACCACCATGCCGAAACGTTCCTCGACAAATTCGCCCTCTTCATTCGGATAGCGCAGGATCAAATCGTGCGTCTCTGGATCCTCCGTGACCATTGAGATGCGGCAACGGGTGTATTCCACGCCGAATTCCTCTTGTGATTGTTTGTAATAGGCGTTGAACTCCTTGTTGAAAGCCCGCTCGTCCATCATAAAGATCTGACAATGCACGTCCTCAATCCGCTGCTTGGCGAGCATGGCCTCTTTCGTGGCATACATACAACAGATCGACGAGCAATAGGGGTGCTTCTCATCCCGCGAGCCCACGCATTGCAACCACGCGATCCGCTTCGGAAGCTCACCGTCCGAAGGACGCATCACCATCCCCTCCGTCGGACCAGAGCGACTAGCTAGACGCTCGTATTGCATCGAGTGGATGACGTTGGGGAAACGACCGTAACCCAATTCCTCGTACTCGGTGGAATCGGAAATCTCGTAACCCAGCGAGAGGATGATAGCGCTAACATCCAGGTCGTACTCGGTCACTTCCTCCTCCAGGTCCACCGCCTGCGTCGGGCAGACCGTCTCACAACGCCGGCAAGTATCACAACGCGGCACCTTGTCGATGACGTAAGAATCGGGTAACGCCCGAGGCGCCATCTTGTAGATCGCCTTGCGCACCGAAAGCTCCGCCTGAAATGGGCTGGGCAGGGAGACCGGGCACACCCCTTCACATATCCCGCAGTTAATGCACCGATCGGCCTTGACGTAGGTGGGCCGATGGCGCAGGGTCACCGTGAAATCACTGGCGTAGCCCTGCACGTTGATCAGATCGGTATTCGTGAGAATCTCGATATTGGGATGGGTATTGTGGTCCATAAAGGCGGGTGAAATAGCCGGGCGGGTGCAGCCATAGCCATGATCCGACGTACCGCGGCACAGGACACAGTCGTGGGTGGGGAACATATATCCCAACTGAGCCACACG
>DAOTUC010000306.1:0-33870 GCA_034437315.1 Anaerolineae bacterium
GCGAGACCCTAAAGGTTTTGCTCAAGGCCGCACAAACAACGTTTTTGCCTTAAACAATGACCTTTTTCCATCAAAACCAGCGCAAAAACCTTTAGGGTCTATGATGGGCCATGCGAAATCCTGAAGACCCCTACTGATTTGATCTGTTGTTTTTCACAACGAAGGTGTATTATAGAAGGGAGCGCGTAACCTGTCAAGGCGCGATTGGCGACTCCTTGGCAATTTATCTCTCTTGGCGCTTGGCGGTTGGGCTGAACTTTTCCTCGCGCTCGATCTGGATGGTGCGGATGCCGTTCTCAATGATGGATAGGGCGCGCTTGAGTTCCTGTTCCAGGTTGCAGAGGACGTCGAAGGCGTATTCGTCGGCCCCGTTCTGGATGCTTTCCGCCTCCTGTTCCGTCTGCTCGCGAATGGCGGCAGCCTCTTCCTTGGCAGCCTGGGTGATGGCGTGTTCCGCGGTTAGTTTCGCTGCCTCGCTGCGGGCCAGGTTGACGATGCGTTCCGCTTCCTCCTGGACCTGGGCCATCGTCCGGTCTTTTTCCCGGATGGTGCGCTCGGCCTGGCGCACTTCTTCTGGAATGGAGATGCGCATTTGGTCGATGAGCGGCCAGATGTGCCGTTCGTCAATCATCCGCAGGCTACCGAATGGCAAGCGCGCGCCTTCTTTGATTACCTCTTCCAAGCGATCGACTAGGTGAAGAATGTCCATAATGGCCTCCGGATTTAGTCGCGTAGTGAAACCAGCGGGACGGGTTCGTCGTTTTTCTTCCGTTCGCGTCTTTTCTGTTCCAGCGCCGCGATGACGTGGGGGGGCGCCATCTTGCTCACGTTTCCCCCCAGCAATGCAATCTCCTTGACGATGCTGGAGCTGAGAAATGCCTGGGATTGGCGGGTCATCAGGCATACAAACTCGATCTCCGAGGCGAGCTGGCGATTGGTCAAAGCCATTTGATATTCCAGTTCAAAATCGGAGATCACCCGCAGGCCGCGTACGATGGCTTGCGCGTTGACCTGGCGGGCAAAATCGACCGTCAGGCCGCCGTAGGGCGACACCCGTACATTGGGCAGATCGATCAAAGCCTGGCGGGCCAGCGCTACGCGCTCCTCAATGGCGAACATCAGGTTTTTTGAAGGCTGGTCGTACACGGCGACGATCAATTCGTCGAAGATGCGCGCCCCACGGGCGGCGATGTCCACGTGACCGAGATGTATGGGGTCGAATGTACCGGGATAGATGGCGATGTGGCTCAACTGATCTCTCCTTCTCCCTTCCAGACGCGGGCGACCTGGCGGGCTAGCAGGCGATTTTCCGGCGCTTCGAGTTCAGGATCGCTCTCGAAAAAGCGCCGGGCCGCCTCTCGGGCCGTTTCAATGAGTTTTAGATTGCTGATGCTGGCGAGTTGCAGGTCTGGGAAGCCGGATTGGCGCGCGCCCAGGAAATCGCCCGGACCGCGCATCTTCAAATCTTTTTCGGCCAGGACGAAGCCATCGCTGGTCTCCTCCATCGCCCTGAGCCGTTCCTGGGCCTCCGGCGTATCCGAATCGGAGACGAGGAGGCAGTAGGAGGTGTGCTCGCCCCGCCCGACGCGCCCCCGGAATTGGTGGAGTTGCGACAGGCCGAAACGCTCCGTCCCTTCGATCAGCATCACGGTCGCGTTGGCGACGTCAATGCCTACCTCGACGACCGCGGTCGAGACGAGGATGTCGACGTCGCCCCGGGCGAAGCGGGCCATCGTCTCCTCTTTTTCCTCCCCGCTCATCCGGCCGTGGAGCAGCCCCAGGCGTAGGTCGGGGAAGACGTACTTCTGCAAACGCTCGTGCTCCTCGACGGCGGCCTTGGCTTCGATTTTGTCCGACTCCTCGACTAACGGGCAGATAAGGAAGGCCTGCCGCCCTTTTTCGACCTGTGACCTGAGGAAGCTGTAGGCGCGCTCTCGCTCGGTGGGCAGGAGCAGGCGAGTGACGATCTCTTTCCTTCCCGGCGGCATCTCGTCGATGATCGAGACGTCCAGGTGGCCCCAAATCGTCAGTTCCAGCGAGCGCGGGATGGGGGTAGCCGTCATCACCAGCAGGTGTGGATTGTAATGCCCGTCCTCAGATGGGCCGCCAGCGCCTCCCCCCTTCTGGCGCAACGCGGCCCGTTGGCGCACGCCGAAGCGGTGTTGCTCGTCGATCACGGCTAACGCCAGGTCTTTGAACTGGACGTTCTCCTGGATCAGGGCGTGCGTGCCGACGATGATGTCGATTGCGCCCGAGGCCAGCCCGGCGTAAATATCCGCCCGTTCTTGCCCGGTGACGTCGCCGCTCAGGAAGCGGATGCTGGGCGTGGGGCCGGCGTGCGCGGTGAACAGTCGATTCAGGGTCTGGTAGTGCTGCTCGGCCAGGATCGCCGTGGGGGCCATCAACGCCGCCTGGGTGTTCGATGCGGCCGCCAGCGCCATCGCCGCCGCTGCGACGACCGTCTTGCCCGATCCCACGTCCCCCTGCAGGAGCCGGTTCATCGGCCGCTTCGAGCGTAGATCGGAGACGATTTGCCGCAGAGCCCTGTACTGCGCGTCGGTCAGCTCAAACGCGAGGTTTTTGACGAAATTCTGGACGATATCCTCATCCACCATCAGCGCTTGACCCGGTTCCGAGCGCCATTGATGCCGTTGTCTCAATAGGCCAATTTGCACGACGAATAACTCGTCAAAGGTCAAGCGGGCGCGAGCTTTCTCCAGCGCCGCCTTATCCTCTGGAAAGTGGATCTGAGCGATGGCCGTCTCCAGGTTCATCAGGTTGTACTCGTCCTTCACCGAGGTGGGCAGGTGGTCGGGTAATCGCTTGGACCAGTAATCGACGGTGCGTTTCATCAAACTGCGCAACCACTTGGCGCGAACGCCGGCCGTCAGTGGGTAGACCGGCACGAGACGACCGGTGTGTAACAGTTCGTCTTCCAGCGGTTCCCAGATCGGCGAATTGAAGCATAACCGCCCCAGGTACTCGTTCACCTGTCCGCTGATGACGATGTGTTGGCCCTGTTTGATTCGATTGGCCAGGTAGGGTTGATTGAACCACGTCGCATCAATGAAACCGCTCCCATCCGAAAGGGTGGCCTTGAAGAGCGATCCCCCGCCCCGCGTTTTGCGGGCGCCGGCCTCCCACACCTGGGCGATGATGGTCGTTTCCTCGCCATATTCGAGCCGGTTGATGGGTTTGAGCTGTGAATAATCATCGTAGCGGCGGGGGAAGCAATAGAGCATATCTCGGATGGTGCGAATGCCTAGCTTGGCCAAGCGCTTGCTTTGCCGGGGCCCGACGCCGCGCAGGACGGTGACGGGCGATTTCAATCCGGTGCGCCGTTTTTTCGTTTGGCGCGGCGCGGCGTGGCGCGTTTCTGGTTCCGCTTTGACTTTGTCGCTCTCTCGCTCTTTTTCCTCTTTCGTCTCTTTCGTCTCTTCCGTCTCTTCCGCGCTCTCCGGCGAGGCGGGGATGTCCTCCACGAGGTTGATGAGCGCGTGTAACGCGCTGCGCCGACTGGCCTGATCGGAGAGGTCGCCGTAAGCGCGCAGCCGCCGGGCGATTTCCTCAATCCAGGCGTCGATCTCCTCGCTCGCCTGGGGGGCGAAAGCCTTGCGGGCTTCCTCCAGCCACGTCTCAGCGTAGCGGCCCAGTCCGCCAAAGACCGCCCGGTTTTGATATTTCTCCGCTTCGAGATGCAGGATTTTCGTCAGTTTCTCTGTTGGTGTGATCATAATTAGAATGGCAACTTTTGCTCTTTGCCCTCGTAGACGACCACGCCTGTGCCGTCGGGGCCGATGTGAGAGGCCAATAGCGGCCCGTAGAGTAGGCCTGGTATCTCCGGAAGATCGGGCGCGATCGACTCCAATTGCTCCCTCAACATTTTGGTCTTATCGGTGGGGTAGGATGTGCTTTGCAGGATGGCCATTTGCTCGATGTATGTGAATTCCTCTGCGAAATCGGCCAATTTATCCATGGCCTTGTCCTGATCGCGCACTTTTTCCATCGGGATGATTTGTCCCTCTTCCATCGCCAGGAATGGGCGGATGTCCAACATAGAGCCGAGAATCGCCTGGGCCGGGCTGATAAGGCCGCTATATTCCAGATAATCCATCGTATCGGTGACGAGGACGATGTAGATACGGCGTACGATGCCGCGGATCTCGCGCATGACCTCCGAAAGCGGCAGGGATTGGGCGGCCAACTCGGCCGCCTCCAGAACCAGGATGTCTAGGCCCAATGAGAGGGTCTCGGAATTCATAATAGCGATGTCGCAGCGGCCCATAAAGTCGCGGGCCGCTCTGTGGGCTTCGCGGCAAATGGGGCTTAAATTGGCTGAAGAGTGGAGCGAGATGATTTGGTCGGTGCGCCGGGTGAGCTTTTTATATACCTGCCGGAAATCATTGGCGGTCGGCCCGACGATGGTGGGGCGAACCCGTTCGCGCCCCATCAAGAGCACCAGTTCCTCGTGGTCGAGTTCGGTGATGTCCTGGTAGACCTGGGAAGCTTTCACCTTGGGCGATCTCAGTCGATCTAACAGACCGGCGTGGGGATCGATCTGAATCTTTAGAGGAACGATGGTGATGTCGAGTCGTTGGGCGATCTCGGGGCTAATAGTCGATGCGCTATCTGTGACGACGTGTACTTTGGACACAGACCCTCCTTAAGGTATGAAATAATCTGTATGATGTCTATTTTGACAATGTTAACTTCGAGTCCCACGGCGGTTGAAACCGCGTGCAACGGCGTGTAAAAAACACGCGCTGCAAAGTCACCCTTCGGCGGCTGGCAGTTAATCCGCGAATGCGGATTTCGCACCGCGTCACTGACACGCGGTAGCTCGCGAATTCATTCGCCAGGCTGTTAAGTTAACCTTGTCGAACTATTTATTCGACTGAAACGATGTAGTAATAATGGGGTTGCCCCCCTTCGACAACCTCAATTTCTCCATCCGGCCATTTTTGCGCCAGGACCTCGCTCAATGCGTGGGCCTCTTCTTCGACCACGTCTTCCCCGTAGTAGAGCGTGATGATCTCGCTGAAATCGTCGATCAGTTCGTCTAACAGCGCCGAGGCGACTTCGGTGATGGTCTCACCGCTGATTTTAAGCTCGCCGTTGTGCAAGCCGATGATCTGACCGTCGGCGATGTCCAGGCCGTTGAGTTTGACCGAGCGGGTCGCCGTGGTGATTTCCCCGGTCTCCACCTCTTCCAGGGCGTCCATCATCATCCCGACGTTGGTCTCGAAATCGGCTTGCGCGTTGATGGCGAACGTCGCCGCGATACCCTGGGGGATGGAGCGACTGGGGATGACGGCGACGTCTTTGGGGCTCATCTCGCGGGCCTGTTCGGCCGCCAGAATGACGTTGCTGTTGTTGGGTAGCACGATCACGTGTTCAGCCGGCGTATGTTCGATCGCTTCCAGCAAATCCTGCGTGCTAGGGTTCATCGTCTGCCCGCCCTGGACGATGGCTTGTACCCCCAGGCTCTTGAAGACGCGCGCCAACCCTTCGCCCATCACCACCGATACGATTCCGATGTCGTCGCCCAGGCTCGGCATCCCTTCCTCGCTCGGTTGCGGGGGATGTCCGGGAGGGCGCCCGCTCTCGACGATGAAGTCCTGGTATTGGGCCTGCATATCTTCGACGACGACGTCGCGCAACGAGCCCAGGTTGGCGCCGTAGCTGATGGGAACCCCTGGATCGGGGACGTGGACGTGGACTTTCACCGTCTGCGCGTCTCCCACGGCGAGGGGGCATTCGCCCATATTGGATATGTCCTGAAGGATGGCGTTTTCGTCAAGCCTCTCTCCGACGATGAGGAATTGGACGTCGTACCCGTAACCCGCTTTCACCTCCATAGGTTTGTCGATCAGGTCGACCGATTCTGTGAGATCAACGTCCTCCATCAGCGTCTCGCCGTGCATATGGCGCAACATACCTTCCAGGATCACGTATAGCCCCTGCCCGCCGGCGTCGACGACGCCGGCCTCCTTGAGGACGGGCAGCAGGGACGGCGTGAGCTTGACTGCTTCTCGGGCGGCGGCGACCGCCTGCTCCATCACGATTACCAGGTTTTCCTGCTTTCGGGCGACCCGTTTCATCTCGTCGGCGACGGCCCGCACGACCGTCAAGATGGTTCCTTCGACCGGCTTGACGACTCCCTTGTAGGCGGTGTCCGTCGCTTCTTGATAGGCGGACGCCAGATCCTGGGCGTTGAAGACGTCCTTTTGGTCCAGGCTGCGGGCAAATCCCCGCCATATCTGCGAGAGGATAACGCCGGAATTGCCGCGAGCGCCCATCAACGCGCCGTGGGCCATTTTGTGGGCGATCTGGCCGACGTTTCGCTCCGGCGAGTCCTTGATCTCCGCCCAGGCGGATTGCATCGTCAAGACCATATTCGTGCCTGTATCGCCATCGGGGACCGGGTAGACGTTGAGTGAATTGATGACCGTCTGGTGATGCTGGAGCCAGATCATCGCGGCCTTGAATAGATGCTTGAATTCCTGCCCGTCGGTGATCAGTTGCGGATGGCGGGAGGTAGCTGGTGAAGTTTTTAATTTCGTCAAACCGTTATCCTCTCAATCAATGTTGCTGATGCGTAAGCCTGTCACGTGCACGTTGACCTCGGAAACCGGCAGGCCCAGCGCGCGCTCGACGCTGTATTTGACCACGTTCATCACACTGCGGGCGACCGCGGCGACTCGCGTGCCATATTCGATGATGACGTAGACGTCAATGGCGATGCGCCCATTTTCTTCGATTCGCACGTCGACCCCGCGCTTGCTATCTTTGTAAAGAATGTTGACAAGCCCGGTCGGCAGGTCTTTGGCAGCGGTTCCCACGACACCATAGCTGGTCAAGACTGCTTCGTGTACAATGCTAGCGATTGCCGTGGACGATACCTCAATGCGCCCTAAATTTGACGTTTTTTCTAGCATAAACCTCTCCCCAGGATAGTGGTGTTCGTCTGGTTGCGTGAACGAGTTGCGCAAACGATTTTCTTGTGGTATGATAACCCCCGCGAAAAAATATAGCGAGGTGATAATTATGGCAAAATGTGAAATGTGTGGCAAAAGTCCACAATTTGGACATAACGTCAGCCACTCCAAAAAGGCAACAAAACGTCAATTTAAGCCCAACATTCAACGTGTGCGGGTGACGATTGACGGTCATGCGCGCCGGATGCACCTGTGCACCCGTTGCCTGCGAACCTTGAGCAAGGATCGTTAATTGGCAGGTTCATCCGCGTAACAAAGAACGTCTTGACGTTCCCTGGTGAAGTAGAAGTAAACGCTTCACCAGGTTTTTTTTGTGAGAAGACGCCGCGTCCGCCCTTGTTCATTCGTTGTTTGCCCATTGAAGTATGATACAACGACTTGGGAGATTTGGCAACTGATGGAAGGCGGGCGCTCATACTGGGCGTGGATGTCGTTGGCGTAGTTGCCCGCAGCCCGCTTTGATGTCCAGCCCCCGCCGCACGCGGACGGTGCAGGGGACGCCGTGACGTTCCAGGGCGGCGATGAAAGTCTCCGTCGCGACGGCGCTGCTCCTCTCTCCCGCGTAGCGTCGGGTGGGGTTGAGAGGAATCAGGTTGACGTGGGCCAGGATGCCGGTCAGCCGGGCGGCGAGCGCCTGGGCCTGGGTGGGCGTGTCGTTGATTCCCGCGATCAGCGCCCACTCGAAGCTGACCCGCCGTCCAGTGCGCTCGACGTATTCGTGACACGCCTCAAACAGGGCGTCCAACCCGTAACGCCGGTTGATGGGAACGAGCTGGTTGCGCAACCGGTCGGTGGCGGCGTGCAGCGAAACGGCTAACGTGATCTGGAGGCCCTCCTTCGCCAACCGCTGAATGCCGGGCGTGACGCCGACGGTCGAGAGGGTGATGTGGCGTTGGCCCAGGTTGACCCCCGCGTGGTCGTTCAGGCGGCGGATGGCTTCCAGCGTGTGCTCGTAATTGAGCAGCGGTTCCCCCATGCCCATCAACACGACGTTGGAGAGGCGCTCGTCCTCACCCCGAGCTTGAAGCGCGAAATGGAGCGCCTGGGCGACGATCTCACCGCTCGTCAGATCCCGCCGGAATCCCATCTGACCGGTGGCGCAGAAGGGACAGCCCAGGGCGCAACCGACCTGGGTCGAGATGCAGGCGGTGTGTCGCGTCTCGTAATGCATCAGCACCGCCTCGACCGTTTCGCCGTCCGCCAATTGCAGGAGATCCTTGCGCGTCCGGCCGTCGGGGGAGCGAATCGAGTCGACGACTTGAGGCGCGCCGACGATAGTCTTTTGGGCCAGCGTCTCCCGCAGCGACTTGGGCAGATTGCTCATCTGCTCGAAATCGGTCGCCAGGTGGACGTACAACCATTCCCAGAGCTGCTTCGCCCGGTAACTGGGCTGGCCCAACTCCTTTAAGAGCGCTTGCAGTTCCGGGAAGCTCAGGTCGTAAAGGCAGGTTGTGGGCGTCATAACTGGGATGGCCTCCAATGCTTGTTTTTTGTCATCTGTCATTTGTCGTTACGTCATTCTTCCGATCCAGGATCCGCACGAGGTGGGCGAGATCATCACACACCAGGTCGGGTTGGTGGGGTGAGCTTGCGAGATCAGCCCGTTGGGCGATGCCGGAGAGGAGGAGGACGGTTGTGAGGCCGGCGTTGATCCCCCCGGCGATGTCGGTTTCGAGCCGGTCGCCGATGACGGCGGCGGTTTCAGGGCGGGCTTGCATCCGACGCAGCGCTTCCTGGTACATCCACGCTCCCGGCTTGCCGACGACGGTGGGCGCGACGCCGGTCGTTGCCTCCAGCGCGGCCAATTGCGCCCCGTTGCCCGGCACAGGACCGCGCTCGGTGGGGTAGCTCTTGTCCGGGTTGGCGCCCAAAAACTCGGCCCCCCGGTGAATGAGCAAGGCGGCGGTGGATAACTTCTCCCACGTCAGCTGGCGATCCCACCCGACGACGACGTAGGCCGCCTTCTCCGCCGTCAACTCGAAATCCCGTTCCGCCAGGGCGCGGCGCATCCCCTCCTCGCCGATGACGTAGACGCGGGCGCCGGGTGGGGCGACGTCGGCTAAATAGGCGGCGCTCGCCTGGGCGGAGGTCAAGATGTGCGCCGGGTCGATCTCGACGCCGAAACGGGCCAGCTTGTCCGCGTACTGCGCCGGCAGACGGCTGGCGTTATTGGTCGCCAGGATGAAGTCGACGCCCCGTTCTCGAATGAAGGCGAAGAAGTCCTGGAGACCGGGCAGCGCTTTGTCTCCGCGCCACAGGACGCCGTCCATATCCACGATCAAGTGACGGATTGAGCCGATCTGCGGCCCGTCTTCTGGACCGGCGTACCGTTTTTTCAGCCGCTCGTAATCCGCGCGGGTGTCCACGTCGGACAATATGTCGGGATTGTCCACTTCGACGGCGACGACGCTATTCGTGTAGCGAGAAATGAGCACGCGCCCCCCTTTGTCGCCGCTGACCTCGGCCAGTTCCGGGAACAGCTGTCGCGCGAACAGCGCCGGCGTGCCCCTGCGCCCGGCGTGGGCGGGATGGACGATGGGCGCGCCGGTCTCGCGGAAGCGCTCCACCAGCGCGCGGAGCAGATCGGCGCTCACGAGCGGCTGGTCGCATTGCAGGAAGATAGCCGCGGGCGTATCGGGGGGCAGGGCGGCGAGACCGACCTGGACGGATCCGCTCAGGCCGGCCTCCCAGCGCCAGTTCATCACCGTCTGTACCGGCGTCTGTGCGGGGAGCGTCCCCAGCGTTTGCCTGGCGGCTTCGGCCTGGCTGCCCAGAACGACGATCACCGGATCGAGCCCCGCCTGTAGAGCGGTGCGCGTCACGTGACGCAGCAGCGGGCCGCCGCGCCAATCGAGCAGTTGTTTCGCTTCGCCGAAGCGAGTCGACGCGCCAGCAGCCAGGATGACAGCAGCGATTTTTTCCAAGACCCCAATCCCCCTTACCACTTGCAACTTGCCCACTTGCCACTTGCA
Source organism: Anaerolineae bacterium (assembly GCA_034437315.1). Classification (GTDB taxonomy): domain Bacteria; phylum Chloroflexota; class Anaerolineae; order B4-G1; family B4-G1; genus DSAR01. The sequence continues at coordinate 9,971 of DAOTUC010000306.1, forward strand.
CACTCACCTATTGTATCCCAAGATGGGAGCGTGGGCAAGGCCCGCGGCAAGGCCGCGGCAAGGCCGCGCTTGCCACGCTTGCCACCCTCAGCTATAATGCGCCCACTGTGTGATGTGGAGGTGATAATGCAACTTTCAGTGTTGATACCGGTTTACAATGAGATGGGAACCATCGCCGAGATCGTGCACCGCGTCCGGGCGGTGAAATTGGCGACGCCGGTCGGGTTTGGGCCGGAAAATGGGACGACGGTCGAGTTTGACCGGCAGATCGTCATCGTGGACGACGGCTCGACCGATGGGACGCGGGAGTTTCTGCAAACGCTGGACGGCTTTCCCGATATGACCATCATATTCCACGAGCAGAATCAGGGCAAGGGGGCGGCAGTGCGCACGGCGCTCCAGCACGCCACGGGGGACGTGATGTTGATCCAGGACGCCGACCTGGAGTACGACCCCCGCGAATACCCCGCGCTTTTGCAGCCCATCGTGGAGCAGCGCTCGCAGGTGGTCTACGGTTCCCGCTTCCGCGGCGGGCCGACCAAGGCCATGTTCTTCTGGCACATGCTGGGGAATCGTTTCCTCACCCTGGTGACCAACGTGTTATACAACACCATTCTCTCCGATATGGAGACCTGTTACAAGGTCTTCACCCGCGAGGTGGCCGAGCAACTCGATTTGAAGGCCAGCGGGTGGGGATTCGACCCGGAGATCACGGCCCAGATTCTCCGGCGCGGGTATCGCATTTACGAGGTGCCCATCTCCTACACAGGCCGGGAGTTCGAGGAGGGGAAGAAAGTCAGTTGGCGCGATGGTTTCACGGTGCTGTGGACGTTGCTCAAGTATCGCGTCATCGGGTAGATGTACGCCGGTGGCTTTTGACGGCGATTCTACTGGTCGCCTGGTTGGCGCGGATGCCGCCGATGACGGCCAATCGCTTTCACGCCGACGAGGCGCTGTATGGCTATTGGGGCCTGCTGATTGGGCGCGGGCGGGATCCGTGGTTGACCGGCGGCCCGGCCTATAAACCGCCGTTGCTCCCTTACCTGATCGCCGGGGCGCAGATGCTCTTTGGCGACGCCGAGTTCACGGTGCGGATGCCGGGGTTGGCGGCCGGCTTGCTCACGGTCGCCCTGACGGCCGCATTGGCCCGCGCGCTGTATCACGACCGGTGGGCGGGCCTGTGGGCCGCCGCCGGCGTGGCGCTCTCTCCCTACGGGATTCTGTTCTCCGCGACCGCTTTCACCGATCCGCCGATGGTGATGTTGGGCCTGGCAGGATGCGTGGCTGCCGCCCGCGGTCGGCCCGGATGGGCGGGCCTGTGGGTGGGGTTGGCCTGCGCGGCCAAACAGACCGGGGCGGCGTGGCTGCCGTTGGCGCTGGCGCTCTACGGCCTGCGGGCCGGCGAGCGCCGGGGTTGGGCGCGGATGCTCGCCGCCTGGGCGTCGATTCTGGCGTTGATATTCGGTTGGGACGCGATTCGAGTCCTGAACGGCGGCGAGAGTTTCTGGCAAACGGGCGTGACCGGGTACGGCGGCTTGCGCCTGATTTGGCCGCAGGCGCTATGGCCCCGCTTGCGCGCGTGGATCGCGCTGGTCCGTTATTTCTTTGTCTCGCCGCTCTTGCATGGGGTCTTGCCCCTGGGTGGATTGGCGCTGGCGTGGTTGGCCCTGTGGCGTCGTCCGCTTGCAGAGTCGCCTGCCCAAGGCGCCGCTTTCACGGGGCCGCTCGGGCGCTATACGGCGGCCTCCTTGGCCGATCTGCTCCTCATCGCCTTCGCGCTCGTCTATTTTCTGTTCCATTGGTTACTCGCTTTCCCGGTCTGGGATCGCTATCTGTTGCCCCTGCTCCCGGTGGTCGCTGTGCTTCTGGGGCGCGCCCTCGCGGTGTGGGCCGGCGGGATGGGATGGCTTGTCGATCGCCTGACGGGTGGACGCCGGGCTGTCGCGCTATCCTGTACAGCGCTGCTCATCGGCGCGCTGGCGACGCCCGCCTGGCGCGCGGCCCACAGTCGCTATCCGGTCGGGGGCGAGCATTGGGCCTACGATGGGATAGATCAGGCGGTCGATTTCCTGCGCGGCGCGCCGGCGGGGAGCGTGCTTTACCATCACTGGCTAGGCTGGCATTACGCCTATTACCTGTTCGACGCGCCGCTCTACCAGGCCTATTGGCCGACGCCGGCCTGGTTGGCCCAGGACGTGCAGGCGTTTGGTGAGCGCGAACCGCGATACATCGTGTTCCCCTCCTGGGAATCACCGGCCCGGATCGCCCATGCGTTGGACGGTGTGGGGTATGGATTGACGCCGGTGTTGGAGACGACGCGGCGCGATGGCGCCCATTCCTTCACGGTTTACCGTATCCTCCCCCTGCCCGACGCCGACCAATGAGTGAGAGAGACGACCTGCGATACGCGATACGCGATAAGCGACACACGATGAAACGACCTGATTTCAAACGCACATATGCCTCTGGCGCTCGCTCCCTGTTGCGCGACGGGGCGGCGCTCGTTTCGCTGTGGCTCTTGGTGTTGATCTGCTACTGGCGCATTGCGTTGGCGGGGCGTGTGTTGGCCGGCGGCGACGTCTTCACCTATTTCTACCCCTATTGGGCGGAGGCGACGCGGGCTGTGGCGGCGGGGCGCTTGCCGTTGTGGAACCCGCACCTCTTTATGGGCGCGCCGTTTCTCGCCAACAGTCAGGTCGGCTTTTTTTATCCCCTTAACCAGCTCCTGTGGCGTCTCTTCCCGGCCCATCGCTCAATTCACTTGACCATCGTGGTCCATCTGGGCCTGGCGGCCTCGTTCGGTTATCTCTGGGCGCGCCTCTCGTTGCGACGGGGGCGGGCCGGCGCGTGGACGGTCGGCGCGATCCTGGCGCTGGGCGGTTACCTGGGGGCCCAGGTGGAACACGTCAATCAGTTGCAGGGAATGGCCTGGTTTCCGTTGACCCTGCTGTTGTACGACCGGGCGGTGTACGCCGCAGACCGGCGGCGGCGCGGGGCGATTTCGGTCTCTCTGGCATTGGCCGTCGTTGTGGCCTTGATCCTGTTGGCCGGGCACACCCAGACCGCCTTCATCTCGCTGGCGGGGCTGGCGATTTATGGGCTTCTGCCGGCGACTGCCTGTGGCTCGCGGGGATGGCTGACGGGCGGCCTGGGACGCGCGGCTGTTTGGCTAGCTGTCGCCCTCCTGGGCGCTATGCTCGCGGCGGCGCAGTTGGCGCCGACCTGGGAACTCTCCCGCTTCTCCATCCGCGCCGCTGGATTACCCTTCAACGAGCGTGTCTCCTTCTCCCTTTCACCCTTCTACCTGGGCCGTGCCTTATTGCCGGCCTTCGGCGAGACGATCCCGCCGACCCATATCGAGTACGTGGCCTACGTCGGGTTGGCGGGGCTGGCGTTGGCGTGTGTCGGGGGACGGCGTGACTGGATGGCGTGGCGGTCGCGGCCCGACCTCAGGCCCGACTCCAGGCCCTATCTGCTGCTGGCGGCGGGGCTGTTCCTGGCGCTCGGCCGCTACAATCCGCTCTATCTGCTGCTGGCCCGATTCGCGCCCGGGTTCGCGCATTTCCGAGCGCCCGCCCGCTGGTTGTGGCTCTACGTCGTCGGGACGGCGGCGGTCGCGGGCCATGGGGCCGACGCGCTTTTTCAGATGCGATTGACCCGGCAGACGGGCCACCGCTGGCTCCTGCTGACGGTCGGCCCGCTGCTCGCTTTGATGGGCTGGGCCGTCGTGGGAGCGCAAATCGACCTCTCGGGTGCGACCCGCTCGCCGGTGGGGTGGACGACCAGCCTGGGCTGGGGGGCAGCGCTGGCCTTGACGATCGGGCTTTTGTGGCTTCTGAATAGACGCCCATCCCGCATCGCTGGAGTGGGCCTGTTGATCCTGCTGGCGGCGGAGCTCCTGGTCGCCGGTTCGACGCTGCCGCACAGCCGGGCGACCGCGCCCCAGGCTTTTACCGATCTGCGGCCGGCTATCGCGCACCTGTTGGCCGACGCGGCGTTTGAGCCGGCGACGGCGACGCGCTTTATCAGCATGTCGGACATCACCTTCGACCCCGGCGACCTGGGCGAGATCAACGTCATCTACGGCGGGGCTGGGGCCTCCCCGCCGCAGCTTTCCGCCGCGGCATTGTACGATTACATCGTGGCGGTCAAGCAGAAGGAGGTGCTTTCTCCCAACACGCCGCTGGCCTTCGGCGTGCGCGCGGTCGATGGATACGATGGCGGGGTGTTGCCGCTCGCCCGTTACGTCACCCTCCAACGCCTCTTTCTGGACGAGGACGCGGTCTCGATGGACGGGCGCTTGCGCGAGAACCTGCGGGCGATCCCCGACGGCCGCTGGTTGAACCTGTTTGGCGTGCGTTACGTCATCACCGACAAGCTCCGCGACGCCTGGCTCGACGACGTGTTCTACGATCTCCAGTTCAGGGCGCGTTTGTCGGCCGGCGAGACGGCGGCGGTCGCTCACATCCCCGCCTTCGAGGCGACGGCGCTGGGGCTGGTCTGGCATTGGGAGGGCGAGGAGGATGCGCCGCTCGTCGGCGCGGTCGAGGTGGGTTTCCGTGGCGGCGTGACGCAGACGTTCGCCCTGCGTGGAGAGCGGGGCGAGGCCGACGGCGTGACGCGCCTGCGTTGGTCGCCGGCGATGGAAGCGGCGGCGGTGACGGTGCGCGGCGCTGCGGCCCATGGCGAACTCATCGTGCGGGGTGTGAGCCTGATCGACGAGCGGACGGGCGATTTCCAGGCTTTGACGCTCTCCGATCGGGGGCGTTTCCGGCTGGTCCATTCCGGCGATGTCAAAATCTACGAGAATCTGGACGTGTCGCCGAGGCCGTTCTTCGTCCATCGGGCCGTGCGCACTGAGGACGACGAGGCGGCGCTGGCGCTGATGCGGGACGAGGCCTTCGACCCGGCGGAAACGGTGGTGTTGGCCGCGGGCGAGGGGGCGCTGCTGGCGACAGAACCGGCCGGCGCACGCGACCAGCCGTCGATCCGCGTGTTGCGCGACGAGCCGGAGACGGTGGTGGTCGAGGTGGAGAGCGACGCGCCAGGTTACCTCGTTTTATCGGATGCCTGGTTGCCGGGCTGGCTGGCGTCGGTCGACGGCGAGCCGGCGGTGTTGCAACGGGCGGACGTGCTGTTCCGGGCGGTCGCGTTGGAGGCGGGCCGCCATCGCGTCGCGTTCACCTATCGCCCCGCGAGCGTGCTCCTTGGGCGATGGATCAGCATTCTGGGCGTGACCATCGCGGCGCTGACCTGGATCCTGGGACGAACGTATGACACACTTGCACACTTGAGATGTGGTTTATTGTCCAAAGATGGAGGCGGTGCTATAATAAAACAGTGTTTGGATCAGAAGAATAGAGAGGGGGTAAAATGAATACGCTGAATCGGATGGTGCTCGTGATTTTTCTGCTGTTGAGTATCGTTGTCTGTACGCTGACGTTGGTGGCGCCGTTGCCGGTCCTGCAATTGTTCGTCGATCAGGCCCGGATGCTGCTGGACTTTCTCGAACGCCTGCAATGGTTCGTGCGTGTGCCGGCAGGTATCCTCATCGCCCTGATTTTGGACGCGATTTTCGTCTTCTTGATCTTCCTGGAAGTGCGCAAGTCGTCCAAGAAGTCGATCCAGGTCGAGAAGACGGAGGGGGGCGAGGTGCAGATCAGTGTCGCTTCCATCGCTGACCGGCTTCATTATGAGGTGGATCAATTGTCCGGCGTCTTAAAGGTTAAGCCACAAGTTTCCGGCAAACGAGGGGGCGTCGTCGTCGAGTTGGATGTGGAGACGACGGCCAAGATCAGCGTGCCGGAGAAATCGGCCGAGATTTTGGACGCAGCGCGGATGGTTGTCGAGGATAAGATGGGACTTAAATTGGCCCAACCGCCGCGCGTCAATCTGCGGGCGATGCCATATCCCAAGACGAAGAAATCGGCGAGTCAACGGGAGCGAGAAACCGAGCAGGAGATGAGCCCGACGGAGACGCCGCCCTCGTCCCCTGATGAGGTCGGCGGCGGCGAGGATGAAAATTTGACCGCTTTTGATTAGCGCTTGACCGGAGGAGCTGAACGTCGCTCCTCCGGTTTGTGTCTTTATGGGGGCGACTAGTCAGCGCTCAACTTGCCGGAGAGGGTCATTTCTCCATCTTCGATCTGGACGTCGGTGATGGCGGCGTTTGCGCCGATCTCGTCCTGGATGATTTGGTCGATCATATCGTTGAAAGCGTCGTTCAAGGACGCCTTCAACGATTCGGGCGGCGTCGATATGAGGCCGCCGAGGTCCACCTCATCCACGCTGATGTTGAGCCGGTCGTCGTCGTCGACGCTCATCGATAGCGCGACCATCGCCGGGACGGGCAGCGCCTCGTTCACCATCACCGTGGTGTAGACTTTCATCAAACTGTCCTGGAAGTGGACTTGCAGATCCTTGATAGGCGGCTTCTCCTCCATTTGATCCAGCGCCTTGTTCGCCAGCGCGGTCATTTCATCCTCGGTGACGGAGATGGTAAACGAGCCATCCGGCCCGATGTCGATCGCCTCGCCCCACCGCTCGCGGAATTTTTCGATCTTCTCCTCGGAGGGGACGATTTCGCGCGGCGGTTGTGGGCCGATCTGCCCGGTGTTGCAGCACATAAACGTCTGGATCAATGTGATGGCGACGACGAGCAGCGTGATTGTCTGGGAACGCATGTTGGCCTCCTGGCGCTAAAAAATGAACACTGGAACCGATTATAACATGATTGGCGGTGGTGTGGAAGACGGAACGATTCTGAAAGCAGGGGGCGAGGATTTTGGGTTGATCGCCCAGGTGGAGAGCCTGTTGTTCGTGGCCGACGAGCCGATTTCGGTGGGCCGTTTGGCGGATACGCTGGCGATTGCGCCGGGCGACGTGGAGCGGGCGCTTTCTGAATTGGAAGCGACCTACGTCGGTAGGGGCTTGAGCTTGCAACGGGTGGGCAGCCTGGTGCAACTGATCACCGCGCCCCAGGCTGCCCCGCACATCGAGCGCTTCCTGGGCCTGGAGGCGCAGACAAATATCTCACCCGCCGCGCTGGAGGCGTTGTCCATCATCGCCTACCGCCAGCCGATCACCCGTCCCGAAATCGAGTCAATCCGCGGGGTCAGTTCCGATAGCGTCCTGCGCACCCTGTTGCGCGTGGGCCTGATCGAAGAGGTTGGCCGAGCGCCGACGGTCGGGCGGCCCATTCTCTACGGCACGACGTTCGAGTTTTTGCAGTATTTCGGCCTGTCTTCCCTTGATGAATTGCCTTCGTTGGATATGATACCCGTGAGCGAAGAAGTGAACGGAGAAGTGAACGAAGAAGAGATCAATGAGTAGATTTTTTAGTGAGCGAGCGCGCCAAAGGCGTGGCAAATGGACGGTGTACGGCGCGGCGGCGCTGGGGATCGCGGGGCTCTTGTTGCTCCTCCTCAACCCGGCGACGCCGGCCGGCGCTCAAGACGTCCGCGTGATGCAAGTCTGGCCCATTCGCAGCGTCGGGGTGTCCGAGGGGCTGGTGGTCGATCCCGAAGCTGACACCAATGGCGCTTCGGATGACGTCCAGTCTCGCGTCTATCCCTTCGGCGGCTATCGTCGGGGCGAGGGTGACGTGGTGCAGGCGCGCACCTATCTTCATTTCCCGCTCAACGTATTTCCGCCGGGCGCGCGGATCAAGCGGGCGATATTGCACGTCTACGTCGACAGCAGTTCGAGCGTGGGCGCGGCCTCGGTGGGCGTCTACCGGGCCATCGAGCCGTGGCGGACGTGGGATTGGCGGGAGGATGCGGAGACCTGGCCCGCGTTGCTCCGATCCCCCATCGCGATGAGCGACGTCCGCGTGGACGTGATCACGCCGACGTCGGCGATTTCACTGCCGCTGCCGCTCCTGACGCCGACGCCCCAGCCAACGTTGACGCCGATTCCCACGCCTACGGGGCCCAGCTCGCCCCTGGCGACGCCGACCGGCGAGTGGACCGCCACGCCTACCCTCACATCCACGCCCGCGCCGACGCGCACGCCCGCGCATACGGTGACCCTGCCAACTTTGTCGCTCAATTACGTCGAGGGGCGATGGGTGACGTGGGACGTGACGGTGTTGTTGATCGCCTGGTTGGCGGGCGAGATCGACAACGATGGCGTTGCTCTGGCGCACGGGCCGGCGCTTGATGTGGGCTTCGAGCGGGAGGGGCTGGCGTTGGCCCGTTGGCTCACCGCCAACGACGTCCACACCGACCCCCACCTGATCGTCGAGTTCGAGGTGCTCCCGGTCACGCCGACGCCGACCTATCCCGCTTCCCCCATCGACCCGCCGATCCTCCCGCCGGCCGGTCGCGCCGGAGGATGGCAGACGGCGGGATTGCTGCTCGTGGGCGCGGCCATGCTCCTCCTGGGGGCGGCCGTTTTGCGAAAATAGCGTTTCCAGGCGCAATTTGGCCATTTGAGGCGGGTGTGTTTCATTTCATTTGAGGCCAAGCTCGTAGTAGGCGATTCATCGCCGTAAAAGCGCGCTGAAGCCGCTGCCTAGCGCGCGCACTACAAACAAAGCTCAAAGTATTTGAAACACACCCAGGGGCGTTAATCGGCTCGAGGACGGGCCTCTGAGCGAATTTTTACTAGTCTCTTTTATCTTAAAAAAGGAGGCGTGTGATGGATCGACTGAGTTTGATCGTGACCGGCGCAATCGTCGGAATGAAGGACACGGCCGAGGCGTTGGTCAAAGACGCTTACGCAGCTCTCAGGCATCTGATGATTATTGAGCGATACGGTTCCAGGGGCGACGTCCAGGACGCCCTGGAGAAGGGTTAGGCGAGACATGATGCAAAGAGCAGAAGCGCTCCATGACATCATTCGCCTGTTCGATCCGCGCAGGCCGCTGTGCGGAGAGGCGCTGGATAGCTTCTACATCGATCGGCCACATAACCCTTTGGAGCGCATGCTCATCTATCTCCAAGGGCTTGGCCTGAACGATCAACCGGTCAAACTGCTTTTCACCGGGCACGTGGGCAGCGGCAAAAGCACTGAGCTCAATAAGCTGGCGACTCGTCTCGAGAACCAATTTTTCATCGTCAACCTGGACGTCCGCCAATCTCTCAACCTGAGCGACCTGACCTACGTAGATATTCTGCTGGGCCTGACGACGGCGCTTTTCCGCCGCGCCACTGAGGAGAAGGTGTTGAAAAAAGCCCCGGCCCGGATCGCCGCAGACGTGTGGGAAGATGTCGGCCTCTTCATTGAGAAGACTATCTTCGGCCCCGCTTATTTACCTGATCTGAAGAGCAAGATCAGTTTTTCGACCAAGGTCAACCTGCTGGCCGCCGAGTTCGAGGCCAAGTTCAGCCAGGAATCCAGCACGCGCGAGGATGTGCGTAAGCGGATGGAAAGCCGGGTGGCTGAGTTGGTGAGCAAACTCGATTTCATCACTCGACAGGTGCGGGATCAATACAAGCGCCCCGTACTCTTCTTCGTCGAGAACACCGATAAGCCCGATCTGGAGAGAGCGCGGCGGCTCTTCGTCAATCACACCCACACACTGACCAATTTCCAGGCCGCGGTCATTTACACCTTCCCCGTGGGGCTGCGCTATTCGTCTGACTTTACGTTGATCAAGGATCATTTCGATCAAGATTTCGTGTTGCCTAATATCAAGGTCAGCGAGCGTGATGGCAGCGTGGATGACCGTGGCGTCGGGCGATTGCGCGAGGCGGTCGAAAAGCGGGCTGATTTGGACCTGTTCGATCCTGAAGCTTTGGATGTGATGGTGCGCGCCAGTGGGGGGTTAATCCGCACCCTGATTCGGCTGATACAATCATCGGCCGTCTACGCGCTGAGTGACGAGCACGAGCGCATCACGCCCGGGAGCGCTCGCGCCGCTATCGCCGAGGAGAAGGCGGATTACATCGCGGCCCTCAGCGCCGACGATTACGAAATCCTGGCGGCCCGCATGCGGGATCGCGAGTTAAGCAGCGACGAGGGGGTCCAGCGCCTGCTCCAGAGTCGAGCGCTGATGGAATACGCCAATGGCGCCCCCTGGTGTGACGTCCACCCTGTTATCCGGGATCTGGTGAAAGAGAGAGCGTCGGAGGACGCCCGCAGTGATAGAAGCATTTAGACAGAGAGAATTGGATCGCCTGGTCATCCTGATGCGCAACGCTGCCGCCGGCGCCTGGGCGATTGCACTCTACAACACCGTGGCTGTGCGTGATCAGGTGATGAACGCGCTGCGTGAGCGCCTGGCCCCCTTGCCGGTCTATGATTTCACCTTCACCGAGCGCTGCGCCAATCCGCTGGCTTACCTGGAACGGCTGTCCCCGAAGGTGGAGGCGGAACGCGCCGTCATTTTCCTCTATGACCTGACGCGAGGGGGGACGCGTGTTTGGGGTTACCTGGAGATGCAGCGCGAGGCGCTGGCGGATCAACCTCATGGCCTGGTCTTCTGGATGACCCCGGCGGAGCGGAGCGAGGCGGTGCACAGGGCCCCCAACTTCTGGTCCCAACGCAGCGGGGTCTTTGATTTCACCATACCCGATGCCGGGGCGCTGATGCTGACGCGGAGCCAGGCAGCCGCGCGACCGGCGCAATTTGTCGACCGGGCCGACTGGGAGCGCCAGGTGCGGCTTTACCAGGGTTTGCTGGAGGAGTATGAGGAACAGAATGACGCCCCGGCAGACACGATGTTCGATCTGTATGACAAGCTGGTTGATCTCCATTACGAGATGGCCAACTACCGGAAAGTCGCCGAGCTGGTCCAGGAGCAACTGGTGCTGGCCCGCGAGAGCGGGGACCAGGAGCAGATGGCGCAGGGATTGGGCAATCTGGGAGATGTGCAGTATGCGTTGGGCGATCTGGCGGGCGCGCGGGCGAGTTTCGAGCGGGCGCTGGCGATTTTTGGGCGTTTCCTGCCGCCGGATCACCCCAACATTGAGATCGTGCGCGGCAACCTGGCGCGAATCAGCGATACGCGATAAGCGACACGCGACACGCGATACGCGACCTTGCTCTAATTAGCGCCTGCGTTATAATACATCCGCAGTGTTTCGCGCGAGCGTCGCGTGTATGGGAACACAGAGAGCGCCGGTCGGTTCTTTCTGTGTTTCTCTTTGTTTGCCTTGTGAGGCTTGACCTGAAGGGGGTTCGCGGGATGGAACGTGTGCAGAAGATTCTGGCCCGGGCCGGTTTTGGTTCACGTCGTTCCTGTGAGGACCTGATCCGCCAGGGGCGCGTGGCGGTCGATGGGCAGACGGCCCAACTGGGTCAGAAGGCGGACGCCGAGCGGGACCGAATCACCGTCGATGGGGAGGAAATCCAACTGAAGAAGCACCACACCTACGTGGCTCTGCACAAACCTCGGGAGGTGCTGTCTGACGAGGGAGACGGATCAGGGCGGCGGCCGACGGTGCTCGATATGGTACCGTTGGAAGGCCATCTCTTCCCGGTGGGGCGGTTGGACCTGCGGAGCGAGGGGCTGATCCTGCTGACCGACGACGGCGACTTGACCTACCGCCTGACCCATCCCAAATTTGAGCACGAGAAGGAATATCACGTCTGGGTGGAGGGGGAACCGGCCGAGGCGACGCTGGAAAAGTGGCGTCAGGGCGTCTTCCTGGCGGGCAGCCGGACGGCGCCGGCCGAGGTCAGCGTGTTGCGGCGCGAGAAGGGCCGTACCTGGCTGCGGGTGGTGTTGCGCGAGGGGCGCAAACGACAGATCCGCCGCGTGGGCGCGATGCTGGGCCACGCGGTGCACCGGCTGATCCGGGTGCGGATCGGGCCGCTGCGCCTGGGCGACCTGGAACCGGGGCAGTGGCGCAAGCTCACGCCCGATGAGGTGCGAGCCTTGCGCGAGTCGGTGGGATTCAGGGAGTGGGGGCGTTGAATTCATTCAAGAAAAGGACAATTGCGATTGACGGACCGGCGGCGGCGGGCAAGAGCACCGTGGGGCAGCTTTTGGCCCGCAGCCTGGATTATCTATATTTTGACACCGGCGTGATGTACCGCGCTGTGACCTGGGCCGCGCTGGCGCGTGACATCCCGGTGGCGGATGAGTTGGCGGTGACCGAGCTGGCGGAGGCCCTGCAAATTGAGGTGTCGCCGCCCACGATGGACGACGGGCGGCAGTACACGGTGAGGGCCGACGGCGTGGACGTGACCTGGTTGATTCGCACACCCCAGGTCGACGCCAACGTCTCGGCTGTCTCCGCCTATCCGGGCGTGCGCGAGGCGATGGTGCAGCAGCAGCGGCGGATCGCGGACGGCGGCGGGGTGGTGATGGTGGGCCGGGACATCGGGTCCGTCGTCCTGCCCGACGCCGACCTCAAGCTCTACGTGGACGCCAGCGTCGAGGAGCGGGCCCGGCGGCGCTGGCAAGAGATGCGGGCGCGGGGCGAGGCGGCGGATTACGAACACGTCCTGGTCTCTATGCGCCGCCGGGATGAGATCGACAGCCACCGCGCGGTCTCGCCCCTGAAAGTCGCCGAGGGCGCGGTCGTGCTCAATACGACCGGTCTGGCTATTGACGCCGTGCTGGCTCGGGCCCAATGCCTGGTCAAGGAGGAAGATTGCCAGGCGGGGTGATCGCCAGTGTCACCGGCGGACTAGCCGAACGAGTGGGCTTGCAGGCAGGCGACGCGCTGCTTTCGATCAACGGTCAGCCGTTGCGCGACGTAATCGACGTGCGCTTCCACGCCGCCGCCGAGCGTCTGGCGCTCGAAATGCGCCGGGCCGGGCAAATGTTCACCCTGGAGACCGAGCGCCGATACGGCGAGGGTCTGGGGCTTACCTTCGACCAGCCGACCTTCGACGGGATACGGCGCTGCGAAAATCGGTGTGCGTTCTGTTTCGTCGCGCAGACGCCGCCGGGGTTGCGCCCCTCGCTCTACGTCCGGGATGACGATTACCGGCACTCCTTCCTCTTCGGCAACTACGTCACGCTGACCAACCTGGACGTGGCCGATTGGGCGCGGATCGAGGCGCAGCACCTGAGCCCGCTCTACGTCTCGGTCCACGCGACCGATCCCGCGCTCCGCCGCCGGATGTTGGGGAATCCCAGGGCGGCCGATTTGATGGATCAGCTTCAGCGTCTGGCCGACATGGGTGTCGAGGTGCACACCCAGATCGTCGTGATTCCAGGCGTCAACGATGGCCCGCATTTGGATTGCTCCATCGGCGACCTGGCCGGCCTGTACCCGGCGGTGCGCTCAGTCAGTGTCGTGCCGGTCGGGCTGACCCGTTTCCACCGGGGGGATTGTCGCCCGCCCACCAACGAAGAGGCGCGCGCGGTCTGGGAACAGGCGACCGGCTGGCAGGGGCGGCTGCGGGAACAGTTGGGGGTGAACTTCGCCTACCTGGCCGACGAGTGGTACCTCCGCCTGGTCCAGTCCGCGCCCCCCGCCAAGCACTACGACGGGCTGGACTTGACTGAAAACGGCGTCGGCCTGGTTCGCCGCTTCCTGGATAACCTTAAACTTGCAACCTTAAACCTGGAACTTTCAAAGCCAACTCTGGCCACAGGAACGCTATTCGCTCCCATCTTGCGTTCTGCCATCGGCCCCTCGGCCGACGTCGCGCCGGTCGTCAATCGCTTTTTCGGTTCGACGGTGACGGTGGCGGGCTTGTTGACCGGGCGGGATGTCATCGCCCAGTTGAGCGAGCGGGCCGCCTCCGATGCCGGCGAGACGGTCGTCCTGCCGGCGGCCATGTTCGGCGGCCCGGAGGGGCAGTCGCTGGATGGGATGCGGCCCCGGGACGTCGCCGAGGCGTTGGGCCGGCGAGTCGTGTTGGATACCGAGTGGGTTCAGCGCGGGCCATAGTCCGCGCCGGGGCGTCCAGAGCCGCCGGACTGTGGTCCGGCAAGAACAGGTTGAGCGTACGTTACGCTTAAGCAAGGAGGGTGGGACGGATGGATGGATGAAGGAAGCGAGATTCGCGTCATTGCTGGAAGAGGCGACGGCCCATTGTTACGATGCTGAGGATGAATTCTGGGCGATCTTCTCGACCCTGGTGGGCCGGGTCTCTTACCCGATCGAATGTCGGATGGGCGGAGAGACGGTATCGCTGCTCGGGATGGACGGCCCCACCAGCACGCCGGAATCGGGTGTGATGGCCCGCATCGAGAAAGGCGAGGCCGACCCGGACAGCGCGGTCTGGTTGGCGGTCCATGGATATTGGATGGCGCAGAAGGGATAAGGGAGGGGGTGTGACGATCAGATAAGTGAATGCCTGGAGGAAGCCAGCGCCTGACCCCGGCTGTGCGCGATCGGCCTGGGTGACGAGGAGGCGGTTCCCTGCGATGATGACGCGGGGCTAACCATTTCACGTAACGGTGGAATGGGAAAATCGAGACCGTTAGGCATCGGCGGATGCCGCCCGGGGTGCGGTCACATCCCGTATCTTCCTCCTCCTGAGATTCAAAGGGCGTCCACAAAACCGGTGGGTAACCGCCGCACAAAGAGACGCCCACTGACCCTAAACCTGAAACCTATACTAAAACAGGAGGAAAACATTATGTGTGGTATCGTAGGCTACGTCGGGCCGCGTGACGCGACGCCTATTATCTTGGAAGGTTTGCGACGGTTGGAATACCGGGGCTACGACTCGGCTGGACTGGCTGTGTTACAATCGGATGACGGTGGCGCGTGTCGTATTGGTGTGCGCCGGGAGGTCGGTAAGTTAGCGGGATTGGTCGACATGGTCGAGGCTGACCCGGTGAGTGGATTGATCGGTATTGGCCATACCCGTTGGGCGACCCACGGCGAGCCGTGCCGCCGGAACGCTCACCCGCACGTCGGGAGCAGCGGCGAGGTGGTGGTGGTGCACAACGGCATCATCGAGAATTTTCTGGCGCTGCGCCAGGAGATGGAGGCCGAGGGCCGGCGTTTCGCCTCGGAGACCGATTCGGAGGTGGTGGTCCATCTGGTCGAGGCCTATCTGGCGGGCGGCGCGAACCTGGAATCGGCGGTCAGACAGGCATTGACCCACATCCAGGGGGCCAATGCCTTCGTCTTTCTCAGCAAGGGGGAACCGGACCGGTTGGTGGCGGCGCGAGTGGGCAACGCCGGCGGGATCACCATCGGCCTGGGTGAGGGGGAGATGTTCGTGGCCTCCGACATCCCCGCCATTCTGCGGCACACGCGGGACATGATCTTCCTGGAGGATCGGCAGATGGCGGTGGTGACGCGGGAGGGCGCGCGGGTGACGACGCTGGCGGGCGAACCGGTGGAGCCCGAGGTGTACACCATCTCGTGGGACCCGGTGGCGGCGGCGAAGGGCCCCTACCGGCACTTCATGCAGAAGGAGATCTACGAGCAAGCCCGGTCGATCACCGACACCATCCGCGGGCGCGCGCGCCTGGAGGCGGGACACGTCCGTTTCGAGAATCTCTCGCTGACGCCGGAGGAGGCCCGGTCGTTGGATAAGATCGCCATCGTGGCCTGTGGCACCTCCGCCTACGCCGGGCTGGTGGGCAAGTTCATCCTGGAGTCGCTGGCGCGCGTCCCGGTGGAAGTCGATTACGGGTCCGAATTCCGCTATCGCGACCCCATCATCGACGAGCGAAGCGCCGTGTTGGCTATCACCCAGAGCGGCGAGACGGTGGACACGCTGGCGGCGATGGAGGAGGCCCAGGCGAAGGGCGCCCGGTTGTGGTCCATCGTCAACGTCATCGGCAGCCAGGCAATGCGCATCTCCGACGGGTACATCCTGATGCACGCCGGCCCGGAAATCGGCGTGGCCTCGACCAAGGCGTTCACGTCCAGCCTGGTGGATTTGTACCTGCTGGGCTGCTACCTGGGCGAATTGCGGGGCGTGTTGACCGAGGAGGAGCGGCGGCGACGGGTGGACGACCTGGCGCGGCTGCCCGACCTGGTGGGCCACGTCCTGGCCCACGACGGGGCCTACGAGGGGCTGGCGAATCTGTTTTACGACCGGGCGCACGCGCTGTACCTGGGCCGAGGCATCAACTACCCCATCGCATTGGAGGGAGCGCTTAAGCTAAAGGAGATTTCCTACATCCACGCCGAGGGCTACCCGGCCGGGGAGATGAAGCACGGCCCCATCGCCTTGATCGACGAGTCGATGCCCGTGGTCGCCATCGCGACGCGGGACGCCGTCTACGACAAGATGATCAGCCAGATTGAGCAGGTCAAGGCGCGGGGGGGGATCGTCGTCGCCCTGGCGACGGTCGGCGACGAGGCCATCGCCGACAAGGCGGACTACGTGCTCTACACCCAACCGACGCCGCCGTTGCTCTCGCCGGTCGTCAACGTGATCCCGCTGCAACTCCTGGCCTATCACCTGGCGGTGCGGCGCGGGTGTGACGTGGACCAACCGAGAAATCTGGCCAAGAGCGTGACGGTGGAGTAAGAAGGCTGTTATCCTCTAACTGTTCCATTTGACCGTCCTTCCAATATTCAAATCACGGGCCAATTGGACTGGTAAAAATAAGTCCAATTGGCCCTTTACATGGCCTGAAAAGGGTGTTATAATCCGATTGGATCATACCAATTAACGCACGTTTGAAGCATGACCGGCTGAATGTGATTCGTAAGGAGCGCCAGGTGATACACCTCGAGATTGATGCCCAGAGCGACGTCCCAACTTACCTGCAGATATTCCAGCAACTGCGCGAGCAGATCCTCCGGGGGGACCTGCCTGGCGGTTTCCAACTGCCGCCGGAGCGCGCGTTGGCCCGCGATCTCGGCCTCTCTCGCACCACCGTCGTCAACGCCTACGGGGAGTTGAAAGCGGAAGGTCTGGCGTCCGCTCACGTCGGGCGCGGGACCATCGTCGAGGCCCCGCCCGCCAATCTCGGACCGCACCCTATCGCCTGGCCCGTTCATCTCAGCGCCCTGGGCCACCGCCTGACCCGCTACCCCCATACGACCGATCTGCCCGCGCTTCGGTTGAGTGGGCGTCCGGACGTCGTCTCGTTTGCCATGGGTCTGCCGGATCCCGCCCTGGTCTCGCCAGAGCGGTTGATCATCGCCTGGCAAGCTATCGTCGAACAATTCGGCTCTATGTCCGTGAATGTATGCCCGCCGCAGGGATTGTCCAGCGTGCGTGAGGTCATCGCCCGGCGGATGGAGAGACGCGGCGTATCCGTCGCGCCGGAGCACATCATCGTGGTCAACGGTTCCCAGCACGGTCTTGATCTCCTGCTGCGATTGCTCGTGGAGCCGGGAGATACGATCTTGACCGAGATACCGACCTATTTCGGCGCCCTGCGTTGTTTCCAGGCCTGGGGCGTGCGCATCATTGGGGCGCCGGTAGACGAACAGGGTATGGACATCGACCGGGTAGAGCCCTTGTTAGCCCGCTATCATCCCAAGTTCATCTATACGGTCCCCGCCTACCAGAATCCCACCGGCGCGACGATGAGCCTGGAACGACGCCAGCGCCTCCTGGCGCTGGCCCAACGATACCAGATTCCCATTGTCGAAGATGATCCATTCAGCGATCTCTACTTTGACGACCCGCCGCCGTCGCCTCTCAAAGCCCTCGATCGCCATGGCCACGTCCTCTACTTGAGCACGTTCTCCAAATGTCTTGCGCCAGGGCTGCGCGTGGGATGGTTGGCGGCTCCGCTCCCCATCGTCCATCACGCGGCCCTGCTTAACCAGATCACTGAATTGCAACCGAACACGGTTGGTCAACGCCTGGTGGTCGAATTCGCCCGGCGCGGGTGGTTAGAGGAGCAGATTGGTCAGGCGCGCGCTATGTATAGGGAAAGATGCCGCGTGATGGACGTCGCGTTGAGGCGAATCCAGACGCCCGGCCTGCATTGGATGACGCCAAAGGGCGGCATGTTCCTCTGGCTCCAACTTCCCGACTTGCTCACATCCCGCGCGCTGCTAGAGGAGACAGCGCGACAGAACGTCATCTTTCTGCCAGGGGATTTGATGTATCCATCCGATGGGCCCAGCAACGCCTGCCGGCTCAACTTCAGCATACCGGATGCGTCCGCAATTAAGCGGGGCGTCGAGGCTATTGCGACCGCTCTGAACGAGCTGCTCGACCGGCCGGCCGAACTCGAACGGGCGCGGGCGATGACGCGGGCGATGACCCGAACGATGACCGACACGATTGTATAGCGAGATGCAAGATAGGATGTAAGATCAAGCTCGGATAAGCAATGGTCGAAAAGTTCGTCGTAGGCGATTTATCGCCTTATGCCATATGTGACCGTCATCCTTCTTTGACGGTTTGGAAAAACGCGGTAAAATAAAACTTTGTGAGGAGGTTAACAAATGTACGTAGAAACTGGTACTGATAAAGTCAAGCGCGGCTTGGCTCAAATGCTCAAGGGCGGCGTCATCATGGACGTCGTCAGCGCCGAACACGCCCGCATCGCGGAGGAGGCCGGCGCATGCGCGGTGATGGCCCTGGAACGGGTGCCGGCCGACATCCGCGCCCAGGGCGGCGTCGTCCGTATGTCGGACCCCGATAAGATTATCGAGATTCTTGAGATGGTCTCCATCCCGGTGATGGCTAAATGCCGCATCGGTCACTTCGTCGAGGCGCAGATCCTGGAGGAATTGGGTGTAGACTTCATTGACGAGAGCGAGGTGCTGACGCCGGCCGATGAGCAACACCACGTCAACAAGCGACTCTTTGAGGTACCCTTCGTCTGTGGATGCCGCACGTTGGGCGAGGCGCTGCGGCGCATCGGCGAGGGTGCGGCGATGATCCGTACCAAGGGGGAGGCCGGCACCGGCGACGTCGTCGAGGCGGTGCGCCACGCCCGGTCTGTATTGGGCGAGATCCGGCGCTTGGAAACGATGGCTCCGGAGGAGATGATGACCTACGCCAAGGAAATCGGCGCCCCTTACGACCTGGTGGTCGAGACGGCCGAACTGGGACGCCTGCCGGTCGTCAACTTCGCCGCCGGTGGGATCGCGACGCCAGCCGACGCGGCGCTGATGATGCAACTGGGCGTAGACGGCGTGTTCGTCGGGAGCGGCATCTTCAAGTCTGGCGATCCGGTCGCCCGGGCCCACGCCATCGTCCAGGCGGTCACCCACTACGACAACGCGGAGATTCTGGCCGAGGTCAGCCGGGGGCTAGGCGAGCCGATGGTGGGCATCAACGTCAGTGACATCCCGGAAACGGCCCGCCTGGCGACGCGAGGTTGGTAGATGAGAATCGGGGTCTTGGCCGTCCAGGGGGCCTTCATTGAGCACGAAAAAGCCCTGCAACGAGTCGGCGCTCACGTGATGGAAGTACGCCTTCCGGATCACCTCGAGGGCCTGGACGGGCTCATCATCCCCGGCGGTGAATCGACCACCATCGGCAAGGTCGCCCGCCGCTGGGGACTCATCGAACCTATCCGCGCTTTCGCCCGAGCCGGTCATCCTACCTGGGGGACCTGTGCGGGGATGATCCTGATGGCCAAACAAGTGATGGATGGTCTGCCCGATCAACCGACGCTGGATTTGATGGACATCGCCGTCCGTCGAAATGCTTTCGGTCGCCAGGTCGACAGTTTCGAGGCGGATCTGGACACACCTGTGTTGGGAGGCGTTCCCTTCCACGCGGTATTCATCCGCGCCCCTCGGATCGAGCGGGTGGGGGAGGCGGTCGAGGTCCTGGCTCGCTTGGAAGATGGCGCCATCGTCGCCGCCCGGCAGGGTCGCCTGTTGACGACCTCCTTTCATCCCGAATTGACTGAGGACGACCGATTTCACCGGTTTTTCCTCGAATTGTGTCACGATTCGCCGAACACATCCAATTGAGCGATTGGATTGAGGAGCAAATCACATACGTATGACTTATCAAAATCACATCACGGACGATTTGGGCGCGATGATGAACATCCTGCCGGAGGACATTCAGGTCGCCTTGAAGGACGTCGGCCGGCGCGATGAACTCCTGGAGGTCATCCTGGATCTCGGACGGGTGCCTACCGCTCGCTACACCGATCGAGAGATTGTGTTGCGGGAGACGGAGGTCACGCGGGAGGAGGAGGAGTACGTCGTGGCGCGCGTCGGTGAGTTTGACGACGATAACCGGGCCGGCATCGCCCGCACCCTGCACCGCATCGCTGCCATCCGCAACCGCCAGGGAGACGTCGTCGGTCTCACCTGCCGGATGGGCCGCGCGGTCTATGGCACCATCACCATCATCCAGGACATCGTCGAGAGCGGCAAGGGCATCCTTTTGCTGGGCCGGCCGGGCGTCGGCAAGACGACGATGTTGCGGGAGGCGGCCCGCGTGCTGGCGGAAAAGAAGCGCGTCATCATCGTTGACACCTCCAACGAGATTGGCGGCGATGGGGACATCCCTCATCCCGCCGTCGGTCGGGCCCGCCGGATGCAGGTGGAGATGCCCTCACTCCAGCACGAGGTGATGATCGAGGCGGTAGAAAATCACAATCCGGAGGTGATCATCATCGACGAGATCGGGCGCGAGTTGG
Organism: Anaerolineae bacterium; assembly: GCA_034437315.1. Lineage (GTDB taxonomy): Bacteria > Chloroflexota > Anaerolineae > B4-G1 > B4-G1 > DSAR01. The sequence goes on from DAOTUC010000306.1 coordinate 30,366, forward strand.
AGGCGGAGGCGGCGCGCACCATCGCCGAGCGGGGCGTCCAACTGATCGGCACCGCCCACGGCAACACGCTGGACAATCTGCTTCTCAATCCCACGTTGTCCGATCTCATCGGCGGCATTGAAAGCGTGACTCTCTCCGACGAGGAAGCGCGCCGCCGCGGCACCCAGAAGACTATCCTGGAGCGGCGGGCGCCGCCCACTTTCGACGTGTTGATCGAGATCCAGGACCGGCAAAAACTGCTCATCCACCACAGTGTGTCCGAATCGGTGGACAGTATGTTGCGCGGCCGGCCTTTGGACGCGGAATTGCGCTATCGGGACACCGAGGGGGAAATTCAGCAGGAGCAGACCGCCCCCGCCTCGCTTGCTGAACGGGGGAAAAAAAGCCCCTCGCTCCCGTCAGCCCCGACGTCTGCCGCGCGAGAGATACGGAAAGCGAAGGAACCGCTTCGCATCTTCCCCTACGGTCTCGCCCGCAATCGCCTGAAAAAAGCGGCGGAACAGATGCACGCGCCAGTCTACCTGACGAAGGACCTGGACAAGGCTGAAATCCTGATCACCACCAAGCGCTTCTATCGCAAGCGCCCCCGCATGATCGTGGATGCGGAACGGCGCGGCATGCCGATCTACGTCCTGCGGGCCAACACCATCGCACAGATGGAAGCCTGCATCCACGATCTAATCGAAGCCGGCAATGACGGGAATGATGGGCGCGACCCCCTGTTACAAGGCCAACGAGAAGCGGAAGAGGCGATTCGACAGGTGTTAAACGGCATGCCCTCGGTGACGCTCTCGCCGCAAAACGCTTACGTGCGCCGCCGGCAGCACGAAATGGCCCGCGAGGCGGATCTGGCGTCGTCGTCGCGGGGCAAAGAGCCGCATCGCCGCGTGAGTATTTACCGAGAGGGATAAAACGTCGTGTTCATCACCTTCGAGGGGCCCGATGGGAGCGGCAAGACGACCCAGTTTCACCTGTTGGTTGAGTGGTTAAACGAGGCGGGGTATCTGATTGTCTCAACCCGTGAGCCGGGCGGCCCCGACATCAGCGAGCAGATTCGCACCGTCCTGCACGATCCGCAGAATACGGCGATGGATGCCCGGACGGAGATATTGCTTTATTCTGCTTCGCGGGCGCAGCACGTCGCCCAGGTCATTCGTCCGGCGCTGGCCCAGGGAAAAATCGTCATCAGCGACCGCTACGCCGACAGCACCCTGGCCTACCAGGGGTACGGTCGCCGGCTTGACCTGGAGACGCTCCGCGTGATCACCTATTTTGCTACGGGGGGCCTAACGCCTGATCTCACGCTCTGTTTTGACATCAGCGCCGAGGAGGGCTTGTCCCGGCGGCGATTGGGCGGCGGGGAATGGAATCGGCTGGATGCGGAGGCTTTGGAATTTCACCAACGGGTGAGGGCCGGTTATCGCGAATTGGTGAAGCAAGAACCGGAACGGTGGATTGTCATAGACGCCGCCCGCCCGATTGAGGAGATACAGGCCGAAATCAGGGTCACAGTGGGCGAAAAGCTGAATCAGATGGAAAAATAAAGCGTGACCTGTTGCGTTCGATGTCACAGGTCACGCTTTATCTTAGGGTTAGAAGTCCATCCCGGGGTCGAAGTCTCCCCCGCCCTCGCCCATCAGGTCGGGCATCGATTTTTCAATCGCTTCCGGGTCTTCACCCGCCTCCAGCCGGCCGACGACTTCGTCGAATTCCGGTCCCAGGTCTTCGCCGACCTCGCTGCTCATCTTGCGCATCCAACGCCCCAGGCTCTTGGGATCGTTTTCGTCGAAGTCGGGCATATTGCTGGGGTCCGCCAAATCATCCATACGGCTCTCTTCCGAGCGAGCGATGCGCACGCGAGAGACCAGTCGGGTGAGATTGGCGCTCCCACACCGGGGACAGGCCTTTTCGCCCGTTTCGGCGTCCGAAAAAGTGCGCCAGAACAGCGACACCCGGCGCTTGCAATCTTGACAACGATATTCGTAAATTGGCATATGATCCTCCTCGTGTTGGTTTATCGGTATATTGGTAGACCGGTATATTTCTACCGACATGATACCAATTTGTCGCCATATCGCAAGTAGGAGCGTTTATGAAAACTGATTTCCCATACAGCCGTAAACAACCACCTCTTCTCGTCGTGATATCGGGACAGGCGGGGGTCGGCAAGGATAGCTTGATCAAGCAGATGAAAGCCCGCGACTATCCCATCCACTTCGTCGTCACGGCGACTGACCGCGCGTCGCGTCCAGGGGAGGCGCACGGGGTGGATTATTTTTTCCTCAGCACCGAGGAATTTCTCCAGATGGAGCGGGAGGGGGAGCTTCTGGAGCACGCCATTGTCTACGGACAACACAAAGGCATCCCCAAGCAACAGGTGCGCGAGGCGATGGCCTCGGGCAAGGACGTGATTATGCGCATTGACGTGCAGGGCGCGATGACCATTCGCCGCCTCGTCCCGCAATCCGTGCTCGTGTTCCTGATGGCCGAATCGGAGGGGGAACTGGGCCGGAGATTGCGCGGCCGGGGCGACGATTCACCCGCCCAGATCGAAAAGCGTCTATCCGTCTCCCGCCAGGAATTGACGCGCCTGCCGGCATTCGATTACGTGGTCTTCAACCGAGATGGGCAGTTGGACCGCGCCGTGGACGACGTGATCGCTATTATCCGGGCGGAACATTGCCGCGTCGAGCACCGGGTCGTCACGTTATAGAGATTGTGTTAGAAAGGCAAACGGTATGAGTCGAGTTATCACAACCAGGAGTCCCGGCAAGATACGCCATCAGCATCGTCGCACCATTGCGGAGGCGTTGCGCCGTTTGAGTCAAAAATCTGAGATTGATCAAGAGACCAAGGATTTGACCGCTTTGATCGTTTTTTGCCTTCAGGGCATGTCGGACACCGTTGACCAGACGATCGAGGCGTGGGAGAAACGGGACTACTGGCTTAAAGCGGAGCGATTTCGCGAGGAATGGCGCTGGATTGATCCCCTCGCCGACGAGTTGAGCGCAATTATCTTTCAAGGGCAGTGGGAAGCGTTGCCGGTCGCTCTGGCGCGCATGACGCCCCACTTCTCTGACGTCAAAGTTCGGAAGATGACGCGCAAGCCCTCGCTATGGGCGGGAGCCTTCGATAAGTTTATGGACGCTTCCGAATCGTAATCAAAAGGGTGTGTTTCAAATGTTTTGAGTGCTGTGCGTGCGCTAGGTAGCGGCGCTAGGTAGCGGCGCTAGATATAGCGGCTTCAGCGCGCTTTTACGGCGATAAATCGCCTACTACGAGCTTGGCCCCAAATGAAATGAAACACACCCTAAGCAAAAGCCCCGCCGGTCCGACCGGCGGGGCTTGATTGACAAATCAGCTAGAAATTACAGCTGCTCGTCCACACCGATGGGCAACATCACCAGGCCGCTGATGACCTTGGGGTAGAAATCGGTGGATTTTTGCGGCATCTTCTCCCCCGCCGCCGTGCAGGCTCGCACCTGTTCCATCCGCGTTGGGTTCA
>DAOTUC010000307.1:0-2272 GCA_034437315.1 Anaerolineae bacterium
CGCCCCGTGCGCGAGACGCTCCTCGGCGTGGGCGCGCAGGGCGGCGATGGAATAGGTCTCGGCGTAGAGCGAGTCGCGACCGGGCATCATCCCCCGCTGCTCGGCGAAGAGCAAGAACAGAATCCGGTAAATAACGCGCAGAATCTCGCCATAGTACCGGCGGCAGAGACCATCCTCCTGCTCCAACCGGTGGATCAGCGCGGGGCTGGCGGCGAGAAAGCTGTTGCCCAGCGTCTCGATGGCCTCCCGCACTTGCCCGCGTAAATCCTCGCCCACCTTGATCCCGGTGGCGAGCGAGTCCTTGTAGAATTGTTCCAGTGGGCACAAGACCTTTGAGGTTTCGGAAACCTCAAAGGTCTGCTGGGGGATAAAACGGCTGGCGTGGCACATGCGGTAGAGAGCGTGGAAGTCGCCGTAATTACGGGTTTCGCAGATGGCCTCTAAATCGAACTGGACGTAGCCGAGGGTGTAGGTGTGGTGATACTCGCGCAATACGCGCAGCAGCACGCCGTTGGAGAGTACGGCCCAGCGATCGTCGCGGCTTACGTTGAGGAAAGCCTGGAGCATATCGTGCGGCGACTTGGCTTTGATGCCCCTACCGGCGCTCGTCCGCTCGTTGAGCTTCTGGGAGGGGCCAACGGTATGGAGCGCGGGACCATCGACCAGTTCCTGGTCTCGCTTCCAGCCTCGGTGGGAGATCGGATAACGCAGCTCACCGGCCGCGTCCACCACGATGTCACCGTGCAGGTAGACCGGCTCAAAGTCGAGCAGCGAGAAGATCGGCAACAGCCAGCGCTGGCGCACCTGGGAGACGTCCATCACGCGGATCTGGTCGTGGATCCCGTCCCAGCGCTCCAGGATCAGCTCCCAGGCGGCGGCGATGTCGTCCTCAAGGGCAGCGGGGCCTCTGGGACCCAGGTTCCAGGGAAGAGCGAAGGACTCGGGCTCAGTCCCGCGCTGGCGGGTGTCGAGCTCGCGCACGTTCTCGACGAAGGCGGCGGAGATCAGTCCGCCGGAGGTGGTGATGTGGGTTGTGGGTTGAGTCATAGATTGCTTTCCTCAAACCTGCGGCGGATCTCTGCAAAGTAATCACGGAACTCGCTGGGGATGATGTCAGCTTTGGGAGCATTGGGCAAGACATCCTGAAAATGGCGCTCCAATTCCTCAAACTCGATCAATTCCTGGTGCAGCATGAACGTGACATCTTCCAGGTCAGCTTCAAACCCTCGCGCTATCTTGCTCAAGGCGATGGTGTAGAGATCAAAGATGTACACGTTCAGTCGACCATAGCGCCCGACCAATCGCCGCCGCTCATAAGCTTGCGATGGTAGAGGGACAAACTCTGCTATCGGCGCTGGGTCTGCATACAGTTGCATTTCTTCAGCCAACTCGGTGACCGTGAGCTCAAATTGCTCAATCGAGGCCGCATCTGGCTCGAAGGTATAGTCAATGTCCATCGTGGTACGGGGATTTCCCAAAAGGTAGAGCGCGCTGCCTCCGAGCAGGTAGAGGTCACCCGCGCCCGTGAAGCGTTCGCCCAGACGCTGGAGGAACGTTTGTAAAATAGCAAGCGTTAACGGTTCCATCGACTTCTCCTTTCCCAGTCACGTATGAGCTTTTGCACGACCTGCTCATAGGTGCCCATCCAGTTCACCGCCGCCTGCGTTCGATGTCGAAGTTCGCGATCTAACAGTCTCAGTCTCTCGCGGGGCGATCCCTCGGAGGGCAAGTCCAGTTCCTTCGACAAAAAATCGGGTAACCATCGCCAGCGCTCTCCCGCAAGAGGCCGCAGGCGGTCGGCGTGCTCCCGTTGGAGAAGCACGGCAGCTATATAGAAAGATTGCAGGATTAAGTGATCTTGAGACGAAAGGCGTTTCAACGCGGCCGGCACAGCCTCTGCATACTCAGGGCGAGACAGCAGCACAGCGATCACAGCAGCGCGGACGCGAGCATGCGGCTGCCGTACCAGATCGGCCAGGAGTATCTCCGGGGGACGCACCTGGTTGGCCTGGTAGGAGGACTGTCGCGAGAGATAGCGAATGCCCAGCAGGTCTAATTCGGCGACCAGTTCCTCTTCTTCGATAATGGTTGTGGATTTAGATTTTTCTTTCATCGTTTCGCTCCCGATTGGAATCGTTGACACACTGATTTTTGCTGAGTCCGCTCTAGCGCTATCAGCACTCCTCAGCGATGTCAGCGGTTCAAATCACGCCGGAAACAACACCGTCACCGTCAGCAGGTCGAAGCTCCCCGGCGCCAGATCGGCGATGCC
>DAOTUC010000308.1:0-8704 GCA_034437315.1 Anaerolineae bacterium
TCTCTGGGATTTCGCATGGCGAGACCCTAAAGGTTTTGCTCAAGGCCGCACAAACAACGTTTTTGCCTTAAACAATGACCTTTTTCCATCAAAACCAGCGCAAAAACCTTTAGGGTCTATGATGGGCCATGCGAAATCCTGAAGACTCCGAAGAACAAGTCGATCACGTTTCGCCAACACACGATATTGATACAAGCGCTAAACCTGTGAATCGCCAACAAGCGATGGATAAAACAATGGCCCCAACACACCCTATGGAGACGACCGCCCGGCGCGCCCTCGACGCGCTTCAGTACGTTTTGGCCTACGATTACTGTTGGGTGCTGTTCATAGACGAGGAACAAGAGACTTTAAAATCCTTGAACTGCGCCGGAAGCGACGAGCGCTTTCACTTTGATTTGAGCCGTGGATTGCTCGGCTGGGTCGTCGAACACAAACGCTTGCTCCGAGTGGACGATGTAACCCGCGACCCCCGGTGCGATGAACCGTCGCCCGATGTGCGCGCCGCGCTGGCGGCCCCCGTCTGCGACCAGGCGCAAGTCATCGGCGCGATCTACCTGGGCAGTCGGCGACGCAACGCATTCGAAGAAGCCGACGAGAAATTGACCAACTGGGCCGCCCAGCAATTGGCCATCGCCGTCGAAAACACCCGCCTTCGCCGCGAGATGGAACGGCGTCTAGAAGAAGTCTCAACGTTGCACCGGTTGACGCAGCAAGTTGACGTCAGCCTTAACGTCCAGGCGGTTCTGACGTCAATCGTGCAATCACTGCGGCAGGCGATGCAGTGCCGGGGATGCTCCATCGCGCTGCTGGACGCCGAGAGAGCAGTGTTAGAAATTCATGCATCGGCCGGCCTGAACGAGCGCTGGGCAAAAACGTTTACGCTGCGCCTTGGCGAGGGCATCGCGGGAAAAGTCGCCCAAAACGGCGTACCGATCTACGAGCCCGATGTCCTGACGTGTGAATCATTCGTCCCCTTCGATCCGGCGGTACGTTCTTTGCTCACCGTGCCGATGACGTTGCAACAGCGCATCATCGGCGCCCTCACCGTCGACAGCGACCAACCGCATGCCTTTAACAAGATGGATGAAAGATTTCTCACCATCGCAGCCGCCCAGGCCGCCGTCGCCATCGAAAAGGCCCGGCTCTACGCCAGCCTGGAACAACGCGCGCAGAATTTAGCAGAGGCGTACGCTGAGCTCAAGCGAGCCGATCGCCTCAAGGGGGAGATTGTGCGCAACGTCTCACACGAACTGCGCACGCCCCTGACGTTCGTCAAAAGTTACGTCGACCTGTTGATGGAAGAGAGCGCCGGGCCGTTGAACGAGGCGCAAAAACAACACCTGACCATCGTCTCCGAAAAGACAAACCACGTCACCCGGTTGGTGGACGACATCGTATCCTTCGATCAGGTCGATCGCGCGCCGTGTCGGCGAGAGCCGCTCTCACTGACCGACCTGCTGAAAGAACGCCTGGCGCAATGGTCGCCGCTGGCGATGGAAAAAGGGCTGGTCATAGTCGATGCGTGGCGCGACGACACGCCGCTGGCAGTGGGCGATCGAGATCAATTGACGCAAGCCATAGATCACCTGATAAAGAACGCCATTAAATTCAGCCCGGAGGGTGGGCGAATTACGGTATCGGCCGAGGAGACTGATAGAATGATCCAGGTTGCAATCTCTGACGAGGGTATCGGCATCCCCCACGATCAACATACGCACATCTTTGAGCGTTTCTACCAGATTGACGGTTCAGCGCGCCGTCGTTTTGGAGGCGCGGGATTGGGGCTGGCGATTGTCAAACGCATTGTAGAAGCGCACGAGGGACATATCTGGGTGGAAAGCGCGCCAGGGCAGGGAAGCACCTTCTACTTTGTGATTCCCAAGCACCAACCGGCCGATTGAAGCGCCCAAGCACCAGGAGTTGACCGAAGATACAGGATAGATTAAAAAATACATCTCAATAGGAATCATTTCACCTCAACATGAGCACTAATCAACAACTGAAGCCAAACGGCATATCTGGACTACGATCACAATTACACGCCTTGCCCAAGGTGGATTTACACCGTCACCTGGAGGGTTCGCTGCGGCTACAGACGATGGCCGATATCGCATTGGAACACGGCATCGACCTGCCCAGCTACGACATCGAATACCTGCGGCGCTTCGCCACAGTGACGACCGATGATCGGCCCGACTTCCACCTTTTCCTGGCCAAATTCGCCTTTCTACGCCGTTTCTATACCTCCAAGGCCGCCGTCGAGCGCGTGGCCTACGAAGCGGTGGCGGACGCGGCGACCGATAACATCAAGTATCTGGAACTCCGTTTCAACCCGGTCGCCCTGTCCAAACGACAAGATTGCTCGTTAGACGAGGTCGTCGATTGGGTCTGCGACGCCGTCGCCCGGTCGGAAGAGGACCACGACACGCGCGCCAACCTCATCCTGCAAGTTGGACGGGACGAGAGCCTGGAAGTGGCCTCCCAGATCGCCGAGATCGCCAAGGCTTACATAGACCGAGGCGTCTTGGGATTGGATTTAGCCGGAGATGAGGTAGGCTATCCGGCCCGCCGCTTCGCCGATGTGTTCCAAAAAGCGCGCGCCGACGGGCTTGGCGTCACCGTGCACGCCGGCGAGGCCGGGGGCGCGGAGAACGTCCGGGAAGCCATCGAGCTATTGGGCGCTCAACGAATCGGGCACGGGGTGCGCTCCATCGAGAACTCCGACGTCGTGCACCTGATTCGCGGGCACGGGGTGACGCTGGAGGTATGCCCAACGAGCAATTTGCAGACCGCCGTGGTGCATCGCTTCTGGCAACATCCCCTATCCGACCTCCTGGCCTTGAACCTGCGGGTCACGATCAACACCGACGACCCCAGCGTCAGCGACACGACCCTGACCGACGAATATATGGCGGCGATGTTAGCGATGGGCGTGACGCTGGATCAGATTAAACACACCATTCTGACCGGCATCGGCGGCGCTTTCATGTCGCCAGAAGATCGAAAGCGCCTGGTGCGGCGATTCCGTAAAGAATTGATCGTCAGTCCGTAGCTTATCTTCCCCTTAATCCTGTCCGACAAATATAAATGCGTTTGCCCCAAGTTGACTACCGAGGTTTCTATGACAAAACTTGTTCGAGATCAAATTGCAGATTGGATCAAGACCGGCATACAGACAGCACAAGCGCAAGGCGTATTACCCCCCTTCGAGGTCCCGGAGGTGCTCATTGAGCGGCCCCGCCTAACCGAGCACGGCGATTACGCCTCGCCCACGTGCCTGCAATTGGCCAGAGCGGCCCGCATGGCCCCGCGCCAAATCGCCGAGCACGTTGTGAGCCACCTCCCCCCGGCCGATTTCGTCAATCGTGTAAACGTCGCCGGGCCGGGCTACATCAACCTGGTATTGGACGCCGGTTGGTTAGCGGAACAGATTGACCATATCCTGGCGGAGGACGAGTCCTTTGGCGCCTTGCAGATCGGGCAAGGGCAGCGGGTGCAGGTCGAGTACGGGAGCGCCAACCCCACCGGCCCGCTCCACATCGGTTTCGCCCGTAACGTGGTGCTGGGCGACACCCTGGCTAACGTGCTGGCGGCGGCCGGTTTCGAGGTCGAGCGGGAGTATTACGTCAACGACGCCGGTTCCCAGGTGCGCGTGTTCGGCGAGAGCCTCTACGCCCGCTACGCTCAAGCCCTGGGGCAGGACGAGCCGTTCCCGGAGAATGGCTACGCCGGCGATTACGTCGTGGAAATGGGCCGGCAGTTCGCGGAGGAATACGGCGATCGCTACCTGGACGCGCCTTACGATGAGGCCACTCGCGCGCTGGGTCGAGAGGGAATCGAACGGGTGATTGAGGCAGCGCGGCAGGATCTGGCCGATCTGGACATCGTCTACGACGCCTGGTTCCACGAGAGCAGCCTGTACGAATCGGGCCTGTTCGAGGAATTGTTGCAGGTGTTGCGGGACAAGGGCCACATCACCGAGTACGACGGCGCCACCTGGTTCACGTCGCCAGAACTGGCGGACGACGCCGTCGTCGTCCGCTCGCCGGCGGTCGTGCCGGCGCCCGACGAACGCCCGACCTATTTCGCCTCCGACATCGCCTACCTGTGGAACAAACTGGTCGAGCGGGATTTCGACCAGGCCATTTACGTCTGGGGGGCCGACCACCACGGCGACGCGCCTCGGATCAAGGCGGCGGCCCAGGCCTTGGGGCTTGACCCGGAGCGGGTCGAGATCATCCTCTACCAGATGGTCAACCTCAAACGGGGCGGCGAGGATGTGCGCATGTCGAAACGGGCTGGCGAGTTCGTCACGCTGCGCGAACTGATGGACGAGGTGGGCCCGGATCCGATCCGTTTCATGCTGCTCACCAGCACCGTCGATTCGACGATGGAGTTCGACCTGGAACTGGCGGTCGAGCAATCGGACAAGAACCCAGTCTACTACGTGCAGTACGCCCACGCCCGTATTGCCAGCATCCTGCGCCACGCCTCCGACCTCGGCTGGGACGTCGAAGCGCCCGGCGACCCCACACTGTTGACCCACGAGAGCGAGCTGGCCCTGATCCGCAAGATGTTGGAATTGCGGGAGATCGTCGCCCTGGCGGCGACCCAATCCGCCCCCCACCACCTGACCTTTTACGCCCGGGAGTTGGCCTCGGCCTTCCACACCTTCTACCGGGATTGCCGAGTCGTGGACGCCAACGCGCCCAATTTGACGCGCGCGCGCCTGGTGTTGATGCGGGCCGCCCGCCTGGTTCTGGCCCGCGTGCTCCAACTGATGGGCATGAGCGCCCCAGAACGAATGTAGGCGGCTCCGTACTTGCAACCTGCACACTTGCAACTTGCACACTCATAACTTGGAGGTAAGTTTCACCAATGGGTTTGAAGTCTGACAGTTGGATTCGTAAATTGTCCCTGGAGCAGCGCATGATCGAGCCGTTCGTGGATGGTCAGGTGCGCGAAAGCGTGATTTCCTACGGCCTTTCATCTTACGGTTACGACATTCGAGTCGCCGATGAGTTCAAGATTTTCCAGCCGGAGATCACGGCGTCCAAGCTCTCCGATGTGCAATGCGCTTACGTCGCCGGGATACTGGACGCCCAAGGGAACGTCGGCTATCGCGCCTGTGGGATCGACGAACGGCCTAGCCTGGCGCTCGTCTTCGCCGGGGATGACCGGCAGGCGCTGGACGGGTTACGGGCCATAATCGGCGCCGGGCGTGTCCAGGAATCGGGCAACGGCAAAATCGACCTGGTCGTGAGCAAGCCCGCCGACGTGCAGTACGTGCTCTCACAGACCTTGCCTTACCTGACCCGCCGCCGGGATGCCGCCTCGCGGGCGCTGGCCGAACTCAAGTCGAACAAATCGATCGTCGTCGATCCCAAACAATTTGACGCCGCTTCCTTTGTCGATTTCAAGGGCGACGTGTGCGTGATCCCACCCAATTCCTTCGCATTGAGCCGGACGGTGGAGTACTTCCGCGTGCCGCGCGCTTTACTCTGCGTTTGCCTGGGAAAATCGACGTATGCGCGTTGCGGCATAATTGTGAATACAACGCCCTTCGAGCCGGAGTGGGAGGGATACGTCACGTTGGAGATCAGCAACACCACCCCGCTCCCGGCCAAGATCTACGCCAACGAGGGGATCGCTCAGGTGCTCTTCTTCGAGGGAGACCAGGTGTGCGAGCGCTCCTACGCCGACAAGAAAGGCAAGTACCAGGCGCAACAGTCGATCGTGCTGCCCCGCTTGTGACCCCATGCGAGACATTGACGGTTTTTCGATTCCGGCTATAATAAGCACGCGGGCGGTTAGCTCAGCTGGTTAGAGCGCCTCTCTTACACGGAGGAGGTCACAGGTTCGAGTCCCGTACCGCCCATTCCCGCCGGCGGCGCGCATTGTCGCGCCGCCGTTTGCTATCAAAATAAGTTTAGGAGCGCCGTCAAGATGACGCGGATGCACCGCCCGCTCCTCAAGATGTTGGGTCTTTAAGAGAGCCTATGATCTATCTGGACGATCTACTGACGTCGACCGGCGGATACCTGGTAGGCGCGGCCACCACCGAGCGGTTCCCCGCCTTCTGCTACGATTCGCGCCGCATCCAGCCGGGGGAGCTTTTCGTCGCCGTCAAGACAGAGAACGGCGGCGACGGTCACGATTACGTCGGGGACGCCATCGCCCGGGAGGCCGGGGGCGTGTTGTGCCAGTTCCCGCCCTCAATGCCCGGCGTGACCTGCGTGGTGGTCCCCGATACCCAGATCGCGCTTTCCGATTGGGCCCGTCACGTCATCCGCAAACACACGCCCCAGGTCGTGGGCGTGACCGGGTCCACCGGCAAGACCGATGTATGCCGCGCCATCACGGCGGTGTTGTCGACGCGCTACCGGGTCTTTTCAAATCCACCGGACCTGAGCAACCGCTTCGGCCTGCCGCTCTCGCTGGCGGAACTGACGCCTCAACACGACGTAGCTGTCCTGGAAATGGCTTGCCACGCCTTCGACGACATCGCCCACCTGGTCGAGTTGACCCGTCCACACGTCGGCGTACTCACCTCAATCAACCGCGCTCACCTGGCCTACCTGAGCAACCTGGAGACCATCGCCCAGGAAAAAAGTCGTTTAGTGAGCGCCCTGCCCCCGGAAGGCGTGGCAGTATTGAATTACGACGATCGTCGAGTGCGTGCCATGCAAGAACATACCTGCGCCCAGGTCATCACCTACGGCATGAGCCCCAACGCCGACATCGTCGCATCCGACCTGCGGCCCGACCCCCAGGGTCTTCAATGCGTCGTCCACTTCCCCGGCGTCGCCGGGATGGGCACGCCGGGCTATCCGGCCAAATCGGAGATCCGCACCTCGCTCCTGGGACGTCACCAGGTCTACACCGTTTTGGCCGCCATCTCCGTGGGAATCGCCCACCATGTGCCCTGGGATGACATCCTGGACGCGGTAGAGCTGCTGAAACCCGGCCCCGGCCGATTGCAAATTCTGCCGGGCATCGGCGGCTCGCTGCTGCTCGACGGATCGGCGAGTTGCAGCCCGGATACCGCCTTGAAAGCCCTGGCGACGTTGGCCGACTATCCGGCCCAGCGCCGTATCGCGGTGCTCGGCGATATGGCCCAGTTGGGAGGCTATGCGGTGGAGGGTCACCGACGATTGGGACAGGCGGCCGCGGCTTTCGTGGATAATCTCGTGGTCAAGGGAAAGCGCGCGGTCTGGATCGCCGAAGCGGCCGAGGAGGCCGGTCTGGGACGGGAGCGCATTCAGGTCACCTACACAGCGCGGGACGTGGTACGCTATCTGCGGTCGGCGCTGGAACCGGGCGACGTCGTGTTGATCAAAGGGGACGTAGAGACGAGTATGGAGCAGATCGTAGAGAGTCTCCTGTCCGACGCCTCTTACGCCGATCGCCTGGTGCAACGCGAGGACGGCCTCATCGTGCGGACGACCCGCCCGGCCCGCCCTACGTGGGTGGAAGTTGATCTGGAGACTATCGCCTACAACGTCCGGCAAATAAAGGATCTTCTCGGGCCAGCGGTCGACATCCTGGCGGTGCTCAAGGCGGACGCCTACGGGCACGGCGCGCTGACCGTGGCCCGGACGGCGCTGAACAACGGCGTCTCCTATTGCGGGGTGGCTTCGCTCAACGAGGCGGTCAAACTCCGGGAAGGCGGGGTGAAATCGCCGATATTGGTCCTGGGCTACACACCGGCGTGGTTGGTGCGCGAGGCGATCTTGCGCGACGTCATCCTCACCCTCTACGACGCCGACATCGCGCGTACCATCAGCCGGGCGGCGAAGGATTGCCGGCGCACGGCCCGGGTGCACATCAAAGTCGATACTGGAATGGGGCGGCTGGGACTCCTGCCCGACCATGTCATACCGTTCATCGAGGAAATTCAGGGTTTGCCTGGCCTGGAATTAGAGGGTATTTTCACCCACTTCTCGACGTCCGACGACGAGAGCTTATCCTACACCCGCCGGCAATTGGCGCAATTTAGGGATGTGCTGGACGCCTTGAAAGCCATTGGCGTGACCTTCCGTTTGATTCATTGCGCCAATTCCGCCGCGCTCCTGCGCCTCCCCGAATCCCGATTCAACATGGTTCGACTAGGGCTGGCGATGTACGGCCTTCAGCCATCCCCACACGTCCCTTTGCCGCAGCCCATTCAACCGGCGATGACCTGGAAAACCACCATCGCCCAAGTCAAAACGCTGCCAGCGGGGAGTTACGTCAGTTATGGCAACACCTACCAGACAGAACAAGAGGAGACCATCGCCGTCATCCCGGTGGGATACGCCGACGGGTTTCGCCGCGCGCCGACCCGCTGGGAATCGGTGCTGGTCCGCGGTCAACGCGCGCCCATCGTGGGGCGGGTGTGTATGGATCAGACGATGATCAACGTCAGCCACATCCCCAACGTGCGGGTGGGCGACAGCGTGGTGTTGATCGGTCGCCAGGGCGACGACCAGATCACGGCCGAAGAGGTCGCCGATTGGTTAGGCACGATCAATTACGAGGTCGTCTCGGAGATCCTGGCCCGCGTGCCCCGAGTGGTATGAAAGGGCTGTAACAACTCAGACCGCATGCGACGTCTGGCAGATCAAGCCCTTGAGATAGGCCCCTTCCGGGAAGGTGAGCGCGACGGGATGATCGCTTCCCTGGGCCAGGTAACCGATGATCTGCGCCTCCCTTCCAGCGT
>DAOTUC010000309.1:0-35798 GCA_034437315.1 Anaerolineae bacterium
CGAACGAACATAGGGCACCTCCTTGCATACTAATGAGCGAATCAGATGCCCTATTTTGGAACAAATGTTAAAGAATGGCAATCAGGCCTTGGGGTTGATTTTCTTGTCTTGACCCGCTTCGAAAACCCCAACCTCCTTCCCCTTGTCACCTTGCGCGTTATGGGGTACAATTCCCCCCCGAGTAAGCAGAGAGGAGACAATCAATGCCCGAAGTGATACGAATTCAAGACATCGCCCAATACGTAGGAGAGACCGTCACCCTTAAGGGGTGGCTTTACAATCGCACCGATAAGGGGAAGTTGCAATTTCTCCTCGTACGGGATGGAACCGGTTTCGCCCAGTGCGTCGTGTTCCAGAAGGATGTCAGCCCGGAGGTGTTCGAGGCGGCGAGCGGTCTGACCCAGGAATCTTCCCTCGTCGTCACCGGCGTGGTGCGACAGGACGACCGCGCCCCCGGCGTACCCGGCGGCTACGAGCTGGGCGTCGCCAGCCTTGAGGTGTTGCAAATCGCCGAGGATTACCCCATCCAACTCAAGGAGCACGGCGTCGATTTCCTGATGGACAATCGGCACCTGTGGGTCCGTTCCCAAAGCCAATGGGCGGTGCTGCGGGTGCGGGCGACGGTCATCCGGGCGATCCGGGATTGGCTTGACGATCACGGTTTCGTCAACATGGATACGCCCATCATCACACCGGCGGCCTGCGAAGGGACGTCGACCCTGTTCGAGACCGATTACTTTGGCGAGCCGGCCTACCTGGCCCAGTCAGGGCAGCTCTACAACGAGGCCAACATCTACGCCTTCGGGCGCGTCTATTGCTTCGGGCCGACCTTCCGGGCCGAGAAATCGAAGACCCGCCGTCACCTGACCGAGTTCTGGATGGTGGAACCGGAGATGACCTTCTGCGACCTGGACCAATATATGGACATCGGTGAGCAGTTCGTCTCCTACATCGTCCAGGCCTGCCTGACGGAGTGCTCTCAGGAGCTCGAATTGCTGGGGCGGGACGTCAGCCGCCTGGAGAAGGTCGCGCCGCCGTTCCCCCGCGTCTCCTACGACGACGCTATCAAGATGTTGGCCGAAATCCGCGAGAAGACGGAGGACGAGGCATTGCGGCAATTGTTGGCGATCGAGTGGGGGGATGACTTCGGATCGCCCCACGAGACGGAGTTGACCAGGCGTTTCGAGAAGCCGGTCTTCGTCTATGGTTATCCCACCATGGCGAAGGCGTTCTATATGGAACCCTGGCCCGGTCGCCCCGAAGTCTCCAAGAGCGCGGACTTGTTGGCGCCGGAGGGTTACGGAGAGATCATCGGCGGATCGGAGCGTATCTCGGACCCGGACCTGTTGCTCCAACGGCTCAGGGAGTGGAATTTACCCCGAGAGGCGTTCGAGTGGTACATTGATCTGCGGAAATATGGATCGGTCCCGCACTCAGGTTTCGGCCTGGGCGTCGAGCGGACCGTGACCTGGATTTGTGGTTTGGATCACCTGCGGGAGACGATCTCATTCCCCAGGATGTTGAAGCGCGTATATCCATAAATTTTTGAGGAGGTTTAGATGCGGACCAGTAGAGATCGGAGGCGGATTCGGAAACAGACGCGCAAGCGAAAGTTGCGTCGTTTGCGCGAACGCTTGAAGGAAGCGAGCAGCCCCGCCGAACGGCAGCGCTTGATCGAGAAGATCCGGCGCGTCAGTCCGACCGCGCCGCTGCCCGACCGTTAAGACCCGGGCGCGATTCAAATGTTTTTTTGAACGGTTTCTTTGCGGAACCGGCGAGCTGTAGTATAATGGTAACTGCTCGGGCCAGCCCCTTGCTGCGATGGAGAGTGGGGGTTTGGGTTGTTTGGCGGGTACGAAGCACTCGCCAAACAACCCAAACCCCCGCCCATCCGCTGCAAACGGACGGTATGCTGAGCAGTTACGTATAATGTATATGTACCTTGAGAAGTTAATCGTTTGTCGATGTAGATTGATGTAGATCAATGTAGACAGACATCATCAGGGGAGCCTGGGAACAGGCTGAGAGGGTGCTATGGGCTAAAAGGGCCATCCGCACCGACCCTTGGAACCTGATCTGGATTATGCCAGCGGAGGGAGTAAAGCACGTGTGTGACAATCGCTCCACTGGCTGGGGCGATTTTTTGTTGGAGGCTTATGAGAGCACTCATCTTCGTAAACGGTGAATTTGATCACCCAGAAGCGGCGCGGCGCTTGGTGCGGCCCGACGACCTGATCATCGCCGCCGACGGCGGAGCCGAATACGCCCTCTCGATTGGCGTGACGCCCTACGTGCTGGTCGGCGACTTGGATTCAATATCCGCCCAGGATCTGGACCACGTGACCTCGGCGGGAGGCGAGATCGTGCGCTTCCCCACGCAAAAGGACGAGACCGATTTGGAACTGGCGCTGAAATACGCCGCCCGCGCCGGCGCGACCGAGATCGTCATCCTGGCTGCTTTAGGCGGACGCCTGGACCAGACCCTGGCGAATCTGTTCCTGATGGCGTCGCCAGCGTTGTCGGGCGTCGACGTGCGCGTCGTCGCGGGGAAGCAGGAGGCGTTTCTGATTCGGGCCGGGCAGGAGGTCGTCGTCCGAGGCGAGCCGGGGGATACACTTTCCCTCATCCCGTTGGGGAGCGACGCTGAAGGGGTGACGGTCCAGGGGGTGACGTGGCCGCTGGACGATGACACGCTGCGTTTTGGATTGGCGCGCGGGGTGAGCAACGAGTTGACGGAGAAACGCGCCCGCATCAGCCTGCGCCGCGGCTGCTTGTTGTGTGTGCTCATCAGGCGCTAAGCAAGTGTGCAAGTGGCAAGTGTGCAAGTCGTGTGGAGGTGGGAAGATGAAGCGCTTTTTAAGTAGTTTATTGATCAGTCTGTTGATCTTGACGGGATGCGCCGCCGATGCGCCGCCGACGCCAACTGAGACGGTCGAGGTCGAGGCGCGCACCCTGCGGGTGATGACGCACGATAGTTTCAGCATCAGCGAGGAAACGATCGCCGCTTTCGAGGCGGAGCACGGAGTCGAGGTGGAGATTTTGCGCTCAGGCGACGCCGGTGTGATGGTCAACCAGGCGATCCTCAGTGTCGGCAATCCCCTGGCTGACGCGCTTTACGGCGTCGACAACACGTTGCTCAGCCGGGCGCTGAAGGCGGACATCTTCGAGCCCTACGAATCGCCGCTCCTGGACCAGATCGCTGACGGTTTGGAGCTTGATCCCCAGCATCGGGCGTTACCGGTCGATTACGGCGACGTATGCTTGAATTACGACAAGGCCTGGTTCGAGGAGGCGGGCGTCGCGCCGCCGGAGAACCTGGAGGACCTGGTCAAACCGGCTTACGAGGGGCTGACGGTGGTCGAGGACGCCGCTTCCTCCTCGCCGGGGCTGGCCTTCTTGTTGGCGACCGTCGGACATTTTGGCGAATCGGGCGACTATACCTACCTCGACTACTGGGCCGACCTGGTAGAGAATGACGTCGCCATCGCGGGCGATTGGGAGGAGGCGTATTGGGGCCGCTTCACCTACGGTTCCGGCGGCGAGGGCGACCGGCCCATCGTCGTCAGTTACGCCAGCAGCCCGCCGGTCGAGGTCCTGTTTGCAGAGACGTCTTTTGACGAGACGCCGACCGGCGTCGTCGTGGGTGACGGGAGCTGTTTCCGGCAGATCGAGTTTGTGGGTGTGCTCAAGGGGACGGAAAACGCCGACCTGGCGCGGGCGTGGGTCGATTTCATGCTGGGGGTGACCTTCCAGGAGGATATTCCTCTGAATATGTTCATGTTCCCGGCCAACGAGAACGCGGCCCTGCCGGAGGTATTCGCCGAGTTCGCCGTCATCCCAGAAAAACCGGCCGAGGCGTCCTACGAAGCGATTGAGGCGAATCGCGAGGCGTGGGTGACGGCCTGGTCTGACGTGGTGTTGCGCTAATTTTAGCGTAGAGGCGGATGATGGAAAAAGAGCGGTCAAGCGGTGGGCGATCTTGGCGGCCTTTGATCTTGAATGGGCTCCTGGTCGCCCTGCCGCTGCTTTTCCTGCTCATCTTCTACTTCTATCCCCTGACCGCTATCCTCTCGCTCTCTTTCTCACCGGACGGGCCGTCTGAGTGGATTAGTTTTAGGGGGCTGGGGGAACTTCTCAGCTCGCCTCGTTACCTGCGAACGATCTGGTTTACCGCCTGGCAAGCGGCTCTTTCGACCGTGCTGACGGTGCTCCTGGCCTTACCGGGGGCCTACGTCTTTGCCCGCTACGAATTCCCCGGCAAATCGCTCCTGGAAGCGATGACGACGGCCCCTTTCGTACTGCCGACTATCGTTGTCGCGCTCGCTTTCACCGCGATGGTGGGGCCTCGGGGGCTGGTGAACGTCTTCTTGATGAACCTGTTGGATCTCGAACGTCCCCCTTTGGACCTCCGGCATACGTTGACGATCATTCTAATGGCCCACGTATTCTACAATGATGCGCTCGTCCTCCGTATCGTGGGGACGTACTGGGCCAATCTCGATCCCCATCTGGAGGAGGCGGCCCGCATGCTGGGGGCCGGCCGGCGGCGAGCCTTCCGTGAGGTCACGCTGCCGCTCCTGATACCAGCCATCGGCGCGGCGGCGCTGCTCGTCTTCATCTTCTGCTTTACCAGCTTCGGTGTGATCCTGGTGCTGGGCGGTCCCCGTTTCGCCACGTTGGAGGTGGCGATCTACCGCCAGACGATCAACTATCTCAATTTGCCGGTGGCGGCTGCGCTGTCGCTCGTTCAGATTCTGTTTACCTTTGGGCTGATGATGGTCTATACCCGGCTTCAGGCGCGGGTATCGCTGCCGGTGACGATGCGCTCACGGCGGGCGACGCAGCGCCGGCCCCGGCGTTGGCGGGAGCGTCTATTGGTTGTAGGGAACGTGGGGTTAATGCTGGCGTTGTTGATCGCGCCGTTGGCGGCCCTGGTCCAGCGTTCGCTGACCCTGGCGGCCGATGATGGGGGGATGTCGCTGGCCTTCTACCGTCAACTGTTCGACAACCCGCGCGGTTCAGCTTTTTACGTGCCGCCGGTCGCGGCGGTGCGTCATTCGGTCTCGTTTGCGCTGGCGACGATGGCGCTTTCGACCGCGCTGGGGTTGATGGCGGCGACGGCGTTGAACCATCGCGGCCCGGGTCGGAAGCGCGAGGGCTGGCGGCGCTTGCTCGACCCAATCTTTATGCTGCCGCTGGGCACGTCGGCGGTGACGCTGGGCCTGGGATATATCGTCGCCCTGGACGAGCCGCCGCTCAACCTGCGCACCTCGCCGCTCCTGGTGATCTTCGCTCACACGTTGGTCGCATTGCCCTTCGTCGTGCGCAGTGTGCTCCCGGCCCTGCGGTCCATCCATCCCAATCTGCGAGAGGCAGCGGCGATGTTGGGCGCGCCCCCCTGGCGCGTTTGGATCGAGGTCGATTTGCCCATCGTGGCCCGGTCGACGTTGGTGGGCGCGGTGTTCGCTTTCACCATCTCGATGGGTGAGTTCGGCGCGACTAGCTTGATCGCCCGCCCGGAGCGCCCGACGATGCCGGTCGCCATCTACCGTCTGCTGGGCCGGCCCGGCGCGACGAACTACGGGCAAGCGCTGGCCATGTCCACGCTTTTGATGCTCGTCTGCATCGTCGCTTTCCTGTTGATTGAGCGCTTCCGCGTGGGCGACGTGGGGGAGTTTTAGGGTTCAGCAGGCGCGTTAACGGGAGATGCGCCGCCAATCAAGCCGCGCGATGGCGGCCCCGGTGCGCTCGTAGTATGCCATTACCACCTCGTGGTCTCCCTCGTCCAGCTCGACGGTCGCGCTGCGATAACCCCGCATCGGCCGCCAGGCGTCGATCAACAACTCGCCGTTCACCCACAGCCGGACGCCGTCGTCGGTGTAGGTGGTGAAGCGATAGACGCCGCCCTCGAAGGGAATCGACTGTCGCCAGCGGGCGGAGAAGTAGTCGTTGGGCACGACATCTCCGGGCGATCCCAGTCCCCAATTGTGATCAAGCGCTGTTTCGACGCGCGAGAGCGCCGGCCGGCCTTTTAGATCGACGTTGTCGAAATAGGCCGCCGCCCACACCCCATCCGCCCACGCCGCCTCCGTCACGCCGCCAGCGTAGGCTGTCGCTGCGGGGGCGCCGCCGGACACGGGCCGGGTGGGGCGGGACTCCCCGCCGGTGATGAAGTCGGGCGGCGCGTCGTCGTCAGAGCCCGGCTCCCACCAGAAGCGTATCCGGGCCGAGCCGGTGTGTTCGTAGTATGCCAGCTTGATGGTGTGTTGGCCTTCCAGGTACGTGCCGTCGACGTAATGAAGCTCGTAATCCATATCCTGCCATTTGTCGATGACGATCCCGTCGTCTACCCACAACCGGGCGCCGTCGTCCGCCTGGAGGACAAAGCGGTAGTAGCCGGGGGTGAAGTCGACCGTGCGCGTCCAGCGGATGGAGAAATTGTCGTCCGGCATCCAATCGACCGGCGGCTCGACGCCCCAATCAAAGTCCAGGCCGACGCCCTTGTAATTGACCGGATCGTCCCGCTCCAGCGCCGGGCCGCCGACCAGATTCGGGTTATCGAAATACTGACCGCGCCAACTGCCGAAGGTCTCGGTCGATCGCCACCAGACGTGGGCGCTGGCGCCTCCGGTGTGCTCATAATATTCCACGACGATCGTGTGTAGGCCGGCCGGCAGGTAAATGTCGCCCGTGCTGGTGTTCGGTTGGGCCTGATCCTTCCAGGCGTCGATTACCAGTTGGTCGTCAACCCAGACGCGCACCCCGTCGTCGACGCTGGCGAAGAAGCGGTAGACGCCGGCGCTGAAGCCCAAAGTGCGCGTCCACCGGACGGAGAAGTGATCTGGATTGACCGCCGGGTGCGGGCTGTCGCCCTCCCAGTTGAAGTCGATGGCGGCGTCTTCGCGTTGGAGCGCTACCGGTCCGGCGAGGTCGCGGGTGTTATAGTACTCGGCGCGCCAGGTCGCGCCGCCGACGACGCGCTTCCATCCCACGCTGATGCGCGCGCCGCCCTGGTGCTCGAAATACTCGATGCGCACCGGGTGGACGCCGGCGGGGATGTAGTGGTCGATGTAGCGCGGCGTGGCGTCCCGGTCGCGCCATTCGTCGACCACCAACTCATCGCCGACCCAGATGCGCACGCCGTCGTCGGAGATGACGGTGAAGCGGTAGGTTCCGCCGCCGAACCATGCCTCGCGGGTCCAGCGGACGGAGAAGTTATCGGCCGGAATGTCTGAGTGGGGGCTGCCGACGCCCCAGTTGAAGTTGACGCCGTCGTTGACGACGTCGTCATAGCGGGTGACGGCCGGCGCGCCGGACAGGTCGCGGTTGGCGAAATATTCGCCCCACCACTTGCTCGACGCCGACGCGGGCGCACGGATTACCTGGACGACGCCGACAATCACGCTCAGCGCCAGCAATGTAATGGTCAATGGTCTCACTAATGCTCTCACTAATGATCTCACTTTCGCCAGAAGGATGTGTTTCATCGGATGTCTCCTAACCTGGATGAACCAGAACCAAAAAGAAACTTCGACGATCAATGCTTGTTCGCTGGTAATTGCTCAGCCTACTGCCCGTTTGCAGCGGGTGGGCGGGGTTTGGGTTGTTTGGCGGGCGCGAAGCGCCCGCTGACGGCGAATTCTAAACCTGCGGGAGGTTTTATCAGTATACCATTACATCGTGATTGGCGCATCCGCCATGTGGGTAGTTTTCGGTGGACCCAGGTCTTTTTGATTCTGTGGTCGTTGTTGAGGCGGCGGAACGGAGAATGCGATCGCCTCTCTGGGCGAGCCATCTGGCGCGCCGATCACATTGATGATATTGACTTAAGCCTTATTATACCGTAAAGCGTTGTGGAGGCAATGCAATCGCGCGCAATCCTTAAAAAATTCATCAAGTGATTGACAGCGCCTGGCTTTTGTTATATAATGACTAGCAGTCAGTTAATGACCGCGAGTTATTTGGAGAAGGGGACTCGGTGACGACCAGGGCGCGTCGTAAGCGAGAAAAAGAAAAGCGACGACAGGCAATCCTTCAAGCGGCCCACGATGTGTTCTTCGAGAAGGGTTTTAGCGCGACCGTGGATGACGTCGCCGATCAAGCTGAGGTCAGCAAGGGCACCGTCTATCTGTATTTTGAGAGCAAGGAGACCATCCTTGCTCTTTTGCTTTTGAGGGGCCTGCGAGAGCTTGTGACGTCTTTAGAACGCGCTTATGCCCCCCAGGCGGATATCCTGGCCGAGGAGCGATTGCGCCGCTTGAGCCAGGCTTATTTGCAATTCTTCGAGGTAGAGCCGACTTATTTTCGTCTGTTGATGGCGACCGATCGAGGTAGGTTTCAGGAGTCGGTCGAACCGGAGGTATACGAACGGGTGTTGGCGGTCAGCGGCGAGGGATTGGAGTGGGTGGTGCGGGCGGTCGAGCAGGGCATCCGCGACGGTGTTTTTGTTTGCGACGACGCCCGGGCGGCCGCCAGTATTTTATGGGCGACGATGAACGGGGTGTTGGAATTGATGGACCATCCGCTGCGACGCGAGATGGTCGGTGTGGAACGGGAGGCGCTGTGTCAGGCGGCCTTGGAGACAATCATCCGAGGCTTCCAGGCGCCTTCATAGCTAATAGAGGAGGCGAAATGAAAGAGGTTGTCATTGTCAATCCGGTGCGCACGCCGGTGGGATCGCATGGCGGCGCATTGCGGAGTAAACGGGCGCAGGATCTGGCCGAGATCGTGATACGCGCGGTGTTGGAACAGACAGGGTTAGATCCGGCGCTGTTGGACGAGGTGATCCTCGGTTGCATCGGTCAGCCGTCAGACGCGGCGAACATCGGCCGCGTGGCGGCGCTGATGGCGGGGGTCCCGATTGAGGTGCCGGGGTATACCGTCCAGCGGAATTGCGCCTCTGGGTTGCAGGCGGTTACCTCGGCTTACCAGGCTATGCAGGCGGGGGATGGGGAACTCTATCTCTGCGGCGGCACGGAGAGTATGAGCAATATCCCCTACGTGCTGAAGAAAGCGCGCTGGGGATACAAGCTCCGTCACGCCGAACTGACCGACGCGCTGTGGGAAGGGCTGACCGATCCCATCTGTGAGCAGATTATGGGCGGCACGGCCGAGAACCTGGCGGAGAAGTACGACATCTCCCGTGAGGCGCAGGATAAGTACGCGGTCCAATCCCATAAAAAGGCCTTTATGGCCCAACGGATGCAGAAGTTTGACGACGAGATCGCGCCGGTCGAGATCATCAAGCGGGTGGCGGGCCAGGAGGTGGCGCGGGAAAAAATCGTCCACGACGAGACAATCAACCCCGGCCTGACGGTGCAGAAGGCCGGGCTCTACCCGACCGTCTTCAAGAAGGATGGCACCGTGACGCCGGCCAACGCCTGTCCCATCTCCGATGGGGCGGCGGCGATGATCGTCTGCACGGCGGAGAAGGCGGAGGAGCTGGGCCTGGAACCGACCGCCCGCATCGTGAGCTACGCCTACGCGGCGGTCGACCCGGCCTACATGGGCATCGGTCCGGCGCACGCCATGCCGATGGCGCTGGAGCGGGCCGGCCTCACGTTGGATGATATGGGATTGATTGAGTTGAACGAGGCCTTCGCGGCCCAGTGTATCGCCGTGGCGAAGAAGATGGAGACGGACGGGCACAATTGGGATTGGGAAAAGGTCAACGTCAACGGCGGCGCCATCGCGCTCGGTCACCCGGTGGGTTGCACGGCAGCCAAATTGATCGCCACGCTGACCCACGAGATGCAGCGACGCGAGGTGCGCTACGGTATGGATACGATGTGCGTCGGCGGTGGGCAGGGCGGCGCGTTGATTTTGGAGCGGATTTAGGAGGGAGGAAAACGTGTATATTTTCAAAGCAGGTGTAGTAGGCGCAGGGACGATGGGCGGGGAAATCGCCCAGGTCATCACCTATTCCGGCCTGCCGGTGGTGATGAAGGATATTGATCAGGAGATGCTGGATCTGGGGATGGAGAAGATTCGTTCCATCTACCAGCGCCGGGTGGATAAGGGCAAGATGAGCGCCAGCGATATGCAATCGAAGCTGGACCTGGTGACGCCGACGCTGACATACGACGAGTTCGAGGACGTGGACATCGTCATCGAAGCGGTGCCGGAGAAGATGGCGATCAAGCAGGCGGTGTTGAAGGAATTGGAGGAGGCCTGCCCCGAACAGACGATCTTCGCCAGCAACACCTCCGCCCTCTCAATCTCGGAGATGGGGGCGGCGACGGACAAGCCTCACAAGATGATCGGCATGCACTTCTTCAACCCGGCCCACGTGATGAAACTGGTCGAGGTCATCCCCGGCCTCGATACCGGGCAAGAGACCATTGATGATGTGGTCATGTTCACCGAGAGCTTGCGCAAGATACCGGTGGTGGTCAGGGAATGTCCCGGTTTCCTGGTTAACCGGCTCTTGATGCCCTACCTCAACGAGGCGACCAAGGCGCTGGAGGAAGGGGCGGCGACTGCCCCCGAGATCGACCAGGCTGTGACGGCGTGGGGCATGCCGATGGGGCCGTTCACGCTGATGGATATGTTGGGGATTGACGTGTGCGGTCACGTCGGTGAGTATCTGTACGAGGAGTACGGCGAGCGTATGGTTCCCGCCAAGCTGTTCTTCAAGCTGCTGGAGGCAGGCCGGCTGGGCGAGAAATCGGGCGCGGGGTTCTACGATCACCCCGGCGGCGAATCCGCCCAGGTCAACGAGATGATTGAGGAACTTCAGGCCGCGGGCGACGTGCCGACCGGCACGCCCTTCAGCGCGGAACGGCTCATGTTCCCGCTGATCAACGAGGCGGCCCTGTGCGTCCAGGAAAACATCGCCAGCCTCACCGACATCGATATGTCGATGGTCGCCGGCACCGGTATGACCTACGAGGGAGAGCGCGTCGGCCCGCTGGTCATCGCCGATAAAATCGGCCTGGACGTCGTTTTGGAAACGTTACAGGAATTGCAAGAGGCATTAGGGCCGCGCTTCCGTCCTGCCCGCCCGATCAAGTTGCGCGTCCGCGCCGGGCACCTGGGAGAGAAGACAGGGCGTGGATTCCACGAACACACGTAGGCGATAGAGTGCTTTACCAGCAAACACCAGCATAGGAGGAAAAATTATGGCTGAATGGCAATATGTTCGGACGGAAGTCGAGGACCAGATCGCAGTGCTGACCATCGATCATCCGCCGGTCAATTCGTTTAACGCCCAGGTGATGACGGAGTTGGGCGAGGCGATGGATGATCTGTTGGCGGACGACGAGGTCAAAGCAATCATCATCACAGGCGGGGGCTCAAACGCCTTCGTGGCCGGGGCGGATATCCCAGAGATCAAGTCGCTGTTGGAGGATCCCGGTGAGGCGTACGACGCCGCCCGTGAGTTCCTGGAACGGGGGCAGGGAACGTTCCTCAAGATCGAGCAAGCGGATAAACCGGTCATCGCCGCCATCAACGGCTTTTGCCTGGGCGGCGGGCTGGAACTGGCGATGTCTTGCCACGTGCGCATTTGCTCCGACCGGGCGCGCCTGGGCCAGCCGGAGATTAACCTGGGCCTCATCCCAGGGTGGGGCGGCACACAGCGCTTGACGCGCATCGTAGGCAAGGGGAAAGCGGCCGAGATGATCCTCACCGGCGATATGATCACCGCTCAAGAGGCCTACCGGCTGAACCTGGTCAACAAAGTGGCGCCCTCTGGCGCAGTGCTCAAAGAGGCACGAGGGCTGGCCCGCAAGATCGCGTCCAAGTCGAAGCTGCCCGTCGCCGCTGCGTTGAGAGCCATGACCGACGGGGTCAAGGTGACCATTGAGGAAGGCCTCAAGATCGAGTTGGAGCAATTCGTGGGCCTGGCCGATACAGAGGACATCCGGGAAGGCGTCAGCGCGTTCCTGGAGAAGCGACAACCAGAGTTTAAGGATCAATAGGCTTGGTAAACTGGTCGATTGGTAGACCGGTAGGCTGATAGATCGGCAGACCGGTTTACCAATTTACCAGTACAGGAGGTGCTTATGGACTTCGCGTTTAGTGAAGAACAGGAAATGTTCCTGGCGATGTTCCGGGATTTCTCGACGAAAGAGGTGGCGCCTCAGGCGGAGGAGCTAGACCACGAGGAGGCGTTGCCGCTGGACGCGCTGCGCAAGGCGGCTCAACAGGGTTTCCTGGGCGCGACGTTGCCGGAGGACTACTTCGGGGCTGAGTTGGATTACCTGAGCTACGTTTTGCTCATTGAGACGCTGGCGGCCGATTCGGTGTCGATGGCGGTGACGCTGGCGACTCACGTCAGTCTGGTTGCGATGAGTATTCTGGCGCACGGCGACGAGGCGCAGAAGGAAGCGTGGCTCCCGGCGATGTCCGCCGGCGAGGCGATAGGCGCTTTCGCCCTGACCGAAGCAGACGCCGGAAGCGACGCCGTTTACCAGGGTGGGCCCGGATGGCAGACGCGGGCGACGCCGGAGGGCGACGAGGTGATTTTAGACGGCGTCAAATCCTGGGTGGCTAACGGCGAGATCGCCGGCCTCTTCCTGGTCTTCGCCCAGGGGCCGGAGGGAGGCGATGCTTTTCTCGTGCCGGCGGACGCCCCCGGCCTGACGGTTGGGTATCGTGAGCCGACCTTGGGGCTGCGCAGCGCGGCTTTCAATCGCCTCTACCTGGAGGGATGTCGCGTGCCGGCGGCGAACCGGCTGGGCGCGCCCGGCGATGGGGCCGAGATCGCCCGCCGGGCCCAGGATCGCATGGCGGTCGCGTTGGGTGGAGCGGGGTTGGGCGCAGCGTCCAATGCGCTGGAGGTGGCGAGCCAATTCGCTGTCGAACGGGTGCAGTTTGGCGTGCCTATCGCCGAAAAACAGGCGATACAGCGTTACGTGGCTGAGGCGTTGACCCAGGTGGAGGCGTTGCGCTACCTGGTCTATCACGCCGCGTGGGCGCTCGAGCAAGGGAATCCGGTATCCCGCGACGCCTCGGTGCTCAAGACCTTCGCCGCCCGCGTCGCCCACAGCGTGATCAACCAGATGTTACAGGTTATGGGCGGCTACGGTTATATGGAGGATTACCCGATGGCGCGTAAGTACCGCGACGCGCGAGCGTTGGGCATTATCGGCGGCCCCACAGAGGTGCATCACGTGCGTATTGCACAGGATGTCTTCTCCAAATGGGACGTCGAAATCGCGCCATAGACCGGTCTACCGGTAGCCGATACACCGTTAGACTGACACAGGAGGTGGACAAGTGGATTTTTCGTTTTCTCCAGAGCATCAAGCCTTGCGGCGGATGATCCGGGAGTTTGCGGAGCAAGAGATCGCGCCCATCGCGGCCGAGATCGACCGGGAGCACCGGGTCCCGATGGCGGTGATGCAGAAACTCGGTGAAATCGGTTTATTAGGCGTCTGTTTCCCGCAGAAATACGGCGGGATGGGCGCTGGCGAGACCGGCTATTGTATCTTGATGGAGGAGCTAGGGCGCGTCTGCACCTCGACGGCGACCAACGTCGGCGCGCACATCGGCATCGGCGCGATGGTGATCCACCTGGATGGCACCGAGGCGCAGAAGCAGAAATACCTGGTCCCCCTGGCCCGGGGCGAGAAGTTCGCCGCCTTCGGGCTGACTGAGGCGAACGCCGGTTCCGACGCGGCGGCCGTCCGCACCCGCGCCGTGCGCGAGGGGGATTCCTGGATCCTGGACGGCGGCAAGGTCTATATCACCAATGGTGGTTACGCCGACGTCATCACCGTGATGGCAGTGACCGATCCGACGTTGGGCGCTCGGGGCGGCATCACCGCCTTCATCGTCGAGAGCGATTGGGAGGGATTCTCCGTAGCGCGTGAAGAGGATAAGATGGGCATCCGGGGCACCAGCACGGCCGAGTTGGTTTTCGAGGAACTGCGCGTGCCCCACGAAAATGTGCTGGGCAAGGTCGGAGAGGGCTTTATCCCCTTCATGAAATCGCTCGATATGGGCCGCTTGACGTTGGGAGCGGCCGGTCTGGGCGGCGCCCAGGGCGCGCTGGATGCGGCCGTCCGTTGGGCCAGGACGCGCCAGCAGTTCGGAACCGAGTTGGCCCACAAGCAATCGGTGCAGTGGATGATCGCCGACGTAGCGACCGAGATCGAGGCCCTGCGCAGCCTGGTCTACCGCGTGGCCTGGATGGTCGATACGGAGCAACCCTTCACCCAGTTGGCGGCGATGGCCAAGATGTACGGTTCAGAGGTGGCCTCGCGGGCGATCAATATGGCGCTTCAGATTCACGGGGGCTTGGGCCTTACGCGGGATTTCCCGATCGAGCGAAATTTCCGTGACGCGCGCATCGCCGAGATTTTCGAGGGCACCAACGAGATCCAGCGCATCGTCATCGCCAGCAACATCTTCCGCGAACACGGCGTTCGGATTCGACCATGATTGTGACATGGACAAGGAGGATATTATGCGTGTAGTCGTTATTCTGGGGCGCGTTCTCGATCCCGGCGGCATCGTCGTCAACCGGCGGCGGGGGCGCATCTTCGTCAACCGAGAGACGTACGTCCTCCAGCCGGCCGACGCCAGCGCCTTGGAGGCGGCGTTGCGGATCAAGGACAATGGGGACGAGGGAGAGATCGAGGTCGTCGCGCTCCCCCGGGGGCCGTTGCCCGATGATGACGTGCTCCGCCAGGCGCTGGCGCTCGGCGTCGATCGGGCGATTTACCTGACAGGGGAGCATTTCGATGGTGCGGATGATGCGGTGATGGCCCGTCTTTTGACCGCGGCGGTGGAGCGCCTGGGCGGCGCCGACCTGGCGCTGATCGGCGCGACGACCATGGATGCCGGCCAGGGACAGCTAGGCCCCCGTTTGGCCGAGGCGCTGGATTGGCCGCAGATGTTGGGCGCGTGGCAGGTGATGGTCGATGATGGCTCGGCGCGGGCGGTTCTCTCAGGTGAAACCGATTACGTGACCGTCGCCGCCGACCTGCCAGCCCTGGCGACCGTTTTGCCGGGCTCGCTCAAACTCCGCTATCCCGATGGTGTGCGCCTGATCAATATCTACAAGGGCGCTGGTGAGATTGCGGAGGCTCTGGAGGCATGGGACGTGACCGAGTTGGTGGCGGCGGCGGCCCTGCAGCCGCTTTTGGAAGAGCGAGGGCGGGATTTCCCGCCGGAGCGCGAGCTGGGGACGCGTGTTGACGGCGCGCTGGCAGAGAAAGCGCAAACGATAGTAGAGGCGTTGCGTCAGCATGGGCCCCGCCAGGTGAGGAGGACGTGATGGCTGAATCTTATCTCGACTTGCTGATGGCGCAACAGGACGAGCCCGCTTCCGAAGGGTCGGAGGAAGCGAGCGGCGGAGGCGGCGTCTGGATCGTGGCCGACGTGCTGGACGGCGAGATCGCCTCGGTGACGTTGGAGGCCCTTGGCGCGGCCCGCTCCCTGGCCGATTCGGTGGGGGCCTACGTCTACGGCGTGCTCCTGGGCGACGGTGTGACCGACCTGGCGCAGGTGCTATACCAGGCCGGCGCTAACGGCGTCCGCGTGGGCGACGACGCCGCACTGGGCGAGTTCGCGGCGGCCACTTACCTGAAGGCGCTGCTCGACCTATTCGAGGCGGAGCAACCGGAGATCGTCCTCCTGGGCGCGACCGCGCAGGGCCAGGCGCTGGCGCCGCGATTGGCGCAGGCGCTGGGTGGCGGGTTGATTGAGCACGTCGTCGACGTCAGCCTGGACGAGACGACCCGGACGGTGCAGGCATCCTTCCCGATTTATGGCGGCGAGTACTTCGAGATCGCCGCCAGCAGTCCCGATGCGCGCCCGCAATTCCTGACCATCGAACCAGGGGCGTTCCCCGCGCCTTTCGTCGATCCGTACCGCGGGGGAGAACCGACGCTTCTGACGCTCGATCCACCGCCGCCGAGCGTGCGCGTTCTGGGCGCGGCGACCGATTTCGAGCCGCCGCCAGTCTCGTTAGCCAAAGCGCCCGTGATCGTGTCTGCCGGACGGCAGGCGGGCGATTTCTCGTTGGTCGAACAACTGGCGACTGCCCTGGGGGCGCATGTGGCGGGCGATCGGGGCGCGCGGGACGCCGGCTGGATCGAGGCGGGCCAGATCGTGGATGTGCGCGGCGTCGAGGTCGCGCCGGAACTTTACGTCGCGGTCGGCGTCCGAGGCGACGCCTTTCACAACGCCGCTATAGAGGGCGCCAAGTACGTCATCGCCATCCACCCCGATCCCGACGCGCCGATTTTATCAGCGGCCGATCTATACGTCGAGGCGGACCCGGTCGAAGTGTTGCCAATGATTCTAGAGGGCCTGAACGCCTGATCTTGCGCGTGTTCGCGTGCGAACACGCCTGTATTGAGAAGCACAGCCTTCCAGGCGTGTTATCTATCCTGGGGGGCTTTTTTGTTGGAGCGCCAGCGCGCCGCTGGCATATGGCATATGTAAAGAGGCGGGGGTTTTGCGGGCAGTTTCACCGTCCACGAAACCCCCGTTTCTATGATTACTTGGGTGTTAACTGCGCTGGTTGAGCATACGGGTAATTGTGGTACAATAGCCCCTGGTTAACAACTACTCACTTTGCTTGTTCAAAGCACGTCGCCCGTGTATTAGACGCTTTGTTCAGTGAAGTTATGATAACACAGGGAGGATTGAAAGACTGAATGCCGGATGAAAAAATGAACGAATTCATAGATTTGCTGAGTCAGCCGGCGCTGGAAACAGACGCCGATATTTTGAGTGATGATTTCAGCGGTGAGGGGGTGTTGCGCGTGCCCTCCGAGGTGCCGATCTTGCCGTTGCGCGGGCTGGTCGTCTTTCCGATGACGGCTGTGCCCATTCGCGTGGGGCAACCGCGCTCCGTGCGATTGATTGACGATGCGGTAATTGGCAAGCGTTTGATCGGGCTGGTGGCGAGCCGCGATCCAGAATTAGAGGAGCCGGGCCCGGACGACGTCTACCGGGTAGGCACAGTCGCGGCGGTGCATCGGTTGTTCAAATCGCCTGATGGCACCATCACGTTGATTATGCAAGGGTTGATGCGGATCAGGATCGACGAATTTGTCGAGGAGACCCCTTACTTGACGGCGCAGGTCTCCATTGCGCCGGAGTTTGTCGAGCGTTCGCCCGAAGTCGAAGCGTTACGCCGCAGCATCGCCGATGGATTTAATCAATTGACCGACCTGGCGCCAGGGGTGCCCGACGAGATGAGCTCGTTAGTCGTCAATTTAGAAGATCCATTGCAACTCGTCTACGCCGTCGCCAACCAGATCAAGACGGTCAACCTGGAAGACGCCCAAACTCTCCTGGAGATGGATGACGTCACCGAAAAACTGCGCAAGTTACTCGGGCTTTTGACGAAAGAACTGGAGGTCTTGGAACTTGGGCGTAAGATCCAGAGTGATGCGCAATCGGAGATGGAGAAGACGCAGCGCGAGTATTTCTTGCGCGAACAATTAAAGGCCATCCAACGGGAGTTGGGCGAGGCGGACGAGCATCAGATGGAGGTGGAGGAGTTCCGCCAGAAGATCGACGAGGCGGGCATGCCGGAGGAGGCGGAGAAGGAAGCCCGCCGGGAGCTTGATCGTTTGAGTAAAATTCCCTCGGCCGCCGCCGAGTATGGCGTCATCCGCACCTACCTGGATTGGTTGACCAGCTTGCCATGGCAGATTCAGACGGAAGACGACCTGGACATCACAAACGCCCGCCAGGTGCTCGACGAAGATCACTACGACCTGGACGAGATCAAAGAACGCATTCTCGAATATCTGGCCGTGCGCAAATTGCGGGAAGAACGCCATGAGGAGTTGGAGGCGCGCAAAACGACCGATCTGATTCGCCGAGAGCGGGAAGGCGTGATTTTGTGTTTCGTGGGGCCGCCAGGCACCGGCAAGACCAGCCTGGGGCAGTCGATTGCGCGGGCGATGGGGCGGAAGTTCATCCGCCAGTCGTTGGGCGGGGTGCGAGATGAGGCGGAAATTCGCGGTCATCGTCGGACGTACATCGGCGCGCTGCCGGGGCGGATCATCCAGGCCCTGCGGCGGGTAGAGTCGAAGAATCCGGTGTTTATGCTCGACGAGGTGGACAAGCTGGGGAAGGATTTTCGGGGAGACCCGGCGTCCGCCCTGCTTGAGGTGCTGGATCCGGAGCAGAATCGCGAGTTCCGCGATCATTACTTGGACGTTCCATTTGACCTTTCCCAGGTGATGTTCATCACGACGGCTAACTTGCTCGATCCGATTCCGGCCCCTTTGCGAGATCGAATGGAGATCCTGAAGCTTTCGGGTTACACGGAGACAGAGAAGGTGCACATCGCGCAGGGGTACCTCATCCCCCGCCAGCTTCGAGAGAATGGCTTGCGAGAGGAGGAATTGACCTTCACCGACGATGCGTTGCGCCAGATGATCCGGGATTACACCCGCGAGGCTGGCGTGCGTAACCTGGAACGGGAGATCGGGAAAGTTTGCCGGAAGGTCGTGACCCGCATCGCCGAGGGAGATGAAGGGCCAGTGCGTGTTACGCTGGATAGCGTCGCTGAGTTCCTGGGAAAACCGCGATATTTCCCAGAGACTGCCTTGCGCACGCAATTGCCGGGCGTGGCGACGGGATTAAGTGTGACCGTTTCCGGAGGCGACCTGATATTCTGCGAGGCGACCAAGATGCCTGGGCAGAAAGGGTTTACCGTCACCGGTCAGTTGGGCGACGTGATGAAGGAGTCGGCGCAGGCGGCGCTCAGTTACGTGCGCTCGAAAGCTCATGATTTGGGTATAGCGGATGACGTTTTCGAGAAGACCGATATTCACCTCCACGTGCCGGCTGGGGCGGTGCCTAAGGACGGCCCGTCGGCTGGCGTGACGATGGCGGTTGCGCTCGCCTCGTTGCTGACTGGTCGCCGAGTGCGCGACGACGTGGGGATGACAGGCGAGATCACCCTGCGCGGTCAGATATTGCCGGTGGGCGGCGTGAAGGCCAAGGTGCTGGCTGCCCATCGCGCCGGGCTTAAGACCGTCATCCTGCCTAGTCAAAACGAGAAGGATCTGGATGATATACCCGACGAGGTGCGCGATATGCTTGATTTTGTGCTGACTGAGCGGGTGGATGAGGTATTTGATACGGCGTTGCTGATGGATGGACAGGGCGAATAGCCAATTCCATCCCCGCCCGTTCTAAAGGGCGGCGTGAATTTTTGCTAGGGTTGCATACAGAGAGGTCAGATGATGTGCGATATTATCGTGGTTGATGATGATCAAACTTTCAGTGGTCTCATCAAGACTGTATTGGAATTTGAAGGATATAGTGTGCTCGTCGAGACAAACCCGGATTTGGTGCTCAAGAAAGCATCCGAATTGGAACCGGCGCTGCTTTTGATGGACGTATACTCGGAACAGGGGGATACGTTGGGCCTGTTGCGTGAGATAAGGGCGGAGCAATCGCTGGACAATCTGGCGATTGTGATGACTTCCGGGATGGATCGCTCGGCGGAATGTTTGGATGCTGGCGCGGACGCCTTTATCTTGAAGCCCTTTCGACCGAATGAGTTGATTGATTTGATCGCGGGCGCGCTATCGGGAAAGGAGGCAGGCGACTAGTAGATCATCATTAAATTGATTGGCTGATCCATTAGCTAAACTTCACAGGCTTAACCTGGGCGAATCGGCGTTAAGAACAATACGGTTTAATAAGCAACTGTCGAAGTTCGTAGTAGGCGATTTATCGCCCGAAAACGCGCTAAAGGTGCTATCTGGCGCGCGCACTACGGGCGCGCGCACTACGAACCTTAACCAAACCGTATTGGCGTTAAGAAGCAATTGTGAGCGAGCATTGCTCAGAACAATAACTACTCAGAGCCATCCTTGCTCAGGGCAGTGACTGCGCCGTGTGCTGAAATGTGACGGGTTAGGCCCTATTTGGGGGAATCATCGTTTAGCTTTATATTTCGGATCAGTAAGCGCCTGCTTGGGTGATAGCCGGCCTGTGACGACCCGACAAACAAGAATTGAGTTTGTATTAGCGTAGATTGCTTTAGAGAGTCTTAAATAATTGCTCTAGCCGCCGTCCCGAGGACGGGCCTCTGAGTGAATTTTTTAATAGTCTCTTTATTGGATCGTTGGCTCGTTTATCTCAGAATCAGAATGGTTCGAGCGCTAGGCGATGTCGTTTGAGGTTTCTTATCATTCAGAAACCGGGTTTTTGTCACTCAAACCGCGTGAAATGCTCGCTTTTTGAGGCGTCTTGCGCAAAGCGCTCAGGCCGAACGAAGCCAGGATAGTTTGTACCAGGTCGATGGATTAGGCTGAGAGCTTAGCGCTCATTAAGTGGGCGGAAAGAGGGTCGCCTATTCGTTGACGACATTTTTCGTCAATTTTCAACGACCCTATTCGATCTGAGAACTCCGCCGCTTGTGCGCTTCGATCGCCCTTCCCCTTGCAGGCTAGAGATATTTTTGATCAGCATTCCCCCACGTAATGAAAATCGAGAGTGATTAAGCCCATAGAGGTGGGCGCTTTCTCCATTTACTTCCCCGGCGTCGTGTGGCGTCGATCAGTGATGGCATAGAGCGCTTATGTCAAGGAGCGCTTGCGTTAAGGAAGCACCTTCAAGTATAGGGCTTTTGAGAAATTGGTGGGAGAAAATGTCAAGGAAAAACAAACGAAATAACCTTCAGTGGAGGCGGGTTGATCTTCATTTACACACCCCTGCTTCGGCTGATTTTTTGGAACCTGATGTCTCGTATCTGGATATTTTGCATCAGGCTGAGAAGAAAGAATTGGACATCATCGCCTTCACCGATCACAATACGGTGTCCGGTTATCGGTCGATGATGGAAGAGATTGAACAATTGAATATGTTGGAACAACTCGACCGGCTGCGCGGAGATGAGAAGCACAAACTGGACGAATACCGCCGGTTGAGGAAGCAGATATTGGTGTTGCCCGGATTTGAGTTTACGGCGACGTTGGGCTTTCATATCCTGGGTATCTTTTCGCCAGAGGTCGATGTGCGGGAGTTGGAATTCCTTCTCCGTCACCTCAATATCCCGCTGGAAAAGTTGGACGAGGGGAGCGGAGAGGTGGGGGCGACCATCGACGTCTTGACCGCTTATGAGGTCATCGACAACGCGGGTGGGATCGTCATCGCGGCGCATGCCAACTCGTCCCATGGCGTGGCCCGTCGGCGCTCTGGCCTGGCTGGGCAGACCCGTATGGCTTACACCCAGGACCCTCACTTGCACGCTTTAGAGGTGACCGACCTGGAGAAGCAAGGGCGGCGCACGACTATGCGCTTTTTCGATGGCTCCCGGCCCGAATATCCACGCCCTATGCGCTGCATTCAGGGCTCAGATAATCACCGACTGGCGCAAGACCCCAACGATTCCAAGCACCTGGGCGTTGGCGAGCGCGTGACCGAGGTGCTCTTGCCCGAAGTCAGTTTCGAGGCCTTGCGCGCGGTATTCCTGGGCAATGATTTCGCCCGCACCCGACCCTATCGGCGGACACAAGAGCCGTTAGATCACATCCAGGAGGCGCGAGAAGAGGGGAATTCTATCATGCAGGCGTTTCACGTGGGCTATACACGCCGGGGCGGGCGTCGTTACGCGATCCTGGCCGATGTATGCGCTTTCGCTAACACCAACGGCGGCGCCGTCTACGTGGGGGTCAGTGTGAACCCTAAAGAGCGCCCATCAGGCGTTAAAAACCCTGGAAATCTGGTGCAATCCCTTCAAGAGGAGATTGAGCGACGGATCACGCCCCCCCTGGAGGTTAAAGTAGACATTCAGGAGACTCAGGGCCATAAAATCGTGCGGATCTTCGTGCCACGGGGGGAGGACCCGCCCTATGCGATAGACGACAACAAAATTTACGTGCGCAGCGAGGGGGAGACTGATCTGGCTGTGCGGGATGAAATCGTGAATTTGGTCAAGCGATCCGGTTCGGTCGGCATCACGCGAGAGTCTTTGAGCGATGACGTCGAACCGCCGCGCACCGGCGTCGAAATCGTGTCGACCCAAAAGCGCAAAGGGACACTCTATCATACGATGCGCGACCTGCGCAACAACAACGTGGTCAAGAACGTGACCCGCAAATCGGCCCGCCGCTTGTGGCACTACGCCATCACTCAGAACGAGGAGCATCCGGTGGATCACGCGCAGGTCGAATGGCAGGGCAATATCGGTATTCTGCGCCAACGGAAGCACCGGGGCAAAGAACGTTACGATTTGGCGCAACGGGATGGGGAAGATGTGCGCGTCTATTACGGCGTGACCGAGGAGGGTATCCATAGCGAATGGAGCCGATTGGTAGGCTTGGAGGAAGAGTAGTTGGAAAAGAAAGCGCGAGCCCAGCCATTGCAGACACAAGCCCCTGAGATCGATGCGCAGGTCACGACCTCCGAGATCCTGACCGAAGTAGAGCGAAGGCGGGCGTCCAAACAGGCGGCCCGCCAGGAGGCGCAATTGTCGAATCCCGTCGTCGCGCTCGCCAACCGGTTCGTCTTCTGGTTATCCAGGCATTGGCTGGCGATCTTTAACGTATTGGCCTTCCTCTACGTGGGATTGCCCATTCTGGCGCCGACCCTGATGCATTGGGGGATGACCGGGCCGGCCAGGGCGATCTACACGATTTATCGCCCGCTGTGTCATCAATTGCCCCAGCGCTCCTTCTTCCTGTTTGGGCCGCAACCGACCTACACGGCCTCAGAACTGGAACACCTGTTGGAGGTCACGATCGACATCGGGTTGGAGACGCGGATGCTGGTAGGCAATGGGTTGATTGGATACAAGACCGCGTTTTGCCAGCGGGATGTGGCGATCTACGGCGCAATTTTCCTCGCCGGCCTGGTCTATGCGCTGCTCCGTCGTCGTTGGCGAATCCCATCCCTCCCTTTGTGGGCCTACTTCTTGATTGGCATCCTGCCGATGCTGCTGGATGGGGGGTACCAGTTCGTCTCCTATTTGTTCCCCCTCATCTGGCCGAATGGCCCGCTTATGCCCCACGAGACGACGCCGGCGATGCGGGTGCTCACCGGGACGCTCTTCGGCCTGGCGACGGTGTGGATGTCTTACCCGATCGTCCAAGAGACGATGCAAGACGTCAAAGACTCGTTGTCGGAGAAGAGGCGAGCGGTCGGAGTGAATGAATGATTGATGTGAATGATTGGAGCGCATAGCGATGATCCGCCAGCAGATCGACGCCGTTTTATTGTATCGTTTTGAGGGGTTGAACGGAGCGCCTGGGGTGCGGCACGCCGTCCTGACCCGCATCGGTGGAGTCAGCCGAGCGCCTTACGATACGCTCAACCTGGGTCACACGGTGGGTGATGACCTGTCAGCCGTCGAAGAGAACCACCGGCGGGCGCTGGGCGTGCTGGGGCTGAGCCAGCGCCCGGTCATCAGTCCCCACCAGGTGCACGGCGCGCGCGTAGGCGTCGTTGGGCGGGCGCACCTGGGAACCGTGTTGCCGGATACTGACGCCCTGGTGACGAGCGCGCCGGGCGCCCCGATCCTGATGCGCTTTGGCGATTGCGCGCCGGTCTTCTTCTACGACGACGTCCGGCGGGTCGTGGGGATCGCGCACGCCGGTTGGCGCGGCGTGGTCGCGGGCAGCGTCGGGGCGACCGCGCGCGCGATGACGACCCGCCTGGGGAGCGATCCCGCCGATATATGGGCCGGAATTGGGCCGACCATCGGCCCCTGCTGTTACGAGGTGGGGCCGGAGGTCGTGAACGCGGTCAGAGCCGCCTGTCCCGACGGAGCGGATCTGACGCGGATTGTCAATGGGCGTGTGTACCTGGATTTGCCCGGCGCGGTGCGAGCCCAACTCAGCGCTGCGGGCGTCCAGAAGGTTGAGGATTCGGGACTGTGTACGTCCTGCCGGGTCGATGAGTTCTTCTCTCATCGAGCGGAGCACGGGCGCACCGGTCGTTTTGGCGTAGTTGTGGAGTTGATACAATGACAGACGTAGCGCGCAATTTGCAACACGTTCGGGAACGTATCGCCGAAGCAGCGGTGAAATCGGGGCGCGCGCTGGATGACGTGACGTTGGTCGCCGTCTCCAAAACCCGCTCGGTCGAGGAAATTGTCACGGCGTACCGGGCCGATGTGCGTCACTTTGGAGAAAATCGCGTTCGAGAGGGCGTCGCTAAAATGCCAGGCGTCCGCGAGGCGCTCGCCGACGCCGACGTCGAACTGACCTGGCACATGATCGGTCACATCCAGAGCCGCAAGGCGGAATTGGCGGCGGCGCATTATGATTACGTCCATTCAGTCGATCGGTTGAAGATCGCGCGTTACCTGGATCGCTTTGCCGTGGAGGGGGGATTCACGCTGCCGGTTCTGCTGGAATGCAACGTCTCCGGCGAGGCGAGCAAATATGGATTCAATCTGCCCGAGGGAGCGCGGGATGGGGAGCGGCGCGCGGCCTTCTTCGCCCAGGCCGAGGAGATTTTAACGCTGCCCCATCTCTCGGTGCACGGCCTGATGACGATGGCCCCTTTTGTGGACGATCCGGAGACAGTGCGACCCGTCTTCGCCGACCTACGAAGCCTGCTGGACGCTCTGCGCGAGCGTTTCCCAGACAGGGATTGGCGTCATCTCTCGATGGGAATGACCAATGATTTCGTCGTCGCCGTGGAGGAGGGCGCGACGATGGTGCGCATTGGACGCGCCATTTTTGGCGAGCGCACCTACTAGCGCTGGTAGCTAGAAGTGGCGGAGGTTTACGTGATCTTTTATCTATTTCAACTATTGGATTGGCTGATCAACCTGTACTCGTTCGCCTTCGTCGCGCGGGCGATTTTGTCCTGGTTTCGGGTCGATCCTTATCACCCCGTCAGTCAATTTCTGATTCGGATCACCGATCCCCTCGTGGTTCCGATTCGTCGCTATGTGCCCCCCATGGGCGGTTTGGACTTCGCGCCGATGGTCGCGTTGATCATCCTGTGGTTCGTGCGGCAGGTGTTGCAGACGATCGCGGCGGCGTTGATTTGAGGCGGGCGGCGGGGATTTAAGCGGTCGTCTGGGTGGGTCTCTTGGCCGACGTGACGCGCACGTCATACCGGCGGCTGATGTGGGCCAGCGCCTCTAACACCGCGTCCATCAACTCGCGATTGGTCGTCCCCAGGGCGGCTTGCAGCGGTTCAAGGTCCTCCGCGCGGCCCACTTGGGCCAGCGTCCGGGCGGCGGCGTTGCGAATCGGCGGATCCCCTTCCGCCAGTGCGCGCCAGAGGGTGCGCCGAGCGGCATCTCCAACCCCCACGCTCTCGCCCTGGGACGCGGCCCACGAGATGAGCCAGGGGAGTTGATCGAGTTCGACCGGCGCTTCGACCCCGAAAATTTTCTGTTGCGCCTCCATCTCTTCTAAAGCCGCCGACGCCGCCGATCGGACGATCCATTGTTCGTCCTCCCGCGCGACTTTTTGCAGGAGGTCCCGGGCCTCCATCTGGGCCAGTCCGGCGACCGCCGCCCGTCGCGCGATCACATCCTCCAGCCCGATAGCCTCTTTCAGGATGGCGCCGCCCTCCTCGCCGCATCGTCCCAGCGCCTCTCCGGCGAGGAGGCTGAGGGCTTCGTCTCCCTCTAACAAGATGCGCGCCAGCAACCGGGCGGCCGCGTCGGCGTTAAGTCCGGCGTTAAGTCCGGCGTCGAGCTCGGATAATCCCCAGATCGTCGTCTCGCGCACGGCAGGGCTGTTATCCTGCAACGCGCTCTCTAACGCCGGGAAGTCCGCCTCGCTCGCTGTGCGGCTCAATCCCCACGCGGCGGCGATGCGGATGGTCTCGTCGTCCTGTTGTAATCCTTGTCTGAAGAGATAGTTGACGCCCGATATTCCCGTCGCCGCCAGCGCCTGGGCCAGGGTCTTTCGGATTCTCAGGGGGAGGTGGGGTTTCAGGAAACTCTTCGCCAGGATAGCCATCGCGCCCTTGAGCCAGGCGGCGTCTTTGGGCGCGACGCGGATCCACGCGCTCAAAATGTGGGAGTTGGAGCGGAAGATGTCGTCCTGACCGCGCATCCAGATAGTCGCCAGCGGCGTGATGTCGCCGATTTCGGCGTAGAGGCGGAACAAGGCGGCGATGCGTGGATCGTGACGTTGGGGGTCTAGCAAGCGGGTCAGCGTCTCCTCGTCCAGCTCTTCCAACGTGACTATTTGACGGGCGGCCAGATAGGCTTGCCACAGCGCGTGCCGAAAGAGATAGCGCTCCGTCCCCAACGGCCGGAGCAGGCCGGTCTGTCCGGTGGTCAGGGCCTTGAAGACCTGCCGTTCCGCCCGCGCGGGCAATTCCTCGGCCGGCGGCAGGACTGCCTGGATGTTGGCCTTCAGCGCTTCGCCAGTGACGTGTGTTTTTTCCTCTTGCCAGAGATCGAATGCGATGCGCGCCAGGGTTTGCTGGCAGGCTTTCGTCAACCAGGATTTTTTTCCCTCTTGCTCATTCCCTTCCTCATTCCCTTCCTCATTCCTTTCCCCTTTCTCTTCTTCCGGCGGGAGCAGCAGTTCCAGGGCCCGCCGGTAGGTGGGGGTGTACCGGTCCGCCGAGGTGGACGCCGGCCGCCCATCGACGCAGTAGGTGAAGGCGGAGAGGGCCAGGTCGAAAGGCGAGGCGCCGGCTCGGGCTTTATGTTGCAGGTGAGCGGTCAATTGGCGGGCGAAGGTCGGCGGTCGCTCCTCGTCACCGGGAGAGAGGTTGGCGCGGCGGAAAGCCTCGGCCGATAGGTCGATGGTCGCCCACTGGCTGGCGAATTGCTCAATTTGACGGTTGTCCCACGGGCGCAGTTCCAGGGGCGCGAAACCGATTTCGGTCAGCGGCGCATAACCGCGCTCGTCTGCGCAAGCCAGCCACCAGTTGCCGGGTAGTTGATCGATCAGCGCCGAGAGCCACGCGGCGATTTCCGCGCGGCGCTGCGGCGGGACATCCGCCCACCCGTCGATCAGGATGATGGCCCGCCCGGCCTCCAGCCCCTGTTGGAGCACCATCCGCATCGTCTGACCGCCGTCGATGGTCGCGATGGCTGCCTCGACGAGATGGCCCAATGGATTCTCGTGGAGCGGGCGTGGGGCTTCCTCCGTTGTCTCATCCCCATTTTCGGAAGGCTCCGGGGCGTCTTTTTCTTGTGGTGTATTCGCGTTCGTCTCTTCGGTCGTTTTTGTCTCGGTTGCTTCTATCTCGGCCGCTTGTTGCGCCGCCGTTGTTTGCGCTAGCGCCAGGAGTGAGACGTAGACCGGCAGCCGCTTATGGTCCAGTTTGACGTGCGGCGTGTGCGCCTCATCCTGCAACACTCGCGCGCAGTCTGTGGCGATGCAGGCGAGCGCGCTCGTCTTGCCGGCTCCGGGAGGCCCCACGATCAGCAACAGCGGGTGGTCGCCGAAGATCCGGCTGAGGGGCAGAGAGGGGGGCGGCGGGGAAAGGGCCTCAACATCCGCCATCGTCCGGGGCGGGGACGGGTAGGGTTGCAAGCGCGGCTCAATGAACGCGGCGTCCAAAGGGATCAGGGACGGCGTCGACAGGGATTGCGCGTAGGCGATGGTCTGTTCGAGGAAACGATCGGCGGCGTTGGCCTGGAAGAAGCGGGAAATCTGTTGGAATGGGGTTTTCGTCGCTTGCCAACCGGCCTGTAGCCTATCCCGAAAGTGATAGGCCAACCCGATCAAGATGAGCGCGAGGACGGCGCCGATCAGGGCGGAGGGCAGGTCGAAGCGCCAGGCGTTTAAAACGACCTCCGATCCGTGACGTATCGCTGAACCGGGTAGATGGCGCGTCATCATTTATCTTGTAGATCGGCCAGGCGGTATCCAATGTCCTCTTCGGTGAGGATAATCTGGGGATTTGATGGATTTTCCTCAATTTTTTGGCGTAGGTATGAGATGTAGAGCCTTAGATATTGACGGTGGTCTTCGTAATCGTCTCCCCATGCTTGCTGGAGCAGTTCCTCTTTGAGGACGACGCGCCCCGTTTTTTTGATCAACGTGATCAGTAATTTGTATTCCAGGGGCGTGAGAAAGATATTTTCTCCTTCGAGTTTCACCTGCTCCTGTTTGGCGTCGACTACGAGCGGGCCATTTTTATATACCGTCGTCGATTGATCGGAGCGATTGGCCCGATGCAAGGCGGCTTTGACGCGGGCGAGCAGTTCTTTGTAACTGAAGGGCTTGATCATATAATCGTCGGCCCCCAGCTCTAATCCCCGGATGACGTCTCGTTCGGAACCCAGGGCGGTGGAGAAGATGATGGGCGCCTGAGTGATTTTCTTTAGCCGGTCGCAAACGTCCCACCCATCCATATCTGGCAAGAGAATGTCCAGTAGAATTAAATCCGGCGTCGATTTTTGGGCGGCCTCTAACCCGCTAGCGCCTGTCTGGCAGGCGGTGACTTTGTAACCGGCGTGTTCCAATTGAAGGCGCATCATTCGCGATAGAGCTTCATCATCTTCGATGAGCAGGATTTCATGTTCCACGATTTGTACCTCCGTAGTTAGGGCCTATTGGCGATCCGCTGTAGAGACTATTAAAAAATTCGCTCAGAGGCCAGTCTTCGGGCCAATTAGCGCCCCGGGACGGGTAGCTAGAGCAATTATTTAGGATGTGTTTCAATTTTATTTGGGGCCAAGCTCGTAGTAGGCGATTTATCGCCGTAAAAGCGCGCTGAAGCAGCGCTCAAAGCATTTGAAAAACACCCAATTATTTAAGACACTCTGTAGGACTACTAAGCCTAATGATAGCTAAATTTGGCCTGAATGTCAACTTGACGGGCGAGCGATGGGGCGGGAATGATGGGAATGACGAGGATGACGAAAGTCAAACCGAAAGCCCAGTCGCCAGCGCCACAAAAAATGGTACAATAGTACTATTGACTTCGGCGCATCTATCCGTTAAACTGTAAGCGATGTTGGAAAGGGTCCGCCCCCCTAACTGACATCAAAAGGCTGTTTGTGGTTACCCTCCTTTCGCAGTCGCGGCCTCC
The DNA here is from genome assembly GCA_034437315.1 of Anaerolineae bacterium. Classification (GTDB taxonomy): domain Bacteria; phylum Chloroflexota; class Anaerolineae; order B4-G1; family B4-G1; genus DSAR01. Next base: position 28,900 of record DAOTUC010000309.1, read on the forward strand.
TCATTAGATGAGGAGGCCGCGGCCTTTATGATAGAGGGCCGCGGCCTGTTTTACTTTGGTACGATGATGCGCCCGCAATTGCCGCAATAGGTGATGCCCGCCTGGCGCAGTTCCCACTTTACGGCCGGCGTGACGTTCACGCCGCACGCGCCGCAAGCGTCATGGTTGAGCTTGACGACGGCGATCCCGCTTTTCTTGGCTCGTAAAGCGTGGTAATCGGCCAGATTGTCGGCGCTTATCCGCGGTAGAATTTCCTCCGTTTGCTCCTGTCCAATGGTGATCAATCGGCTCTGGAGTTGGTCCTGTTCTGCTTTCAGATTCGCTTGCCGTCCCATCCACTCGTTTTCTGTTTGATCGACGTGTCTTTGCGCTTCTGCTTGCGCGCTTTCCGATTCCTCCAACGCGATCATCGTCTCTAGCAGTTCGTCCTCTAGCGTCCGCTTTCGTCGTTGCAGGGATGCCATTTCCGCTTGGAGGTCGGCCAGTTCCTTGGGATTCGTGACTTCCCCGCTATACAGCCTTTTTTCAGAGCGCGCCCGTTTGTCCACGACGGTCTGGATCTGGAGTTCCAGATCGCGTTGTTGACGCGCCCACTTGTTGACCTGTTCCTGGGCGGTCTTCAAGGCGTGGCGGGCGCGTTTGAGCGCCTCATTCTCCTCCAGGGCGGCCTCAATTTCGGACAACCGACGTTTCGCCGCGTCTTCTTCTGAGTCCAGTTCTTGCAAACGGTATAGGTCGCTCCCTGTGCTCATCGCTTGTTTTCTCCTCAGTTAGGCGAACGTGACAATCAGTTCGACGTTCCAGAGTCTTGGCTGTTGGCGCGCTTCGGTGCTGACGGGCTTGTTGCGGATGTGCAAGATGAACGGCTTTAACGAAAAGAGCCTAACGCTCCCGGACATTAGGCTCCCCGTTTGGACCCAGTTGTTTACTGGTATACGTCCTATTTGCGTATCTCTCGTTAGCCATTCTGCATCAGCCGTTATACGTCTAACGTATCTTGAGCATTTTGGTCGGTAGCTTGTGCTGTCTCGCCGTCACCCGCCTTGACGTGACGGATGACGAGGATTGTAACGCCAGCGGCGATGCTGATGAGGGCGAATAGTTGGGCGGCCGCGAGAGGGCCGATTTCCCAGGCGTCGGGGCGGAAATATTCGACGAAGAAGCGTCCCAGGGGATAGCCGATGATGTAACCCAGGAGAATATCTCCCGGCAGAAGTTTATCTTTCAATTTTATCGAGATGACGGCTAACGACACGAACAGCAGAAAGCACCAGAGGGACTCGTACAGGAAGGTGGGATGGAATAGGGTGTCAGGTGGATAGGCGGTCAGGTTGTTGTAGGGTGGGATGCGGTAGGCCGGGTCGATGATCAATCCCCACGGCCGGTCGGTCGGCGGGCCGTAGAGTTCCTGGTTGATGAAATTCCCCCAGCGGCCAATCGCCTGCCCGAGGGCCAGGCCGGGCGCCCCGTAATCCAGCCAGCGAAGCGGTTTCAAACCGGCTCGCCAGGCATAGATCGCGACCCCTAACGCGCCGCCGACGATAGCGCCGTAGATGCCCAGGCCGCCTTGCCAGATGTACAGAATCTCGATGGGATTTTCTTTATAATAATCCCAACCGATCATACCGGCCGGACTGGAGAAGACGTGGTATATCCGGGCGCCGATGATGCCCAGGACGATGGCGAGGATGAGCGCGTTCCAGATGTGATCCGGGTTGTCGCCCGCCTGTTTGGTCCGCCACGTCGCGTAGATGGCGCCCAGCATCACACCGCTGACGATCAGGATGCCGTACCAGTGAATGCCGAGGTTTGGTCCGAAGCGAATGAGTATTGGGTCGAGCGGTGGTCTCATCAATTTCCTCCACAATGAGTTAGATGTTAGTCTTTATAGACAGGCAACGATCCAGACTTTCAAGGTCTCAAAGCTGACAAAAATTACTGACTACTCGACTGATCAACCTCCCGCCGGTTCGCTGTCAGGATGGGCCAAGAATAGCCTCATCATCCACAAATTGCGCCTGCAATATGTGGATTTCAAACCTGCGGGTGGTTTAGAAGTGAAGGTGTTGGATAGCTTGCAAAGATTATACCATAAGCGGCTGGTTATTCAATAAACGTACCACTCAATCCCGTGGGCCGAATATCTTGATCAGTGCTCGCGCCAGCCAGAAGACGTTCCACCCGATCAATAGCGCGCCAGCGAGGGCCAGTTTCTGCTCGTTAACAATCGGTTCCACACGGGCGCCTTTCGAGGTCACCTCGATGGCGGCGATTGGTCGCGCCGCCGCGCCCCCTCCGCCTCCGCCGCCTGTTTCGCTATCGAAGTCGTCGTCTGATTTATCTTTTTTCATCTCTCCCATTGCGTCCATCTCGCCCATCTTATTAGTGTCTTGCCCAACCCCTGCGCCGAAGCCGTAACCGATGTTGGCGACGGGGATGACGACGCAATCCTCGACGACCACAGGATCGCCGAAACAGGCGTTAGCGTTGGCTTTGTTGCGTAAATCGGCGATAGCCTCCAATAGTTGTTGAATTTCCTTTTCCATTGCTTTTTCCTTTCATTAAACTCATCAGGTTTTGTTAAAGGTTAGCGTTTGCGCATCAGTTGCACCGCCAGCATTAAGATCAGGGGGACGATGAGGGCGGTCAGCAAAAACGCCCCCAATAGCTGGACTGTCTCGTCGCGGATGGGGATGCGGCGTTCGCCGGCCGGCCCGCGCTCAATGATGGCGACCGGCTTGAGGCGCACAAAGCCGCCGCCTTGCCCGGACAATTGCCGGTCGCCGACGAGAGCGCGGCGATGGGCGTAGGCCGTCACCTGGACGATGGGGATGATCTCCCGCTCGCCGACCAGGATAGGATCTCCCTGGACAGTCTCGTTGGATAGTGCGTAGGGCGTCTGGTCTGTACATTTGGACCTCATGGTCTCCTCCTATTTTCTCCACATTTCGGGGAGCGGGCGGCGACTCGGCGCACTGTGATGGTTATGCCGTTTTCTAATACGTTTCCGACGTCTCTTCGGCCTTCAGCTCTCTCTTCACCATGTCGATCTCATCCTCCCTGGAACTGACCTTGCCATTGAGACGGGCGTCGCGCAGGGCCTCTAACAGACGTCCGAAGATGGGGCCAGGCTCCAGTCCCATCGCCATTAGGTCGTCGCCGTTTAGGTCTGTCTCCACGTGGCGCCATTCTATCTGGTACTGGTAGATGCGCTTACGCAAGCACTCCCGTTCAGTAGCTAACCAGGCTGTGGCCAGAACCCGCGCAGGGTAGGGTTGGAGCAGGTGGTAGACGGCGCTGGGGCGACGCGCTTTACCCAGTTGAGGAAGGGTTTGCCGGAGGGTGAAGATTAGGCGCAGGTCGTCGGCGTCGCTGCGCGACATTTTCAGCCGCTCAATCAGGTCCGTCAGCGCTTTCTCAGTGAGGTGGTAGGCCAGCAGGGCCACGTGAAGGAAGACGTCGTCCGCCGGCGTCAAATCCCACACAGAGGCGTCGAAGGACTGACGGAGCGATTCATATTTTTCCTGGATCCAGGCGTCGCAGTGAAGGTCGGGGTGAATGTAGAATAGGACGCCTAGCTCTTGCAATCGACACAGCGCCCGTTCCGGCTCCGGTTCGCAGAAAATCAACTCTAGCTCGTGTCGGATGCGATCCCCGCTGACGCGCTTGAGCAAGGGCAGCGCCTCGGAGATGAGCTCTTCACTGCGGGGGTCCAGGTGGAAGCCCAGCCGGCTTTCCAGGCGCGCGGCCCGCAACATCCGGGTGGGATCGTCGACGAAACTGAGGCTGTGGAGCACCCGCAGGACGCCATTTTCCATGTCGGTTTCGCCGCCGTAGAAATCCAGGAGCTCGCCCCAGTGCTCGGGATCCAGGCGAATAGCCAGGGTGTTGATGGTGAAATCACGGCGGTGCAAGTCTTGCTTGATCGAGCTGCGCTCCACCTGGGGCAGGGCGGTCGGATGGGTGTAAAATTCAGTGCGCGCCGTGACGAAATCTATGCTGGGCGGAAGGTCTTCGGCCGGGACATTTTCTTCCGGCGCGACGCGCCGCCAAACCTGGGACGAGAGGAGCCACTTCGCGGCGCCAAATTGCCGGTGGGCCCTCACCCGGCCGCCCAATTTTTTGGACAGGCGCTGCGCCAGCGCGATGGCGTCTCCCTCAATCACCATGTCGATGTCAACGATGGGCTGTTTCAGGATGAGGTCGCGCACCAGCCCGCCCACGAAGTAGGGCGCGAAGCCCATGTCGCTTGCTTCCTGGGAAATGTAGTGTACCAAAGCGCGTATTGGTTTCGGGAACGCCCGTTTCAAGAGGCGCGCGAAGTCTCGCTGATGGGGCGTTGCGGGGGCGGCGCCCCACAAGGTGATCAGGTCGGTGCGCGTGACGACGCCGACGACCCTGTCATCCTCGACGACCGGTATCTGCCCCCAGCCGCTCTCGATCATCAGTTGTTGGAGGTGGGCGATCGAGTCGTCGCTTTCGACCGTGACAGCGCCGGCCTCCATCACCTGTGTGACCGGCTTGTCGAGCATTTCGAACTGTTGGGCGCGGTCGACGGCCCGGCGGGTGAGCAGGCCGATCACGCGCCCCTCTTCGACGACCGGGTAGCCCTCGTGACCCGTGCGGTGCATACGGCGGATTGCCTCGGCGACTGTCTCATCGGGCGAGAGCACCTGGACGCCCCACGACATAATCTGGGCGACGGTGGCGCTGGGTTGGACGACGTCGGGCAATAGATCGATCAGCGCCGCGCGCACGGCTTGCAGTGGACGCTCGCGAACGAGGGCGGCGGCCGCCCGTTTGTGCCCCCCGCCGCCAAAATGTTGCGCTATTGCGGATACGTCGATGTCGTCGGTGGCGCTGCGGGCCACCATTTGGACGTGATCGTTGAGGCCGACGAGCACGAACAAGGCGGAAGGCTCCAGGAGATCGCGCAGCTTATGGGCCAGGGTCGAGATTTCCTCGTCGAAGCGAGGCGCATTGGCCCAGGCGAGGAGGATGTGATGCCCTTCAATTTCGTGGGTTTCGCTTTGTTCGAGCAATTGCTCGTAGAGTTCCCGTTGCTCTGGAGCGAGGGGGTGGTGGAGAAATTTGTTGGCCTCGGACAGGCGAGCGCCCTGTTCCATCAGCCAGGCCGCCGCCCGCACGTCGCGGGGCGTCGTCGTCTCGTAAGATAGGGAGCCGGTGTCCTCATAGATGCCCAGGAGCAGCAGCGTCGCCTCAATGCCGCTGAGTTTCAAGGCCCGCCCAGAGATTTCCTCGACCAGCAGCGTCGTGGTCGCGCCCAGTGTTTCCCCGGTGAAGGTCCAGTTCTCCGGCAGATCTTGGTCCTGTTCGTGGTGGTCGATGACGTCGACCCGCAAGTCGCGCCCCATTCCCTTGATCGTGTTCAGCCCCTGGGTATCCACCAGGATGGCGCGCTTGATCCGCCGTCGCCTGGGGAGATCCTTTTGTTCGATTAGAGGTAGTTCCGCGCCGTAGAGCGCCAGGAACGCCCGCCCGTTGCGATTGACGCGCCGCGGCAGCACGGGCGTGGCAGCCGGAAACAGCTTTTTGGCGCCCAGCAAACTGGCGACAGCGTCGAAATCGGCGTTTTCGTGTGTCAGGATCACGTCCAGCGTTTCCAATGGCGGCTCCTAGATACGGTCGAAAGGGCGGCGCTCGTTAATCATCTCAATGCGCTGCTGGCGATTTTCGCGTAGTGGATGCGGTCGTTTGTTGCGCGCGCTGACGCCCCGCGCGATTTCCTGGCGCAATCGCCGCCAAATTTCGGGCGTCGCCTGGGCGTAATGGGCCAGCAGTTCCTGGGGCGCGGCGCTGTCCAGCTCGTCAAGCAAGCCTACCGGCCGGGCCAGATGAAGCTTTTTGCGCGGCTCGAACATCGACCAGTGATCCCCGTCGATGTGGGTCAACACCCCCTGGGCGACCAATCCTCCCTGGGCGATGGCGACGATTTGCCGCCAGGGATAGGGGCCGTCCTCCCCCAGGAAGGCGTGGACGATGGATTGGACGCGCCGCCGATTTTCCGGTAGCTGGGCGGTCAGTTGAGCCAGGCGCGCCTCCAGCGTCGTGGCGGGCCAGGGGACTTGGACGGCGCGCGGGAGGGCGAATAACCTTTGAACGGTCCAGAGACCAAAGAGCGTCTTCTGCGCTTGAATCTGAAGTTCCAGGGCGTCTTGATGAGCCGCGCAGGCCAGGAAGGCCACGGTCAGGATCGTTTCCGCCATCTCGCGCATTGAGACGGACGCGCCGCCGGGCAGCACGAGATTCCCCCAGCGGCGGACGAAATCTTCCCCCCGGAGCAAGACGATCTGGCTGGGGCTTAATTGCTCGGTTGAGATTGTGTGCATTTTTAGAAGTGTAGCTACCATTAACTTAAAGCGGGCCACAGGCGGCGCCGAGCGCGGCGCCGAGCGCGGGCATTGTATAGCGTCGCAAGGGATTATAGCCCAATGATGGCGCTTGCACAAATGCGACTCGCGCGAAAAACGGGCCAATCCAAGATGCGGATTGACCCGTTTTGCTCTGCAATCGCTGATCGCTGATCGCTAATCGCCAATCGCCAATCGCCAATCGCTAATCGCTAATCGCCAATCGCTGATCGCTAATCGCCAATCGCCAATCGCTAATCGCTAATCGCCAATCGCTAATCGCCAATCGCCAATCGCTAATCGCTAATCGCTAATCGCTGATCGCTTATGCCAGGCCGGCGGCCTTGTGCAGGGTTTCGGCTTTATCGGTGCGCTCCCACGGGGCGTCGATGTCATCTCGCCCGAAGTGTCCGTAAGCGGCTGTCTTGAGGTAGATGGGGCGGCGCAGGTCCAGGTCGCGGATGATGGCGGCCGGCCGGAGGTCGAAATGCTCGTTGATCAGCTCGACGATCCGCTCGTCCGAGAGCT
>DAOTUC010000310.1:0-12225 GCA_034437315.1 Anaerolineae bacterium
CCACCGGGGCCAGGAATTCTGCTATCGTGCCCTCGTCGACGCGCGGGATCCAGCCAGCGGCCAACAGCGTGCCGGTCAACACTTCGCGCACGACCCACAGTTGTGGCTGTCCTCCTTCCGGCTGCAAAGCGTCGACGCTGATGATCAAGCCACCGTATTTGGCGGCGGCGGTCAACAACTCGTCCACGTCCAATTGTTCAGCGCATGCCATAAGCGCCAGGTAATCTCGGTAGAGATTGCCCACGTGGCGATCGCTGACGCGGATGTGAGAGGGAAGGTCGGCGTGAATTTGGGCAAGGGTCTTCTGCTCATAATCCCGCAGGTAGCCAATGCGCACCAGGACGTCCAGGCCGTAAGTCGAGTGTGGCAAACTGAGATGAGCTGCCTCGGCCGACAGATAGGTCAACTCTGGCCGACAAGCACAATATCGTCCTCGGCTGGTGGCGAGAATGTTCCCACTCAGCATCTGGATGGGCTTACGCCAGTTCAGGTAACGGCGGGACTTCAGCTTCTCGCCACAGAAGAGGCAGTTCTCGAATTCGGGGTGATAATGCTGGCGTTCGTTGTAGACTACGGCTTTCTGACCGCTTCCCGCCACACCAGCGATCACTACCAGACAATGTGGCGCCCCCCAAGCGTAAGACTGGAGGAAGACTTGGCGCAGAACGTCGAGCCGGGCCGAAGCTATCAAGTACAGCAGCAGGAAAATAATCATCGCGCCCGCGAGAACGTGCAACCTTTGGTTGCCTGGCACTTTCTTACTCAACCAGTTTTCCTGCTTGCTCTTCTCACGCTGTTTTTTGAGGGCGAGGCGTCTCTGTCGTTTGTAGATGCGCCGCAACTGCAATTGGATGTGTCGCCGTACTTTCCTGGGCCAGAGCGGGTGCCGAGGCCTCCGACGTCGGCGCGGCATCTGTATCCACTCGGCCCAGCCGACCATTTCGAGAGCGTATTCTGGGACTGGGGTGGAGATAATCGAAGACCCAGGAACAGACTGGCTGCGAGGCGCTACAGACCGTGTCGGAACGACGCAGGCCAGGATCAAAACGATTATGGACACTGTGTTTTTCATCACATCTCTCCGTTTCTACCTTTTTACAGTAGGATGCCATAAAACTCTCATTTGTCCAGTCCTAATCTGGACCTACTTGGAAGCGGAAGTGACTACGAAAAAGCGATCTCACGGTGCATTTGGGTACTAAAAGTGGTGTGTCGCTTTTTCTGTTTGGCAAAAAAAACGCCGCCTCGATCTTTATTGGATCGAGGCGGCGCGCGATCTGTTTTGAGCGGCAGAAATTGAATAGGTTTTAGACGTTAGAGCGTCCCCAGCGTGCGCCTGATGCTCTCCATCAGTTTCTCGAAGGCGAATGGCTTAGTAATGTGTTCCACGGCCCCCTGAGCGCCGCCGGTCTGTTCCGGCAGGAGAACGGACACGATAATGACCGGGATCTCTGCCGTCTCCGGATTCGATTTGATCTGATGCAGCACCTCCATACCGGTGATGTCGGGCAACATCATATCGAGCGTGATCAAGTCGATGTCGTGCGCCCTGGTGAGAGCGATGGCCTCCTCGCCGTATGCGGTGGTGAAAACCCTGAAACCCTCCCGCTGCAACTGGAGCGAGATGAGTTGGGCGATGTCCTCATCGTCCTCCACCACCAGAACGGTCGGCGACTCGCTGGGCTGGTCAGCCCGTTTAATCGGCGCATCCTGGAGCACGTCGATGTGGGTGGGCAACACGAAGGTGAAGGTGCTTCCTCGGCCCAGCTCACTTTCGACCCACAGGCGCCCGCCGTGCATCTCCACCAGCATTCGGGCGATTGGCAACTCCAGGCCGGTGCCGTGGACTTTGTGGGTGAGGGAATCGGCGGTGCGGTGGAAGCGGCGGAAAACGTGAGCCTTGTCCTCGGCTGAAAGGCCCGCCCCGGTGTTGCTGACACTGACTTGAACCCCCTCCTCCGACCGGGAGAGGGCCAACACCACCCGCCCACCTTCGGGCGTAGAGCGCCAGGCGTTCTCCGCCAGATTAGTCACCACCTGGTGGAGGCGATCTTCATCGCCCAGGACAAATCCCACATCAGGGTCTATCTCCAGCTTCAAATTGACGTCTTTATCCTTGCACGGCTCCTTGATCAACTTCGCCACATCTCGGATAATCAGCTCCGGTTGAACGGGCTGAATATCCAGATCGAGCCGGTAACTCTCGACGCGGCTGATATCCAACAGGTCGTTGATCAACGCGACAAGGTGATCGGCGTTGTTCTGCACGATCTGCAAGAACCGCACATTCTCATCGCCCAACCGCTCGGCCGCGTCGTGCAACAACAGGTCGCAATACCCCTTGATAGCGGTCAACGGCAAACGCAGTTCGTGGGAAACGTTGGAGACAAAATCGCTCCGCGAGCGATCCGCTTCCACCTCGCGCGTGATATCCCGCAGGACGGTCACGATTCCCAGGAATTCGCCCACATCGCTCAACACCGGGGAGAGATGGGCCTGGATAAACCGGACGCCTATCTCGATGATCGTCTCGGCCGGCTTGCCGCTCTGGCCGTAGGAGTACGGATCTTTGCGCAGGCGATCCATCGCCTCGGCAATCGTCAAACGTCCGCGCGCCGAAAAGGGCTCGAACAACTCGCCCACCGATTGGCCCAGCGCCGCGTCGGTGTCCAGGTTGACCATCCGGGCGGCGGCGCGATTGAACAACAGCACCCGATCGTCAACGTCACTGATGACGACGCCATCGGTAATTGACGCGAGAGCGGCGTGCTTAATCTCAGCCTGCAAGGGCGTCTGGGACGGCGTCTGATTATTCACCTTCTTTATACGTGCATTCTGATTCATCATTCTGCCACTCCTAGTTAGCTCTTCTTCACAATGCTCTTCTTCACAAAGCTCGTCTTGACAACGCGCTCTTCAATAGTACGCTCTTTACAGTCGCTACAGTCGCTACAGTCGCTACGGTCATTCAAATCGCGCCATTCGTTCCGTCCACCCGCCTCATCACACGATTCTTGAGGTTGATTGGATTTACGACGGTGGTCAAAGTAGATCAACAGGGACGCAATTTTACCCGGCGTCATAATCCGATCGACCACTTGCCGGTCGATCGCGGCCTTGGGCATCCCAAAGACGACGCACGATTCCTCATCCTGGGCCACGACGTGCCCGCCGACATGTTGGAGTTTTTCCAATCCATCGACGCCATCCTCTCCCATACCGGTCAAAACGACCCCGATCGAGGCCGGCCCATAGGCGTGCGCGACCGAGTCAAAGAGGCGCGTGGCCGAGGGTCGCTGTCCACCGAGCGGTTCTGTCTGGTCGAGGCGGACGACGCCGCCCGGCGTCACGGTCATGTGTGTATCGTCCGGCGCGATGAGGACGCGCCCCCCAACGAGCCGGTCGCCTTCCTGGGCCAACGAGACCTGCAAGGCGGTCTCTCCATCAAGCCACTGGGCAAACCCCTGTGAAAATCCGGGTGTAATGTGCTGCACCACGACGATGGGAATCGCCAGATCACCGGGCAACTGCCGGAATATCTCGCGCAGGACCCCCGGCCCACCGGTGGAAGCTGCTATGGCGATCAGGTCGATCTCCGCCGACTTGCCAAATACATCCTCCACGACCCGGCGATCCAATTTAACGGGCGGTGTACGCCGATCTGGGCGCAATGTGACCACTTGCACGTCGGCCATCAATCGAATCGTGGTCACCAATTGCTCGCGGGCCGCCTCGTAAGCTGCGGGGCTAATGCCCTGCGGCTTCTCGACCACGGTCAAAGCGCCGGCCTCGATGGCGGAAAAGGCGATGTTGCGGTCCGGTTCATAGATGCTGGCTGCTACGACGACGATGGGCGTCGGCGTCGTGCTCATAATCTGGCTAATCGCTTCGAGGCCGTCGACGCGGGGCATCCGGATGTCCATGGTGATCACGTCCGGCCTCAGGCGGGCGGTCAATCGAATGGCTTCCTCGCCATCCTCGGCCTGCCCCACGACCTGAAAATCGGGGACGCTCTCCAGCATGCTGACAAGTATCTGTCGCACGACAGGGGAATCGTCCACTACGAGCACGCGAATCGATCTACTCATCCAGTCCAACTATCCCATCGCCCCCAGTCTTGGCCCATCATCGTTGAGATCAAACCTATTCTAACGCAGCAAGCACGAGATTCTACCCGATAAAATCCATCTGGCGCAACGTCTCCAGCAGCACCGCGTCGGCGAAAGCGTCCTTGGGAATATAATCGACCGCCCCGGTCTGCAAGCCCAACACGACGGCCTCTTGCTCATCGTGCCGAGTGAACATAATAATGGGAATATCCCGCATCTGGGGCATATTCTTCAATCTCCGACATACCTGAAATCCGTTCATCTCCGGCATCTGAACGTCCAAAATAATAAGATCAGGATATAATTCCTGTGCCATTTGCAAACCCGCCCGACCATCGTGAGCCAACAGAACTTCCAGGCCCTCATCCTCCAATAGAGTTTGTAAATGCAGCGCTTGCGTTGGACTATCCTCAACGATCAGGACTTTTTTCCTATCACGTGTAATCGACATAGTTCCTCCTCACGCCACCCATTTGATTAAGGTCACTTGCAAATCCGAGGACGGCAATTCTTCAATCGACAGATCATCGACTAACCATCGCACATCGGTGAAAGCTCGCGCGCCGATCTCGAAATCGGCGCTATCCAAAGCTCTACAAACCACCCGCATACCCGAACGTTCGTTCTCTCCCAAGCAGTCAATCACGACCTGGCCGTGATACGTCTCGCCCAATCTGAGCGCGCGCGCCAATGAAGAGGTAGCCAGAGCGACGCGCGCTTGATTCGTGATGTCAAACCCCATCGCGCGAGCCAGCTTACGCACTTGCATGCGAGCTGTGAATACATCGAATTCGGATTGCACTGCTATCGTTTGACTTTCATTCATGGGCTATCACCTTATCTCGTTAGTCGCAAGCTGATTCAGCAACATCGCAATCTGATCCAGAGTCAGCACTCGATCGACGGCGTTTCGGTCGATGACCCCCTGTGGCATGCCGTAGACGACGCAACTCCGCTCGTCCTGGGCCACCGTCAGTCCACCCGCCTGATGCAACGCGACGAGCCCCGCCACGCCGTCGTCTCCTATGCCGGTCAGCATAATGGCCATCGCCCGGTAACCATACGCATCGGCCAGAGAATGGAACAGATAATCGGCCGATGGTCGCAGCCCGTTGCAAGGGGGGGCTTTGGATAATTCGATCACGCCCCCCATACTAACGCGCATGTGATAATCATCCGGCGCCAACAAGACCGTGCCGGGGCGCGGGATGTCGCCGTGTCCCGCCAAGGCCACCTCCAAGGGGGTGAGGTTATCCAACCACTCGACCAACCCAATGACAAAACCAGACGTGATATGGTGGACGGCCAAAATGGGGACCGGAAAATCAACGGGCAATTTCTTGAGGATCGAGGCCAACGCGCTCGGCCCGCCGGTCGAAGAGGCGATGCCAACCCGTTGAATCCGGTTTTTGACTTCTGGGATTAACTGCACGCTCTCCCAGGTCGAATGCCCCCCTTGCGCCGAGGGTAAACGGCGCACGACAGGCACGTCGGACATCAAGCGAACGGCCCCCACGAGCCGTTCGCAGGTCTCAACATCGTCCATACCGGGTTTTCGGGCCACCATCAACGCCCCGGCATACAGGGCCTCGAAGGTCAAGTCCATATCGGAACGGGTCATGCTGGCGGTCACGATGACGATAGGCGTGGGACGGCGCTGCATAATGCGCCGGGTGGCCTCAAATCCATCCATCCGGGGCATGCGAACGTCCATCGTCACCACGTCCGGCTGCAACTGCTCGACGAGGCGCACGCCCTCCTCCCCATCGCTCCCCACGCCGACGACCTCCATCCCCTCGGCCTGCTGAAACAATGAGGTCAACAGATCGCAGGCGGTAGGAGAATCGTCCACCACGAGCACGCGGATGGGATCGCTTCCGCCAGCATCAGGCATCGACATCGTCCCCCTCCGCGCGCTTTGAATCGACCGGCGGCAAAATCTCCAACTGCCTCAGCGTTTCCAGTAATACCGAGTGGGAAAATGCATCCTTGGGGATGAAATCAATCGCCCCCAGGTCAATCCCGTGGGAAGCCGTCGCCGCATCATCCCGAATCGTCAACATCACGATTGGAATGCCAGACGTCTTTTCGTCCGCCTGTAAACGCCGGCAAGCCTCGAAACCGCCCATTCTGGGCATCTCAACGTCGAGCAAAATAGCGTCCGGCAGGTGTTGGCGGGCCATCGCCACGCCCACTTGACCATCGGGCGCCCAGAGGACTTTCAGGCCCTCTTCCTTTAGGAGATGTTGAAGGCTCAACGCTTGAGCCGGGCTATCTTCTACCACTAGAACGGTCTTATAGGTCTTCATCATAACCTTCACCAAGCTAAGTCGTTACACGAAACACTAAATCAACTGTTCGATTGTCTCCAACAGGTTATTCTGGTCAAACGTGTTCTTGGTAATGTAAGCATCGGCGCCGACCTCAATGCCCCGCGCCTTATCCTCCGCCGAATCCAGGGAGGTGACCAGGATGACGGGAATTTCCGCCGTGCGGGGATCCTCTCGGATACGCTGGGTGAGCCCGAAACCATCCAAACGCGGCATCACCACGTCGGAAACGATCAAATCGGGCGCGCCGCCTGAGGCGATGGCGCCCAACGCCTCTTGACCATCGGTCGCCAGTTCGACGACGTATCCGGACGCCTCCAGGATGTTCTTCTCCAGGGTGCGCGTGGTAATCGAATCGTCAACGACGAGAATGCGAGCGCGACGACGTATCTCCACCTCAGGCGCAGGCTGGGCCAGGGCCGCCAGGACGGAGCGCTGGTCGCCGCGCAAGCCCAGTTTGATTAAATCGGCGACGTTAAGGATCAATACGACGTCCCCACTGCCCATCACCGTCGCCCCGGCGACGCCGCCCACGCGAGACAATTGCTTTCCCAGCCCTTTGATCACCACCTCTTGTTCACCCGCCAGCGCATCGACGACGAAGGCCATACGCCGTTCGGCGGCGGCCAGGATGACGACGGGGATCCGCGCCCGATCGTGAATCTCATCAACGCCGGGCAGCCCCAACACGTCGCCCAATCGCACCAGCGCCAACGGGCGCTCGTTGTAGATAATCGTATCCCGGCCTTCTAGCGGCGCGACGTCGTCCGGTTTGACGTACATGATGTATTCAATGGCGTTGTGGGGAATGGCGAACCGTTCACCAGAGGCCCGGACGAGCAACCCGCGCGAACTGGTCAACGTCAGGGGAAGCGTGAGGATAAAGGATGCGCCATCTCCGGGGGTCGTTTCGACGTCAATCCGGCCGTGCAACGCCTCTACATTTCGCCGCACCACGTCCAACCCAACCCCACGACCGGAAATATCGGTGATGATCGGGCTGGTGGAGACGCCGGCGTTGAAAATAGCCTCCTTCAGGTCTTCCTCGTTCAGGGCGGTGGCGTCCAATCCACCGCGACGGGAGACGGAGCGCCGAATGGCCTCCAAATCCAGCCCGCAGCCATCGTCGGATACGCAAATCACCACATCTTTGCCCAACTGTTCCGCCTTCAGGGTGATGGTCCCGACGGCCGGCTTACCCTGGGCGAGCCGTTTTCGGGTCGGTTCCAGACCATGATCGACCGCATTGCGCAAGAGGTGAATGAGCGGGTCTTTAATCTGCTCCAATACACGCTTATCCAGCTCCGTCTCGCCCCCAATGATCTGCAAGAGCGCCTCTTTATCCGATTCTTGCGCCAGATCCCGCACCATACGACCAAAGGTGTTGGTGATGGTCGTCAGGGGCAACATCCGCACCCGCTTGACCTCTTGCTCCAGCTCGTCAATCACCAGGGCCATGTGCATCGTATCGTTGGCGTATTCCCGCACCAGTTTGTTGATATAAGTGGTCAATTCACGCAACCACTCCTGGCTATTGCCGGCGTAGTCTAACAGGCGGGATATATCCTTGCCAATCTTGCTCTCACGGGCTGTCTTATCGTTGCCCGCCCTCTTCCCCGGGTACGCGCGCGAGTAGGCGCGTGAATGAGCGCGCGAGTGAGCGGAAGAAAGAGCAGCGGGAAGGTTGTCGTTCCTCAATCCGCCGCGCTCCTTGGGCTTATCTTTGCCGGGCGCGACCTCCACCGGTCCCAGACGGTGAAGGCCAAAGATTCCCTCAATGTCTTGACGGGCCAACCGATTGTAAGCGCTCCGAGCAGCCAACCATTCCCTCTGCCAGGAGGCTGCCAACTCTTGCAGGTGACGTATCTGCCCCAGGCGCTGTTCCGCCCGAATTTTGGTGACGAGCAATTCGCTAAGTTGCGCCATCAAGGCGTCCAGTTTACTCACACTGACGCGAATCGTTTCATCCGCGCCAAACACCGGCCCAGAAGTCGTGTCCTCCGGCTCCTTTGCCAGCTCCTTTTCAGGCCCATTTGCCGGTTCTTCAGCGGTCTCCGATGGCGGGGGCGGCTGTCGCGCCATTTCCGCGCTGACTTCAGCCGGTTCGATGGACGTTTCCTGGCGCTCCGCGTCGCTTGGCGTCTCGTCCAGGCCCTCGACTGCCTCTTTATCTACATCTACATCTTCATCCTCGTCCTCGGCTGTGGGCTTGTCCTGGGCCCCATCTCGGGCCTGGCCCGCGCTCCCGTCCCCGATCCGCGCCTCAGCGTGCGCCTGTTCCAGGTTGCTCAACGCTTGCAACGCTGCGAGCGGCGGCGTAGTCTCGCCCTCTTCGTAGGCTTTCTGGACCACCTGGATGGCGTCGACTGTCTTGTAGCAGGCGGTAAAGAGATCGGTGCTGGGAAGGACCGCGTCCTTCTGTAGATCGGCCAATACGCTCTCCAGCGCATGCGCCAATTGCTCGACCATGGTGACGCCCATCGCACGGGCGGCGCCCTTCAAGCTATGCGCAGCGCGGAAAATATCCTCCAGCGCGACCTTCCGCTGCTCACCCTTCACCGTATCCTGCTCCAAGGCCAGCAACCCATCGTTCATCGTCTGAACGTGCTCTGCTAACTCAGCCCGAAAGGAGCTGATCAACTGTTCCCGAACTTTAGCCGCTAGAGACATAACGTCCTCCCCACCCCATCAATAGATCGAGTCAAGCAAATCATCCGCGAATTGATTCAACTCGCGCGAGATTTTTTCCGCCTGGCGCGTGCTGCTCAACGTCTGCGCGGTAGCCTGGTTGATGTTCTGCATCGCCAGCGCGATTTGCTCCACGCCGGACGCCTGTTGCCGCCCGCCGGCGACCAGTTGCATCGCCGCCTGGGCCGATTCCTCAATCACACCGGCGAGTTGATCGATCACCTCCTGGGCCTGGCCCACGAGGTTGACCCCCTCCTCGACGCTCTTGGTCCCCTCCTCCGTCGCCATCACCGTCGCGTTGGTCGCTTTCTGAATATCGGAAAGGATAGATTTAATCTGCGCCGTCGCCTGTTTCGACTGTTCCGCCAAGTTGCGCACCTCCTGGGCCACCACGGCGAAGCCCTTGCCGTATTCGCCCGCCCGCGCCGCCTCCACACTGGCGTTCAAGGCCAGCATATTCGATTGGGCCGCGATGTCGTTCACCGTGGCGGTGATCTCGCCGATCTGCTGCGTCTGTTCCGAGAGCGCCAGGATGTTCTCCGCGATCCCCTCTACCTGATTGCGAATTTTAATCATGCTCTCGATGGAATTATCCACCGCCTGCCGGCCGGTACGCGAGACCTCGACGGTCCGCTGAGAGGCGTTGGCGACGTCCTGGGCCCGGGCGACCGACTGTTCCGCGATAGTCTTCAACTCATCGACCGTGGTCGTCGTCTGGCTGATGGCGGCCGATTGCTCACTGGCGCTGGACGATTGTTGGGTGGTCGATGCCAGGATCTCCGAGGCCGCCGATCCTAACTTCTGGGCCATCGCCTTGATCTCTATATTGACCTCTTCCAAATGGGCGACCATCTCGTTCAAATTTTCTCCCAAGATGACGAGGGGGTCGTCACGGCTGCCATACGTCTCCAGCGTCAACCGGGCCGAGAGATTTCCCCGGGCCACGTCCGCCACGAAGATCATGTATTCCGCCACTGTCGCCTGCAAGCGTTCCCGCTGTTCTCGCTCGTTTTCCAGCATCTGGCGCAAACGGCTGGTCATATCCCAAAACGCCCTCTGCAATTGACCGATTTCACCGTGCTGCTGCACCTCAATCTCGGCGCTGAAATCTCCCACAGCCACCTGTTGGCTGAATTCGACCAGCCGCTCAATCGGGCTGACGATGGCTTGAGCGGAAAACGAAGCTCCGACGGCGGTGACAACGATCGTCAAAACGCCAAAACCCAGGAGAAGCCACAGAAGGTCGCTCTGCGCCGCGCTCATCCTTTCGATGTGTTCGTCCAACGGTCGCAAGGGAGCGAAAGCCGCCTCCTCCAATTGTTCCACGATGATAATCCATGGGAATCCCTCGAATTCCGACAATCCATAGACCTCGCCCGAGGCCGCGAAGGCGTATCCGACGCCGACCGGTTCGCCATTCAAATTCTTCCGTCCCATCAATGAGCCTCTCATAGCGCTGGGGCTTTCGAGCACCTGGAGCGCCACGTCCCAAGCGCGCGCTTTGAGGTTACCGGCTTCGCTCATCATCAACGCCGGATCATGCTGGCTTTCGGTGTCGGCGATCAAATAACCATCTTGATCGAAAAGGCGAATCTCGCCGCCCTCTATCTTTCCGGCTATCCGATCCAGATCATAATGCAACATCTTGATATTCAAAGTCGCCTTTAAAACGCCGCGTGGGCCTTCCTCATCCTCGACCTGCCAAGCGATATCCATGAAACATTGGGACTTGCACACCGGGTCTCCGATATACCATTCATCCTCCCAGGCGCCTTTCCACCAGTCTGTCTCTTGCCAATTAAACCGGTCGGGCATCTGATCATATGCCACGGTGAACCCGTGGCTCTCGGTCAGGATGATTTCAGAGAATATCGGATTGCTGCGCACCAAATCTTGCAGGTAAACCGTCAAATATCGATTCTCCACCAATGCACGGGTCTCCTGCATCACTTCTTCGACCCGCTCAGAGGACATATGAATCAGGCCTCGTCTCTGGGCTTCCCGATCACCATCTGTCACCGCCTGGCGTATGGCCGGGGCCTTAGACCATTCGCTCACGCTGTGAACCTGCCCGTACATCGTATCGTCGATTTCGTCCATCGCAAAATCGGCCTGGCTCTCCAGGAAAGCGCCGACCGTATCGTAGGCCATGCTCTGCCGGGAACGCACAATCCCGGCCTGCAAGTCTTCGATCATGCGCGTCAAGGAAAGGGCGACAACGACAGAGACAATGATCAACGGAACGAGCGCCGCCACAACCATCCGAAATGTCATCGTCACGCCCAGCCGGCGCCAGAAGCTTCCTTTTAGGCCAACTAAAAGATTGTCTGATTGGGTCATAACGCTTCCTTAATTGAAATTTTATCCTCTTTAGGATTTCGTATGATGCTCGACTTGGATTTGGCAACCCGAGCCACATTTAGAGGCCAGGTGCATTATGCCACAAAATGCGGGGATTTGGTAATCCCTTTAGAGCGAAACCCCGCGAAATCCCAGAGAGCCAAATGATGCATTAGCGATATTGTTGCACAAGCCGCCCTCAAGATGAGGGAAATTTTCTCTCGCAAGCGGCATTATTGTACAACAGCCATATCAACCATAGGGTTACGAGCCAGTTACGATTCCGTTGCAACCCGCCACAAAACCAGCTAGCTATATTGTTCCACAATCTCAGACAAACTAAGCGCCAGATCGTTCAGGTCCCGCGCCGCTTTCTCCGTCTCCCGCGTGCTGGACAGGCTCTGCACGGTGGCCTGGTTGATGTTCTGCATCGCCAGCGCCACTTGCTCCACGCCGGACGCCTGTTGCCGCCCGCCCGCCACCAGTTGCATCGCCGCCTGGGCCGATTCCTCGATCACGCCGCTCAATTGTTCAATCGCCTCGCCCGCCTGGGTCGCCAACGAGACCCCCTCGTCCACGCTCTTCGTCCCCTCTTCCGTCGCCATCACCGTGGCGTTGGTCGCTTTCTGAATGTCCGAAAGAATAGCCTTGATCTGGGCCGTCGCCTGTTTCGACTGTTCCGCCAGATTGCGCACCTCCTGCGCCACCACGGCGAAGCCCTTGCCGTACTCCCCGGCCCGCGCCGCCTCCACGCTGGC
>DAOTUC010000311.1:0-19735 GCA_034437315.1 Anaerolineae bacterium
AGAGATGGGACGTCCTGTAATGCGTGGTTGAAATCCTGTTTAGAAACGTGTAAGACGGTGGAATCATCCATCGCCTTTACAGTGGCGGAGCGAGCGCGACCGGTGACGGCCCCCAGTTCACCCACCGTCGTCCCCGGCTCAATGGACGAGAGTTGGAAGAGTTGACCATCCTCTGTTTCGTGGTAGACGCCCAGCCGTCCGGCCTTCAGGTAATAGACGCCGTCGCTCATCGTGCCCTGACGCAAGAGGGTATCTCCCCCGCTCAGTTTTTGCTCTCGGCCATACCGCTCAATGATTTGATACAGCGCCTCACTCGTTTCTCTCATTTCTCGCCCCTATGCCGCCGTCTTCTCGACGGAACGGATGATTGAAGAGGTTGTAAGCATTCAGCGGTAGCGCTCGGACAGGGTTACAAATGCCCTGCGAGCAGGGTGGGCGAACACTTACAATGATTTATTGGTGATAAGATGCAGAGCATAGTATAATTGAGGTTCAAGACTAAGTCAACGTTAGACGACATAGACGCGACGTGCTGGACATTTTGGGATGATGGTGTGAATCAGGTGCAATGAAAAATGAGAGGCGATTAACAAGAGGTGAGTACATGACTGAGGTAATTGAAAATAATCGAGACGTTTTAGATTTATCGGCTTTGGATAGGTTGAAGGAGATGGTTGGCGGGGACCATGCGTTTTTAATCGAATTGATTCACACCTTTCTGGAGGACGCGCCGAACGAACTGGCCTGTATGCGCCAGGCGTTGGAAAGTCGGGATGCGGCGCTCTTGCGTCGGGCGGCCCACAGCCTCAAATCGAACAGCGCCGACTTTGGCGCGACAGCGTTGTATCAAATGTGCAAGCAATTGGAGAATCTGGGCAAGCAAGGAACTTTTGACGGCGCATTTGAACTGGTTTTGAAGATCAGCGCCGAATACGAACGGGTCGATCAAGCGTTGCGGGCGGTGAGCGAGGCATAGTACGCCCAGTCGTTGAGGGAACCGCCTATTTCTACGACAGGGCGTCGGAAGTGCGAGGTTCAGGATGACCGATTTAAAATCAGATGTAGACCGTGACGCGACCCACGAATGGCGCAATGGGGACGGGATCGGCGATTCCCTGCAAACGTGGCGCACGAAAGTTTTAAATATCCTGTTGACCATTATCTCCGTGGTCGTGTTGGCGCCTATGGCCACAGTCGCCGCCAACGCGGTTAACCATCCAGAACAGTGGTTGCCGGCGCTGATCTTTCTGGCGCTGTACGTGATTTTAGTGGGGTTGGCCGTTTTCAGGCGGATGGATGTTCGATGGCGAGGCTGGGGGCTCCTGCTCATCGGTTATTTAGCCGGCCTGGTCGCCTTCGCCCGTGGCGGCCTGGCAGGCGCCGGCCCGATCTACGTGCTGGCTCTATCGGTGCTGGCGATCATCCTGGTCGGTACACGTTCCGGGGTGTTGATGGGCGCGCTCAACGCGGCGACTTATCTGGTTCTTACTTTTTTAGCCGACAGCGGGGGCTTGAATCACTGGTTGATCTACACCGATAATCCACTGACCTGGCAGAGCTGGATGGTGGAAGGGGCTAGCCTCGGTATGTTGTGGGTGATCGTGATCGTGCTGTTGGCCTACTTCCATCAGTTTCATATGGAGACGTTAGCCGCAGAGCGACAAGCTTCGGAAGAGTTAGCCCAGGCTTACAAACTTGTAGAGCAACACAAGCTCACGCTGGAAGATCGCGTGGAAGAGCGCACCCGGCAATTGCGCGCCGCCAGCCAGAACATGTCGCGGGCGGTCCAGGCAAAGGATAAGTTGCTGAGCGAATTTCGCGCCGTGCTCGACATTATTGAATACAGCGTCCTGCTCCTAGACGCTGACCTGCGAACCCGGGCGGTCAATCGCGCATTCCGGGAGATGTGGGGCTTTACGGAAGATTTCGTCGCGCGCTCGCCGACGTTGGCCGAGTTGATCACCTACAACCGGGATACCGGCCTCTACGACGTACCCGAGGGCGAATGGGATGATTACGTTGAACAGAAGGTAGAGGCGGTGCGCCAGGGAGAAATTCCGCCGACGACGTTCAAGCTGGGCGACGGTCGTATTTTGCGCTACCAGGCGATGCGGCTCCCCGACGACGGCCGGATATTGACCTACTTCGACATCACCGACCTGATGCGGCAGAGCGAATACCTGGCAGTCCTGCACGAGACGACGTTGGGCCTCATCAGCCGGCTCGATCTGGGCGACCTGTTAGAGGCGCTCGTCCGGCGGGCCGGGCAATTGCTCGATACGTCCCACGGATTCATTTACCTGACGAGCGGCGACGGGACAGCGCTGGAATGTCGCGTCGGCGTCGGCGCCTTCTCCCATCTCATCGACACCAGGATGGCGCCGGGCGAGGGATTGTCGGGCAAGATATGGCAATCCGGGCAGCCGATGATCGTGGACGATTACGACGCCTGGTCAGGGCGCGCCAGCAGTTTCGAGCAGGGTCTGATCAGCGCCATTATGGGCGCGCCGCTCAAATCCGGCGCGCAGACGGTGGGCGTGATCGGCATCGCCTACGGTAGCGACCTTGACCGACGCTTCGGAGATGACGAGGTCAAACTCTTGAACCGCTTTGCAGAGTTAGCCTCCATCGCGCTCGACAACGCCCAGTTGTACCAGGCGGCCCAGCGAGAAAAACGCTACTTCCAATCGCTCGTGCTCAATAACCCGGTAGCCGTCATCGTGACCAGCCGCGAGGGGGAGGTGCTCTCCTGGAATCCGGCCGCCGAGGATTTGTTCGGTTACACCTCGGAAGAGGCCGTGGGGCGAAACGTGGACGACCTCGTGGCTAACGAGGCGTTGCGCTCCGAGGCCTTAGGCTTCACCCGGCGAGGGACCGACGGGGATATCGTGCACGCCATCACGCGCCGCTGTCGACGAGATGGGTCGTTGGTGGACGTGGAGTTGCTGGCTGTCCCGATGCACGTGGAGGAGGAAGAATCCAGCACCCTCGTCATCTATCACGACATCACCGAACTTCAGCAGGCCCGGCAGGAAGCGGAGGCGGCCAATCAGGCCAAGAGCGCCTTTTTGGCCACGATGAGCCACGAGATTCGCACGCCGATGAACGCCGTGATCGGTATGACCAGCCTGTTGTTGGATACGCCGTTGACGTTGGAACAACAAGAGTTCGTGGAGACGATCCGCGCCAGCGGCGACGCCCTGCTGACGATTATCAACGACATCCTCGATTTTTCCAAGATTGAGGCCGGTCGTATGACGTTGGAGAATCAGCCCTTCGATCTGCGGGAGTGCGTGGAGGGCGCGCTCGATCTGGTGGCCAACAACGCGCTGGAGAAGGGCCTGGAAATCGGCTATATCTTCGGCGATAACACCCCCCAGGCGATATGGGGAGACGTCACCCGCCTGCGCCAGATATTGGTCAACCTGCTCAGCAACGCCGTCAAGTTCACAGAGGAAGGCGAGGTCATCGTATACGTCAAGAGTAAGGGGTATGAGGTAGGGAGTGAGGACCCTGCTTCTCCTAATATCCACCCTCTACTCCATTTCTCCGTTCGAGACACCGGCATCGGCGTACCATCAGATCGAATGGATCGACTTTTCAAATCTTTCACCCAGGTCGACGCCTCGACGACGCGCCGGTATGGCGGGACCGGTCTGGGGTTGGTGATCAGCAAGCGGTTGTGCGAGATGATGGGCGGACAGATATGGGCGGAGAGCCCCCCGGCCAACCTCCCCACAGAGAGCGAGGCGAGAAGCCCCCTTCGCACTGGTGGAGCGGAGAAAGATGATCGCGCCCCAAGAGCCCCGGGGAAAGGAGGGCCGGGCAGCATTTTCCACTTCACCATTCGAGCCAGGGTCGCGCCAATGCCCAAGCCAGCCTATCTCAAGAACGCCCAACCCGACTTGAAGGGCCGGCGGGCGCTGATCGTCGACGATAACGCCACCAATCGGCGCATTCTAACGTTGCAGATGCAGGCGTGGGGTATGCCGACCAGAGCGACCGAATTCCCCCTCGAAGCGCTGGATTGGGTGCGCCTGGGAGACCCGTTCGATGTCGCCGTCCTGGATATGCAGATGCCCCAAATGGATGGCCTGATGCTGGCCCAGGAAATCCAGCGCATACGGGACGCCCAGATATTGCCGTTGGTGATGCTGACCTCGCTGGGGAGTCAGGAGGTCAAGGATGAGGCGCAGGGGCCGGAGTTCGCCGCATTTCTGACCAAGCCGATCAAGGCCTCCCATCTGTACAATGTATTGGTGCAAATTTTCGCCAAAGACGTTCGCCCGGAGGAGAGCGCCCTGGAAACCCGCAAGCCGATATTTGATTCGGAGATGGGTCGCCGCCATCCGCTGCGCATCCTGATGGCGGAGGATAACGTCGTCAATCAAAAGTTGACGTCGCGCCTGTTGGAACGGCTGGGGTATCGGGCCGACGTGGTGGGCAATGGCGTCGAGGCGTTGGAAGCGCTACGGCGTCAAATGTATGATATGATC
The DNA here is from genome assembly GCA_034437315.1 of Anaerolineae bacterium. GTDB lineage: Bacteria > Chloroflexota > Anaerolineae > B4-G1 > B4-G1 > DSAR01. The sequence goes on from DAOTUC010000311.1 coordinate 4,497, forward strand.
TTGATGGATGTGCAAATGCCGGAGATGGACGGCCTGGAAACGACTCGCCGCATCCATCAAGAATGTCCGGCGGAGCGAAGGCCGCGCATCGTGGCCATGACGGCCAACGCGATGAAGGAGGATCGGGAAGCGTGTATGGCGGCGGGGATGGACGATTATCTCAGCAAACCGTTGCGCGTAGAGGAACTGGTCCACGCATTGAATATGTGCCAACCGTTGGGCAGCGACGCGATCAAGCCCGGGACCAGGTAGACTCTCTGGACATCGGCGCGTATCGTCGCAACGTCATCCCAATTCATTTCAGCCGCGCCCAGATATTTACACCCCATTTTCTTTAAAGGTGACCATGAAGCATAATGATAAAGCAGCGCCCCAGCCTATGATTTCGGCGCACGCCGCCCGGGACGCAAGCGGGACGCTCAAGGATGTCTTTCAGACGTGGCGCACAAAGGCGTTGAATACCATATTGGGTGTTTTATCGACAGTCGCCTTTCTGGCGCTTCTATTTCCCCTGCTCACCGCCATTCGAGATCCAAGCAAACGGTTTGGAGCGCCGGCCTTTTTATTCGCCTACTTGATATTGGTGGGCGTGGCGCTCTTCCGGCGCCTCGATTTTCGGTTACGGGGCTGGATAGCGCTTCTGATCGGATATGCAGTTAGCGTCATCGCCTTCGCCCGGACGGGACTGGTGGGCAGCGGGCGCGTCTATCTCATCGCCCTGCCGATTTTAGCGACCATCCTGATCGGCGTGCGCTCTGGCTTGATCGCCGCCGTCCTGAGCGTGACGATTTTCACGCTCTTCGCCGCGCTCGCTTACCTGGGCGTATTGGAAAACTGGCTCATTTATCCGGGTGCCGCCCTTGGCCTTGGCCCGTGGGTGGAAGCCTGGGCCGACGCGGTGATGCTGCTCGTGTCGACCGTCGTCTTGCTGGAACGCTTCCATCGCCTCCAGGTGCAGACGATGGAGGCCGAACACCGGGTGTCGGCCGAATTGGCCCAGGTCAATGCCGAGCTGGAACAACGCGTCGAACAGCGAACGGCCCAGCTCGAGGCGCGAGTCGAACAGTTGAACACATTGAACCGCATTATGCAAATGGTCACCTCGACCCACGATTTGCAGACCGCTTTGAAGATCGTGGCCCAGGAGATGGTGAGCATCTTCGACGCCCGCAGCAGCGGCATCGCCCTGTTGAATGAGACCGAGACCGAGTTGACCATTATCGCTGAACATATCCGGGGGGAAGATGAATCCAGCCTTATCGGTTCGTCAATTCCCCTGGCGGGCAATCCCTCCTCCTTGCACGTCATCGAAACCCAACAGACAATCGTCATACCCAACGCGCAGACCAATCCACTGACCGCCCCGATTCATCACTTGATGCGAGAACGCCAGGTTTCCTGTCTGATGATCGTTCCCCTGCTGGCCCACGGAGAGGTCTTCGGCAGCATCGGCGTCGATAGCGACCAACAAGGGCGCGATTTTACCCCGGCCGACATCGAACTGGCGGAGACGATCGCCGGACAGATCGCCGGCGCAATTGAAAACACCCAACTCCTGGCGGATATGCAAGCGGCCAAGGAGAACGCCGAAGCGGCCAATCGAGCCAAGAGCGCCTTCCTGGCCACAATGAGCCACGAGATCCGCACGCCGATGAACGGCGTGATCGGGATGACCTCGCTTTTGCTAGATACCGACCTCACCGCCGAACAACGAGAGTTTGTCGAGACGATCCGCATCAGCGGGGACGCCCTGTTAGACATCATCAACGACATCCTCGATTTCTCCAAAATTGAGGCTGGACATATGACGTTGGAACAGCAGCCCTTTAACCTGCGCAAATGTGTGGGGGACGCCGTCGATCTCCTGGCGACCGGCGCGGTGGAAAAAAGCTTGGAGTTGACTTACATGGTGGACAGTGACGCGCCGGTCGCAATCTCAGGGGATGAGACCCGTCTGCGGCAAGTTCTGGTCAATCTACTGAGCAATGCGGTCAAGTTCACAGAAGCGGGCGAGGTCGTTGTGCGGGTAGGGAGTAAGGAGAGGGGTAAGGATTATGGAGTAGGGAGTAAGGGGGCAGATCCCTCGTCGGAACACGCTCCCCTACCTCCTACTCCCTATTCCTTACTCCATTTCTCTGTGCGAGATACGGGGATCGGGATTCCACCGGACAAGATGGGTCGCCTCTTCCGTTCCTTCAGCCAGGTGGACGCCTCGACGACGCGCCGGTATGGCGGGACCGGCCTGGGGTTGGCGATCAGCAAGCGGTTGGTGGAGATGATGGGGGGAGAGATTTGGGTGGAGAGTCCGCCCGCCGCTGTGGGAGAGGAAAAGGAGGCGCAGGCGGGAGGGCCGGGCAGCACATTCCATTTCACCATCCAGGCCGAGATCGCCCCGGTGTTCCAACCCGTCTATCTACAGAGCGAACAACCGACCCTGGAGGGCCGGCGAGCGCTCATCGTGGACGATAACGCCACCAACCGGCGCATCCTGACGCTCCAGACTCAGGCCTGGGGGATGCTCCCTCGGGAGACGGGCGCGCCCTCCGAAGCGCTGGCGTGGATTCGGGAGGGGGAGCCTTTCGACGTGGCGATCCTCGATATGCAAATGCCAGAAATGGACGGCTTAACGCTCGCCCGGGAGATCAAGCGCGAAAATGGGGGGGACGGATTGCCGCTAGTGATGTTGAGCTCGTTGGGCCGGCCGGGGGGCGCGGGACAGGATACGACATTCGCGGCCTACTTGGTCAAACCGCTCAAAGCCTCGGAATTGTACAACGTCTTGATAGGCTTGTTTGTCGAAGAAATTGACGCCGTCGGGGCGTCAGAGCGCGGATCGGAGTTCGACGCCCAAATGGCGGCCCGTTTGCCCCTGCGCATCCTGTTGGTCGAGGATAACCCGGTCAACCAGAAACTGGCGTTGCACATGTTAGAGCGCCTGGGTTACCAGGCCGACCTGGCGGCCCATGGCCTGGAAGCCCTGGACGTGTTGCAGCGGCGGGCATACGACGTGGTCCTGATGGATGTGCAGATGCCGGAGATGGATGGGTTGGAGGCCACGCGCCGCATCCGCCAGACTGTCGCGCCGGAGGCGCAACCACACATCATCGCCATGACGGCGAACGCGATGAAGGAAGACCGAGAAGCGTGTCTGAAGGCCGGAATGGACGATTACCTCAGCAAGCCGATCCGGGTGGCGGAACTGGTGACAGCTCTTGAGAGAAGGGATAAGGTCGTTTAAAGTGGCCTGGCAATATATCTTGTGTATCGTCGCGATGGCATGTGGAATTGTGATCCTGGCGGCGCTCCTATTCTTTGCCTGGCGCCACCGGGAGGCCCAAGCGGCGCAGGGATTGATTTGGTTGATGTGCTCGACGGCTGGTTGGGCATTGACCGAGGTGCTGTTAGCATTAAGCCCCGGCCCGGCGGGCACACTTTTTTGGTCCAAGGTGGGATATATTTTCATCAGCAGTTCGCCCGTGGCGTTGCTGACGTTTGCCTTGCAGTACGTCGGATATGGGCGGAAGCTGAATGCCCGCCGCCTGACAGGGTTGCTGGTGATTCCCTCCCTGACCTTGGCCCTGGTATGGACGACTGAGGCGCACGGGCTGCTCTGGCGAGACTATACTTTCTTCCGCCGCGAACCCTTCTTGTTGATGGATGTGACCGCCTATGGCGGCTGGTTCTGGGTCTATGTATCGTATGGGTATCTGCTGGCGGTGAGCAGCGCTTTCCTGTTGATCCGGCAGGCCATCCGTTCCTTTCGTCTATACCGGCGACAATCCATCACGCTGGTGTTGGGAGTGGTGATCTCTTTAATTCCCAACGTGCTCTACATCCTTCGCTTGATCCCATTACCGGGGATTGACGTGAGCCCTATCGGCTTTATGTTGGGCGGATTGCTGTTTGCCCAGAGCGTGTTCCGGTATCGACTCTTGGATCTGGCGCCCATCGCCCGCGATACGCTGGTGGACAATATGGACGATGGCATGTTCGTGCTGGATCGGCAGAACCGCATCGTTGACCTCAATCCGGTGATAGAAGACGTATTGGGCATACAGGCCAATCGCCTGATCGGTGCGCCCGCGGCCCAGGTGTTGAGCCCCTGGCAAGATTTACTGGACCGTTTCTACGACGAGATGCGGGTGCAAACTGAGATCGCCGTGGATGGAGATGACGGGCAACGCTATTACGACCTGCGAATCAATCCCCTGTTTGATCGGCGCGGAGCACTGCGGGGACGTATGGTCGTCCTGCGCGATATCACCGAACGCCGAGAGATAGCGCAGGATTTGGAACAGGCTTTGCACGAGGCCCGCGAGGCTCGTTTCGCCGCTGAGACCGCCTCGCGCGCCAAGAGCGTGTTTTTGGCCACGATGAGCCACGAGATCCGCACGCCGATGAATGGCGTGATCGGGATGACCAGCCTGCTCCTGGATACTGAACTGACGCCAGAGCAGCGAGATTTCGTGGAGACGATCCGCGTCAGCGGCGACGCGCTGTTGATGCTCATCAACGATATCCTTGATCTCTCCAAAATTGAGGCCGAGCGGGTCGAATTGGAGGAGGAGCCTTTCGATTTGCTCCTGTGCGTGGGTAGCGCCGTTGACCTCCTAAAGCCCAAAGCAGATGAAAAAGGATTGGCGTTGGATTATCACATCGACGATCAGGCGCCAGAGCGTATATTGGGAGATATGGCGCGCTTGCGGCAGATCCTGGTCAATCTGGTGGGGAACGGAATCAAATTCACCGAGCACGGCGGCGTCTCTCTTTCGGTGACAGCGCAACCGTTGCCCCAGGAGGCCTCATCAACACATCGGGAAATGTGGGAAATTCTTTTTTCGGTCAGGGATACTGGCATTGGTATTCCAGCCAATCGTCTGGATCACATCTTCGAGCCCTTCATCCAGGTGGATGCCTCCGTCACACGGCAATATGGAGGCACCGGCTTGGGATTAACGATCAGCCAGCGCTTGGCCGAGATGATGGGCGGCAGGATGTGGGTCGAGAGCGAACTGGGCGCTGGAAGCACGTTCCATTTCACCATCCAGGCAGAGGGCCAGCCGGCCGAGACGCTGGCCCCGCCGGGAGAGGCGGCGCCGGAAGCTCAGTTCGACGCCCAAATGGCGGCCCGTTTGCCCCTGCGCATCCTGTTGGTCGAGGATAACCCGGTCAATCAGAAACTGGCGTTCCACATGTTAGAGCGCTTGGGTTACCAGGCCGACCTGGCGGCCCATGGCCTGGAAGCCCTGGACGTGTTGCAGCGGCGGGCATACGACGTGGTCCTGATGGACGTGCAGATGCCGGAGATGGATGGGTTGGAGGCCACGCGCCGCATCCGCCAGACCGTCGCGCCGGAGGCGCAACCACGCATTATCGCCATGACGGCGAACGCGATGAAGGAAGATCGAGAAGCGTGTCTGGAGGCGGGAATGGACGATTACCTCAGCAAGCCGATCAGGGTGGCGGAACTGGTGACGGCTTTGACCGAGGCCTACTCATCCACGTAGACGTTGGGCGGATAGCGCTTTTGAATAGCGCCGGGAGTAGAATATGACGATAGAACATAGAGATTTGAAATCGCCGGGTCGCATCCTGGTGGTGGACGATAATCGAATCAACCGCCTCAAGCTGGCCCGAGGGCTGGATTTGCAGGGGCACACCGTCTCATTGGCCGAGGATGGTCAGCAAGCTATCGAGATGCTGCGAGAGCAATCCTTCGACCTGATGCTGCTCGACATCGTCATGCCAGAGATGGACGGTTATCAAGTGCTGGCGCACGTCAAGGGGGACGAGGATTTGCGCGACATCCCCGTCATCGTGATCTCGGCCGTCGACGAGATGGATAGCATCGTCAAATGCATCGAGATGGGCGCCGAGGACTATCTCCCCAAACCCTTCGACCCGGTTTTGCTGCGGGCACGGATTGGGGCCAGCCTGGAGAAAAAATGGTTGCGCGACCAAGAACAAGCCTATCTCAAGGAATTACAGATCGAGCGGGAAAAGTCGGAGCGCTTGCTGCTCAACATCTTGCCCGGGCCAATCGCTGAGCGCCTGAAACAGGGGCAAAACGTCATCGCCGATAGCTTCGCACAGGTCACCGTGCTGTTTGCTGACATCGTGAATTTTACCCCCCTTTCGGCGCAACTTTCGCCGACCGGACTGGTCTATCTGCTCAATGGACTCTTTTCCACGTTCGACGAACTGGCCCAGCGACACGGCCTGGAGAAGATCAAGACCATTGGCGACGCCTACATGGTCGTCGGCGGCCTGCCCACCCCCCGGCCGGACCACGTCGAGGCGGTGTCCGATATGGCGCTCGATATGCAGACATCTATCGAGCAATTCAAGGTGGAAGATACCCGACCGATTCAGATACGGATTGGCTTTCACACCGGGCCGGTCGTCGCCGGCGTGATCGGGCAACGGAAGTTCAGTTACGACCTGTGGGGAGATACGGTCAATATCGCCAGCCGCATGGCCTCGCACGGCGTGGGGAATCGGATCCAGGTCACGGCGGCGGTGTATGAAGAATTGCACCAACAGTATACCTTCGAAAAACGCGGCCCCATTCACGTCAAGGGAAAGGGTGAGATGACGACCTACTTCTTGATTGGGAAGCGGGATGCTGGAGGGTCAAGATGAACCTGGCCCGTTGGATTAGATCGCAAATTTTCCGCAAAGTACTTCTGTCGATCCTGGTAGTCTCATTGCTCCCCCTGATTATCCTGGGCGCGCTCACCTTGCATAGCGCCTGGGATGCGGAGGATTTAGCCGTCAGTTACAGCCGCGATTTTCTGGACGCCCAGGCAGCCGACCACCTGGAGTTACGGGCGTTGGAGGCAGCTGATCGCCTAGCCGACTTCTTGCGCGAACGTGAGACCGACTTGCGCACATTCGCCCAACTTCCACGCACCGCCGAAGACTATCTGGCCTTCTACCAGGATCACGTGGGCGAGTTGTGGTTGTTAGAAGAGGGGCGCGAAATTTACCGCATGGCGCCCCTTTATCGCGAGATGGCCTATATAGACGCCGCCGGTCAGGAGATAATCAAAATTGTGGATGGGTGCCTCGCCGGCCCGGTGGAACGTCGCGACGTCAGCGATCCGGCCCAGACGCGCTACAAATCCGAGACTTACGTCGCCGAAACGCGCCGGTTGGCCCCAGGCGAGATCTACGTCTCCCACGTCACCGGCTTTTACGTCGACCGCGCCCGGTTCGAGGCTGGCGAGCGTTTTGAGGGGGTGCTGCGTTTTGCCATGCCCGTATTTGATGGGGATGATGAGGATGAGGATGATGGGGGAAACGTTGAGGGTATCCTCGTGCTGGCCCTGGACAATCGCCACCTGGAGGAATTCACCGCCCACATCGTTCCCACCAATCAGCACTTCGCCGTCGCGCCCGATCCATCGACCGGCAATTATGCCTCTATCGTCGATCATCAGGCCAGATGCGTTGCTCACCCGATCGATTATCTCCAATGGGGGCTAGGCCGGGACGGTCAGCCGCTACCCTATGCGGCGCGCTCGGAAGATATTGGCGTGCGCCCGACACGCCTGGACCTGCTGGACTTTGAGGACGAGAACCTGGCCCGCATTCCCGGTTTGACCGCCCAGGGACAGGCGGGCTCCATCGAATACCATTGGGCCGGGCGCGATAAGTTCGTCGCTTACGCCCCCATCCCGTACTACGGCGGCGATTACGCGCCGCCGGCCGGTTTTGGCTGGGTGGCTATCGGCGCCGACGCGACGACGTTTCACGAACCTGCCTCACTGGTCGCAGTCGCTTTCCAGGACAAGTTCCAGGCGCTTCTCCACAGCGCGTTGGGCATCCTGGTTACGACCGGGGTGGTCATTCTCCTCATCGCCGGCGTGTTGGCCCATCAAATTTCGGGCCCGATCCGGCGACTGACCCATGCGGTCGGCCTGGTCGGGGAGGGGAATTTCGAGGCGGCGCACACGACGGCGATGGACATTCACGCCAGCGACGAGCTCGGCGTCCTGGCGGCAGGCTTCGGCGCGATGATCACCCAATTGCAAGAAACGTTGCTCGGTCTGGAGCAAGAATTGCGCGAGCGCAAGATGGCGGAAGAGGGCCAGCGCCAGGCGTTGGCCGAGGCCTTACAGGCGACGCACGATCTGCAGAAAAGCGAGGAACGGTATCGCACGCTGTTCGACGGGGTGCCGGTGGGCCTCTACCGGACGACGTCGACGGGCGAGATCATCGACGTCAATCTGGCGGGGGTAAAGTTGCTCGCCTACCCGGACAGGAAATCGCTGTTGACCGTCAACGCGGTCGATCTGTACGTCAACGCCGAGGATCGCGCCCGGTGGCGAGACCTGGTGGAGCAGCACGGCATCGTGCCGGAATTCGATGTGCAATTCCGACGTTACGACGGAGAGGTGATCTGGGTCAATAATATCTCGCGGGCGATTTTCAAAGGCGGCGAGAGAGAAGGCGAAAATCGGGGCGAGGTCTTGCGCTACGAGGGCAGCCTGGAGGATATCACCAAGCGTAAGCAAGTTGAGATGGAGTTAAATCGCCATCGCGAGCGCCTGGAAGAGTTGGTGGATCAGCGCACAGCCGAGTTGAGAAAAGCCGTCGAGGATCGCGAGCGGGAGATCGCCGAGCGGAAACAGGCCGAAGGGGCGTTGGATGGTGAAATGGCGAAACGGTTGCCGTTGCGGATATTGTTGGTTGAGGATAACCTGGTCAACCAGAAATTGGCGTTGCGCATATTGGGGCGACTGGGCTATCACACCGACCTGGCGGCGAATGGGATCGAGGCGCTGCAAGCCATGGAGCGCCAGGCGTATGACGTGATATTGATGGATGTGCAGATGCCGGAGATGGACGGCCTGGACGCCACACGCTGCATCCGCCGCGACGTTGCGCCGCAAGCGCAGCCTCACATCATCGCGATGACGGCCAATGCCATGCAAGAGGATCGAGAGATATGCCTGTTAGCAGGAATGGATGATTATCTCAGCAAACCGATTCGGATATGGGAACTGGTGGCGGCTTTGAAAAAATGTAGTTCAGCCTCCACATCAGACAAAGTCCCTTGTGTAGAGTCGGCGGAAGGTGGAGATGACGCGATCGAAAGACATCCACCAGAAAAGGAGCGAGATCAATGAATCGTCAACAAACCGCCTCGCAGGATGGCGCGATTCTGGTAGTCGACGATAACCAGGTCAATCGCAACCTGCTATCCCACATCCTGACGCGCGAGGGATATGCGGTGCAGGAGGTGCGCGATGGCGCACAGGCGCTGGCGGCAGTGGCGAACGACCCGCCGGCTTTGATTTTACTCGATATCATGATGCCGGGCATAGACGGTTATGAGGTCTGCCGACAGTTGAAGGCGGACGAGCGCACGCGAGACATCCCCGTCATCTTTATCAGCGCGCTCGATGCGACAGAGGACAAAGTCAAAGCCTTCGGAACCGGAGGCGTGGACTACATCTCCAAACCATTCCAGACGGCCGAAGTTCGCGCCCGCGTTCAAGCCCATCTGCGCCTACGGGCGTTGCAAAGAGACCTCAAGCGGGAGATCGCCGAGCGGGACAAGCTAATCGCCGAACTGGACGCTTTCGCTCATACCGTGGCCCACGATCTCAAGACGCCGCTGACCTCCATCATCGGTTACGCGCAGGTGTTGGAACAAGCGCACGATTCACTGTCGGAGACCCAGTTGCACACCTATCTGCAAACCATCGCACAGCGGGGGCGGGATATGTCCAACATCATCGACGAGTTGCTCCTGTTAGCCGGGGTGCGCAAGATGGAGCAGGTCAAGATGGAAGCGCTGGATATGGGAACTATCGTGGCTAAAACTCAGCGTCGTTTGAGCGACATGATCGAGGAATACCAGGCCGAAATTGTATTGCCCGATGCGTGGCCCACCGCCATCGGCTATGGGCCCTGGATTGAGGAAGTGTGGGCCAACTACATCAGCAACGCCATCAAGTATGGGGGGCGGCCGCCCCTGGTAGAGTTGGGGGCGACGGAGGACGCGGAGGGCATGGTGCGCTTCTGGGTGCGCGATAACGGGGCCGGCCTTGCGCCCGACGAGCAGGAGCGTCTGTTCACCCCATTCACCCGTCTCTCCCAGGCCCAGGTGAGCGCCAAGGGGCACGGCCTGGGCCTTTCCATCGTCCGGCGCATCGTGGAGAAGCTGGGCAAACAAGTGGGCGTCGAGGGAGATGTGGGCGCAGGAAGCACCTTTTTCTTCACTCTGCCGGCCGCTTGATCGCACGCACGCACGCACGCGCGCGCCTTTCGCTTGCCAAAATGAACAAATTGTGATATGATTCTGAAAATGAGAATCATTCTCAATAATGATCGGGGAAGGGCAAGATGATTGACAATTTGAAAGAGGCTTTCAGGGCCTCCGGGCGACGATGGACGTCTCAACGTCAGGTTGTCCTGGACGTTCTAGAAAGCGCCAGCGAGCACCTGGACGCCGACATGGTCTACACACGGGCGAAAATGCACGATCCCGACATCAGCCTGGCGACGATATATCGCACGTTAGCCATTCTCAAGGAGATGGGGCTGGTCGAGGAACACCGCCTGGGAGAGGAGCATTGCCATTACGAGCCGGTCGGCGATGGGCCGCATTACCACTTTACGTGTGTCGATTGCGGAGAGGTCGTGGAGTTTGACGCTCCCCTGGTGGAACAGATCAAGCAGGAATTCCTCCAGAAACGAGGGGGGCGTATCAACAGCACACATCTGTATATGAGCGGCTATTGCGCCCGCTGTTGGCGTCGCAGGCAAGAAGAGACAGGAGAAAATGGAGGCAAAAACAACGATGAATATGAGGACAAGAGTTAAATCGGAGGCGCAGCAAGAGGCAGTGTCCGAAGCGGACAACGGCGTCATCCCCTTGAGCGCATTGCGACCCGGCGAGCAGGGGATTGTGGTCGGATTGAATGGCGGGCGTGGGGTATTATCTCGCATGACGTCCCTGGGATTTACGCCGGGAGCGGAGGTCACCGTCGTGCAGAACTTCGGGCGCGGCCCCCTGATCGCCCGGGTGCGAGAGGCGCGGGTCGCCCTGGGGCGCGGTGAGGCGGGGAAAATACGTGTGCGCAGGTAAGGTAAAAAAGCGATGACGACACATCAAGAGTTCCTGGCGCCGACCCAAACAGACCTGGATCAGCCAGCTGAAGCGCGGCCGGTGGTCGTGGCGTTGACCGGACAGCCAAACGTTGGCAAGTCGACCGTCTTCAATCTGCTCACCGGGCTCAATCAACACGTCGGCAATTGGCCGGGCAAGACGGTCGAACGGAAAGAGGGCGGCTTTTCCTACAACGGGACCGCCTATCGCTTGATTGACCTGCCCGGCACGTATAGCTTGACCGCCAACTCGGCCGAGGAGGTCGTCACACGGGAGTTCATTATCCGGGAGCAGCCGGATGTGGTGGTCGCCCTGGTGGACGCCGCGATCTTGGAACGGAGCCTGTACCTGGTGGCGGAATTGTTATCCCTGCCAGCGCCCGTCGTCGTGGGTTTGAATATGATCGATGTGGCCGAGCAGGAAGGGATGACGATTGAGCCGGAGGTGCTGGAGGCCGCATTGGGCGCGCCGGTCGTGCCGATGACGGCGACCAAGAACATCGGCGTGCAAGCCCTCCTGGAGGCGGTCGATCAAATCGTCAAGGGGAAAACGATCTATACGCCCAAACCACCCCAAATTCGGGCCGATCACCAGGAAGTTCTGGCGGAAATTGAACGCTTAATCGACCGATGTGTGCCGCCGCCCTATCCCCAGGATTGGGTAGCGCTGAAACTATTGGAAGGAGACCGGGAAATCACGCGCATGATGCGGGATTGCCTGGAAGACGAGCAGTGGCGACAGGTGCACGACGTGTTGCGCGATCATGATGACGCGCTGGTGGCTGTCGCCGGCGGGCGCTACGAGTGGATCGGGCGCATGGTGCGCGCCGCCGTCACCCGTCCCATGACCGGCCCAATCGGATTGACGGAACGCCTGGATCGTTGGGCCACCCATCCCCTGTGGGGGCTCCTGATTCTAGCCGGCATTATGGGCCTGACGTTCTGGCTGACCTTCGCCGTCGGTACGCCCGTACAGGATCTCCTCGACGTCTACGTGGTGGGTGGGTTGGTCGATTTGACGCACATAGGCCTGTCCGGCGCGCCGGCCTGGCTCGTCGGCCTGATCGCCGACGGCGTCATCGGCGGGGTCGGGGCGATGATCACCTTTTTGCCCATCCTGGTCATTTTCTTCGCCGTCATGGGTATCCTGGAGGACGTGGGATACATGGCGCGGGCGGCCTACGTGATGGATAGCTTTATGCACCTGATGGGGCTGCACGGCAAATCTTTCCTCCCCCTCTTTTTAGGCTTCGGATGCAACGTCCCGGCCGTATTGGGCGCTCGCGTGGTCGAATCCCGGCGCGCCCAGTTGTTGACCATCCTGCTGGCGCCGCTGGTGCCATGCACGGCCCGGATGACGGTTATCGCTTTCCTGGCGCCGGCCTTCTTTGGCCCGGCCGCCCCCCTCGTATCCTGGGGACTGGTGGTGTTGGCCCTGGTGGTCTTGGCGCTCTCCGGCGTGCTGATGAGCAAGACCATCTTTCGAGGGCAGCGGGCAGCTTTCATTATGGAACTGCCCCTTTACCATCTGCCTAACTGGCGCACCATCGGCCTGTTAGTCTGGCAACGCAGCCTATCCTTCCTCAAGAAGGCCGGGACGCTGATCCTGGCGATTTCTATCGTCGTGTGGGCGCTCTCTGTATTTCCGACCGGCGAGGTGGAAACCAGTTTGTTGGCTGCTATCGGGCGGTTTTTGGTCCCCGTCGGCCAATTGATGGGTTTCGATTGGCGGCTGATGGTGGCCCTATTGACCAGTTTCATCGCCAAGGAAAACGCCGTCGCTACGTTGGGCGTCATCTTTGGCGCAGGAGATGGCGGCGGGTTGGCGGATACGTTGGCCCGCACATTCTCCGCGCCCACCGCCCTGGCCTTCCTGGTGGTGCAGATGCTCTTTATTCCCTGTGTGGGCACCATGGCGGTCGTTAAACAGGAAACCGATTCCTGGGGCTGGACCGCCTTCAGCGTGGGTTTCCTCCTGGTGGTCTCCCTGATCGTCGGCGTAGCCACATTCTGGCTGGCGAATCTGTTGGGATTATAGCTCGATTCTCTCCTTTGATGATGAAGGTCTCCCGGCGCGGCGTCGATCTGGGAGACCTTCATCCGCTATGAGCGCTTTTGGAGTGAGATATGTCCAAGTTAGAGCGTTATGTCCTGATCGGCCTGCTGGCGATGGTTGGCCTGGCGGTGTTGGTCATCATCGTGATGCCGGGGTTGGACAGCAGGTCGCCGGAGACGGATCAACCCCTGGCGGTCGGTGAGACGGAGACGATGCCAGCGCGCGTGATCGAGGTGCTGGAGGAGGGGACGGTCGAACTGGGCGAGGGGATCAGCCAACCGTACCAGCGCTTGCTGTTGCGCGTCGAGGGCGGATCGCTCAAGGGGCAGGAAATCGAGGTGGAGGAGGGAACGATCAACCTTATCACCCAGGAGCGATTGTTCCATCCAGGCGACCGGGTCTACGTGCAGCGGGCGGTGGGGCCGAACGACGACCGGATCTACGTATCTGATTTTATCCGCACCGCCCCCCTCGTCTGGATCGGCGGGCTGTTTGTGGTGCTGGTCCTGCTGGTGGGGCGCGGGCGCGGCGGGCGGGCGCTGGCGGGTACGGCGGTCAGCCTGGCGGTGGTTTTCGTCTTCATTCTGCCGCAGATCAAGGCCGGCGGGGATCCGGTGCTGGTCAGCGTCGCCGGTTCCATCGGGCTATTGGCCACTTCCACCTATTTGATTTATGGGTGGAACCTCAAAGCCCACGCCGCCGTAATCGGTATGATGGTGAGCTTGCTCCTCACCGGCGGGCTAGCGTGGCTGTTCGTGGGTTGGACCCGCCTGACCGGCATGGGGATGGAGGAGAGCGCCTACCTGGTGATGGAACTGGGGGCGGACCTTGACTTTCGGGGGCTCGTGTTGGGCGGCATCATCATCGGTTCGCTGGGCGTGCTGGATGACGTGTGTGTGGCGCAGGCGTCGGCGGTGTTCGAGTTGGTCAACGCCAACCGGGATTTGAGCTGGCGGGAGTTATTCCGCAGGAGCCTCAACATCGGGCGCGACCACATCGCCGCGATGGTCAACACCCTGCTCCTGGCCTACGCCGGGGCCTCAATGCCCCTGCTATTAGTCTTCACGATCTACCAGGAACCGATCTGGCGACGCATCAACCGGGAACCCATCGCCGAGGAGATCGTGCGGACGCTCGTGGGTAGCGTGGGATTGGTGTTGGCGGTACCCATTACCGGGCTGGCGGCGAGTCTATTAGCCCGTTGGGCGGTGCATAGAGAGAAATAGGCGTGAGAAAGGTAAAATGATGTTAAGTCGATTGCTCGAAACGCTGAAATCTGGCGGCGTGCGCCGAGTCGCCGACCTGGCGCGCGAATTGGGGACGACGCCGGAGTTGGTGGAAATCATGTTAGAAGACCTGACCCGAATGGGCTATCTCAAACAGGCTGGCGGGGCTTGCAGCGGCGCGTGCACCCATTGTGAGATGGCGGGATTTTGCGCGGCCGGGACGCAAGGGCAGTTGTGGGTCCTGACAGAAAAAGCGGATCAACGATGAATTGTAAAAATTGCGGCGCGCCGATGACGTTTGTCTGGGGACGGGACTACTTCTTCTGTGAATATTGCCACACCTACAGCTTGCCGGAACAGTCGATTGACGGCGTGACGACCCTTGGCGAAGAGAGCCACATTTTGTGCCCCGTCTGTCAGGAGAACCTGATCCTGGCCTCTGTCGCCAGGACGCGCGTCTTGCGGTGCGCCAAATGTCGCGGACTCCTTACACAACAGGAGACTTTCCGAGACATTGTACAGCATCTGCGGACTCACGCCTCAGGCCCGCCAGACATACCAACGCCCATCAATCGAGAGGAATTGAAACGCCGAATTCAGTGCCCTCATTGTCACAGGGTGATGGAGACGCACCCTTACTATGGGCCCGGTAACATCGTGATCGATACCTGCATCAATTGTGGCGTCATCTGGCTGGATTACGGGGAATTGAAAAAAGTGGAGGATGCGCCAGGGCGTGATCGAGGCGCAACGCGGCGAGCGTCAATCTAAAAAGCCGAAGGGAACAGACTTGACAACCCTTTAGGGCAAGGCTACAATACAAGTAATTGCCGGAG
>DAOTUC010000312.1:0-13352 GCA_034437315.1 Anaerolineae bacterium
GAACAGCGTGGGACCCCAGGCGACTACGTACCACCGCCGCTGATTCTTCTCTGGGTCTACCTTGACGAACCGTTGCACGCCCATAGTCACTAGCATAGCACAATTGTTCTGGTAACGCAAGCACTGTGACGGATTGGACCGGAAGCGCCGTCCCCCATCCCGACGACGACGATCCATCTTAGCCCACAGAAGAGGATAAAGAGAAAGCTGTGACAGGTTTAGCATGAGGCTTTCCGGTGCGTAATCACTTTGGCGAGGGTTGACTTGCGCGCACGGTAGGATAGAATGGGAGAAGTAATACATCGGTCACAAAACAAAGCTCCGAAGTTCTGATACAGCCGTGTAACAACAAGGCGAGATGGTGAATAATGATGAATATTCTCACAGCTGTAACCATTGGTTTTCTCACCCTGGAAGCTGCCAACGTGATCACGCTCTATTTCTTCCCCGGTTCAAAGTACGCCAATGGTGTTGGCGTTTTCAATGCTTGGGAAAAATCGAAGGGCGACCCCGAAATGCATGACTTCGTCAAATATTTGGTCAACTGGGTGGCTGGAACAAAGCTCATCTTCATCCTATTGTTGATCGTCATCCTTTACACAGTGGATGAAAAGAGTTTAGTATGGATGGGCGTCGCGATGATTATTTCGATCTTGTCATTCTTCTGGCGGCTTTTCCCACTGATTCGGAAGATGGGCCGAAGAGGCGAGATCAATCCAAAAACCTATCCTGTCGTATTGGGCTGGATGATTTTTGCATTTGTCAGCATCTATCTGGTTGCCACATTGGCGGTGATTTTCGTGTGAGACCCGAGCGGAGAATGAAGGTCTTTAGCTGATGGGCATATCTTAGCACAACAGCCTGCCAGTGCCAATGCTGATGGATTTATCTTTGTCTATCGTCAAGCTCTACACCCTCGCTTACTATCTGAAATGACAATCTTTCAACCAAGGTGATCAAATGACCCCAAAAATTGAGCAAGACGAAATTAACGCCATCCTCTGGAGCGCGTGCGACACCTTCCGCGGTGCCGTCGACCCAGCCGAGTACAAGAATTACATCCTGGTGATGTTGTTCGTCAAGTATATCTCCGATGTGTGGCACGATCACCACGAGCAGCTTCTGGAGAAGCACGAAGGCGACGAAGATCGCGCGCATCATCTGATGAAGTACGAGAAGTTTGCCCTGCCGGAGGGCTGCGACTTTCAGAGTCTCTACGAACAGCGCAACGCGCCGAATTTGGGCGAGATTATCAACATCGCCCTGGAAAAGATCGAGGCGGCGAACCGCGAGAAGTTGGACGGCGTCTTCCGCAACATCGATTTCAACTCCGAGGCGGCGCTGGGCCGCACGCGCCAGCGCAATCAGCGCCTCAAGCATCTGTTGGACGATTTCGCCGACCCGCGCCTCGATCTGCGCCCCTCCCGCGTGGGAAACACGGACATCATCGGCAACGCCTACGAGTTCCTGATTGGCAAATTTGCCGCCGGCGCGGGGAAGAAGGCGGGCGAGTTCTACACCCCGCCCCAGGTCTCGATCCTGCTGGCGAAGTTGGTCGATCCGCAGCCCGGCGACCGGATTTGCGACCCGGCGTGCGGCTCGGCCTCGCTGCTGATCCGCTGCGCGGACGAGGTGGGGGGCAAGGATTACCGCATCTACGGCCAGGAGAGCAACGGCTCGACCTGGGCGCTGGCCAAGATGAACGTCTTCCTGCACGAGATCAGCGCCGTCATCGAGTGGGGCGATACGATTCAACGGCCCACGTTGCTGGAAGGCGAGGGGCTGCGCCGCTACAACGTGGTGGTGGCCAATCCGCCCTTCTCGCTCAAGAAGTGGGGCAAGGGGACGGCGGAGAACGACCACTACGACCGCTTTTGGCGCGGACTGCCGCCCAGCAATCGCGGCGATTATGCCTTCATCACCCACATGATCGAGGCGACCTTCTCCGACCCGGCGCAGAACGGGCGCGTGGGCGTGATTGTGCCCCACGGCGTGCTCTTCCGGGGGCGCGCGGAGGGCAAGATCCGGCACAAGTTCATCGAGGAGAATCTGTTGGACGCGGTCATCGGCCTGCCGGAGAATCTCTTCTACGGCACCGGCATCCCGGCGGCGATTATGGTCTTCAAGCGGCAGAAGGCGGATGATAGCGTGGTCTTTATCGACGCCAGCCGCGAGTTCGAGGCCGGCACGCCCCAGAACCGGCTGCGCGAGCGGGACATCGCCAAGATCATCCGCACCTACCACGCGCGCGAGTTCGTGGAGAAGTACGCCTACGTGGCCGATTTCGAGGAGATTCAGGAGAACGACTTCAACCTCAACATCCCGCGCTACGTCGATACCTTCGAGCCGGAGCCGGACGTGGATATGGCGGCTGCAGCGGCGGAGATCGGGGAGATCGATGCGGATCTGGAGGCAGTACAGGTGAGTGTGCGGAAGTACTTGAAGGAATTGGGGATGCAAGATGCGGGATGAATGGCGCAATTCGCGTATACGAAACTATCTGGACTTAGCAAGTGGTAAGACAAAACCCAATGATACGGTTATTGATCTCTCAGAACAATGTTCCATTCCAGTGTATGGAGGCAATGGAATCTTAGGTTATAGTAGTCAGGTTCTAATCAATCACGAAACCTTGGTCATCGGACGAGTCGGTGAATATTGCGGCACCGTTCGTTATGTGAATACTCCCTGTTGGGTCACTGATAATGCAATCTATGCTAAATCAATTGACGAGGACTACATTTATCCAAAGTTTATCGCTTATCTCCTGAGTTTTCAAAAACTTGGAAGGTTCAGGAAAAGGGGAGGCCAACCTCTTATATCGCAAAAAAATATTTATACTTTACGGATAGCTCTTCCCCCCCTCCCCGAGCAGCGACGCATCGCCGAGATCTTGAGCACGTGGGACGCGGCCATCGGTTTGGTCGAGCAGCGCATCGCGGCGGCGGAGCAGCGCAAGAAGGGCCTGGTGCAACGCCTGCTCACCGGTCGCGTCAGGTTTGCGGAGTTTGTTCAATCGCGGGAACTCAGAAAAACGAAGATCGGGACATATCCTAAAGAGTGGCGAATTCGGCGGTTGTCGGATGTAGCAGAAATTCAAGTTAGTTATGTGGACAAGAAAAGCAAGCCTTCTGAACAGCCAGTTCGTTTATGCAATTACATGGACGTGTTCAACAATGACTATATCTATGATCAAATGGACTTCATGGAAGCTTCGGCCACGGAATCAGAAATACAGAAATGTACGCTAAAGAAACAAGATGTCATCATCACGAAGGATTCAGAAACTCGCGAAGAAATTGCTGAGTCCTGCGTGGTTGTTGAAGATTTGACAAATGTGGTTTGTGGATATCACCTGACTATTCTCAGATCTAAAAAGAATGTCATTTCTGGTTTTTTCTTGAAAGATGTCTTAAGTTCACCAAGTGTTCATCACCAATTTGTTAAATTGGCCAATGGTACTACCCGTTTTGGTCTGACTATTTCCGCTACACATAAAGCTTTAATACCTGTACCATCAGTAGCAGAGCAAGAGAAAATCGCCGCCGTCCTGCAAACCTGCGACCGGGAAATCGAATTGCTGACGCGCAAGCGCGACGCCCTTCAGCGCCAGCAAAAGGGGCTGATGCAACGGCTGCTCACCGGTCGCGTGCGGGTGTAAGTGCAAGAGGTCAAACAGGTAACCGAGGGACAAATCCCCTGGCTTACGAATGAAGCGATAACTGACTGGTAGTAATATTTCAGGCAAAATCTCACAAAACAAGGAGCTATAATGAGCATCCAATCCTCACCAAGAGCCATTCAAGACCTATTTGGCACAGAGAAATACTACATCGATTTCTACCAGCGTGATTACAAATGGGAGACAGAGCACGTTGAGATACTGCTCAATGACGTCTTTTTCAGATTTGATGCTGAGTACAAACCTGATGTCGATGCTACCAGAGAGGCAATTAGCCTGTATCCCTGGTATTACCTCAGCACGTTTGTGACCAACTCTCTAAACGGGCGCAAGTTTATCGTGGATGGGCAGCAACGCTTGACCACCATTACCTTGATCTTGATCAAGTTGTACCATCTCGCAGCATCCTATGGACACACCAATGATGTGAGATGGCTAGATCGTAAGATTTGCGGCTTTGATGCCGAAGGCTCAACATATTGGATGGGGACAAACTCGCGAGAAAAAGCTCTTAAAGAACTCCACGAGAGTGATGATCGACCGGATGACGTCGATCTCAAACAGAAAGAGCTGACAATTCGCAACATTTACACGAACTACCAGTTCATCAGCAAATACCTCGCGGAGCAGTTGGATACCCCACGCCGGGCCAAGGCGTTCACGCTCTACTTCTTGACCCGCGTTGAACTGGTAGAATTGCACATTGATGACTCCCGTGACGTAGCGATGGTCTTCGAGGTGATCAACGACCGGGGCGAAAAACTGCAACCCTACGAGGTCTTCAAGGGCGAATTGTTGGGCCAGTTGACGAAACAGGAAGTGGACAGCATCTACTACGATCTGTGGAATCGTAGCATCAATCCATTGCAGGATTGGGACAAGAGAGAGCCAGACAACTTCTTCCGGCTGCTGTTCAGGAGCCAGCATACTGATAGCCGCCAGGACTATCGTGACTTCGATGGGGAATACCAGCGTGTGGTCTTTTCAAAAAAGTGGGATCCTGTTTTGCACCTCAAGAGGAACCCAGAGGGCGTCAAGCATTTTATGAAAGAGGACGTCGCCTGGCACGCGCCGCTTTATTTGAGGTTGCTCAGGCTCGCCAAGAAAGGGGGGTTAGGGAACTATGTATTCTTCAACGCCAACATCAATCGTATGGAGCGTCAACACCTGCTTGTGCTCTCCGCGATCGATGTTGATGATCCCTCTGCAGATGAAAAGATAAGGTTGGTTTCTCGCCTCTTCGACCGCCATTTTACCCTGTTGCAATTGACGGGGAGCTACAAATCCAACGATTTCACCGAATCTATCATCGCTCTCAATACTGCTGTCCGGGGAGCCAGTTGTGAAGCTATTCAAGATACGTTCGATGCTCAGCTTCTGGCCGACATCGGTAAAGCCAGGGGGATGACGATTGATGACCCGTTTGATTGGACGTTATTCCGCAACGCCGGTTATGAGCTAGGCTCACGCTTCATCCGATATTTCTTTGCGCGATTAGAACGTTTCATCGGTAAGGAAATTGATGTAACCATTGATTACTATTACAATCTTGTGCGAAATCGGGGTGCAAAGCAAGGCTATCACATTGAACATATCCTGGCCAACAACGCAGAAAATCGCGCTCTGTTTGACAACGATGAAGAGTTGTTTATCAGAGAACGCAACCGGCTTGGGGGACTGGTGCTGCTCAAGGGGCGAGACAATATGGCCTCCAGTAATGAGCCCTACGCCAAGAAACTGAAAACCTACTCCCACGCCACACCTCTGGCTGCTTCCCTGGCCCCTGACTTTTACCACAACAACCCCGATTTTGTTGATTTCATCGAGAAGTACCAGTTGAACTTCCATCCTATAGAGACGTTCGATGCCGCGGCCGTGGAAGAGCGCCATCGCTTGTATTTCGAGCTGACCAAGATCATCTGGGGGGATGATTCGTTCCCGCTGAACTAACCGACATAAGGAGCGCCTATGTCCCAACCCGCATCCTTCAAAGAAGAACTGATCTCCCAGATCCCGGCCGTGCGCTTGCTGATGGCGATGGGCTACCAATACCTCACGCCACAGGAGGCGCTGACCCTGCGCAGCGGCAAACAGAACCGCGTCGTCCTGGAGGGCGTGCTGGAGCCCTGGCTGAAGGAGAACAACGCCATCACCTTCAAGGGCCAGACCTACCCCTTCTCACAGAGCAACATCCAGCGCGCCATCGAGACCCTGGTAGACGAGCCCTACCGCGGCCTGATCCCCACCAGCGAGCGCATCTACGACCTGCTCACCCTGGGCACCAGCCTCCAGCAGACGATCGACGGCGACAAGAAGAGCTTCAGCCTCCACTACATCGATTGGAAACACCCTCAGAACAACGCCTACCACGTCACCGAGGAGTTCTCCGTGGAGAAGCGCGGCAGCAGTAAGCAAGGCGGCACGCGCCGCCCCGACATCGTCTGCTTCGTCAACGGTATCCCCCTGATCGTCGTCGAGTGCAAGCGACCCGACCTGGCGACGGAGAGCGGCAAGGCCTTCGAGGAAGCGGTCAGCCAGATGCTGCGCAACCAGCGGCCCGACGAAATCGCCAACCTCTTTATCTACTCCCAACTGCTGATGGCCGTCAGCGTCAACGACGCCTACTACGCCACCACCGGCACGCCCAAGAAGTATTGGTCGCTCTGGAAAGAGGATCTGGACGAGGAGCGTCTGCATCAGATGATCAACGCGCTCCTCAGCGCGCCGGAGAAAGAGCGCCTCTACACCTGGCGCAAGTATGGCAACTGGGTGCGCAAACACTTCGATGCGCAGGAATCCGCCGGCGCGCGCCTCCCCACACCCCAGGATCGCACCCTGTACGCGCTGCTGCGCCCGGAGCGGATACTGCACCTGCTCTACCAGTTCATCGTCTACGATGGCGGGCAGAAGAAGATCGCCCGCTACCAGCAATACTTCGCCGTGCGGGAGACGATCCGCCGCGTGGCTCACCTCAACACCCAGGGCGCGCGCACCGGCGGCGTCATCTGGCACACCACCGGCAGCGGCAAGAGCCTGACGATGGTGATGTTGGCCAAGGCGCTGGCGCTGCATCCCAACGTCAAGAACCCGCGCGTCATCATCGTGACGGATCGCATCAATTTGGATGCGCAGATCTGGGGCACCTTCAAATCGTGCGGCAAGCAGGTCGTCCGCGCCCGCTCCGGCAAACATTTGGCCGCTTTGATCCGCAGCGGCAAGGCGGACATCATCACCACCGTGATCGACAAATTCGATACGGTCGCCGCCAAAGAGCAAGTGCGCGATCCCGACGCCAACGTCTTTGTGCTGGTGGATGAGAGCCATCGCAGCCAATACGGCGCCATCCACGCCAAGATGCGCCAGGTCTTCCGCAACGCCTGCTACATCGGCTTCACCGGCACGCCGCTCCTCAAGGACGAGAAATCGACCGCGCGCAAGTTCGGCGGTTTCATCCACAAGTACACCATGCGCCAGGCGGTGGAGGATGGGACGGTGGCGCCGCTGCTCTACGAGGGCCGCATGGCTGAGCTGGCCGTGAATCAGACCGCCATCGACCGCTGGTTTGAGCGCGTCACCGAGGGCCTCTCGGAGGATCAGCGGCGCGATCTCAAGCGCAAGTTCAGCCGCGATAAGGAAGTCAGCCGGGCCGAGCAGCGCATCCGACAGATCGCGTATGACATCAGCGCCCATTACCGCGAGAACTTCCAGGATGACGGCTTCAAGGCCCAGTTGGCGACCGATAGCAAAGCGATGGCGCTGATGTACAAGCGCTATTTGGATGAGTTTGGCATCGTCGCCTCGGAGGTGGTGATCTCGCCGCCCGACGCGCGCGAGGGGCACACGGCCATCGATGGTCCGTTGCCGGAGGAGGCGGCGTTCTGGCAGCGGATGATGGCGCGCTTCGGCAGCGAGGAGGCGTATAACCGCGAGATCAAGGAGAGCTTTTCGCGCGCGGACGGCGTCGAGGTCCTGATCGTCGTCGATAAACTGCTGGTGGGCTTCGATGAGCCGCGCAACACCGTGCTGTACGTCGATAAGCCGCTCAAGGAGCACGGGCTGTTGCAGGCCATCGCCCGCGTGAATCGGCTCTTCGAGGGCAAGGACTTCGGCTACGTGATCGACTACCGGGGTGTGCTGGGCGAACTCAACGAGGCGATGGAGACCTACAACGCGCTGGAGGGCTACGACGTCGAGGACGTGGCCGGCACGATCACCGACGTCGCCGCCGAGATCGCACAACTGCCGCAGCGTCATACAGAGGTGTGGGACATCTTCAAGACGGTGGAGAACCAACGGGACCTTGAAGCGCTCCAGCAATTCTTAGGGCCGGAGGACGTGCGCCAGCGCTTCTACGACGCGCTGACCGCCTACGCCTGCACGCTGAAGGTTGCCCTGAGCGCCGTCTCGTTCCACGAGGAAACGCCGCCGAGCCACATCGCAACCTACAAGCGCGACCTGCGCTTCTTCCACAACCTGCGCGTGGCGGTCAAGCAGCGCTACGCGGAGACCATCGACTACAAGGATTATGAGGCGCGGGTGCGCAAGCTCTTGGATAGCCACATCCAGTCATCTGACGTGGCGACAGTCGTAGCGGAGGTCAACATCTTCGACGTCGAGGCGTTCCAGGCGGAGGTCGATAAGCTGGACACTCCCGCCGCCAAGGCCGACACCATCGCCCACCAGGTCAAGCGCACCGTGACCGAGAATATGGAGCGCGACCCGGCCTTCTACGAGAAGTTCTCCCGCTTGATTGAGGAAACGATCGAGGCCTACCGCCAGGGGCGCATCAGCGAGGCCGAGTACCTGAAGCGGGCCAACGAGATCCTGCGCACAGTCCAGTCGGGGCGCGAGTCGAGCCTGCCGCAGAAGCTCTTTCGCTATCGCGACGCGCCGACCTACTACAGAGCCATCCGTGAGCCGCTGAGCCAGTACACGGTGGATGATCCCGGCGTGGAGATAGACGAACTCATCGCCGACGTCGCCATCCGCCTGGAGGAGATCATCGAAAATCACAAGATCCGTGACTGGACAAGTAACCCAGACGTCAAGCAGGTCATCAAGCGAGCGATGGATGAGTATCTCTACAGCGTCAAGGGCCGCTACGACATTCCCCTGACTCACGGCGACATCGACGTCATCCTGGACAGCGTGGTCGACATCGCCGAGCAGCGTGACAAGATGTAGCTGACAAACGGATAGCTACTGCCGAGAATAACATAAGCAGCAAAGGAGAGTCTGCAATGATCAATCTCAACTGGTCGAATGATGAACGCAGCGTAGATCCCCAGGACTACCTGGTGGATCCTGTGAGCAACAAAAAGTCTCGATGGCGCGCTTTCAATGGAGGTTGGACGCGCTTTATCAACCATGACGGTGGAAAAAGACATGACAGAGTCGCGTGGGTAGGAGCTGGCATGTTCTGTGCAAGTGTCCTTGGCGATCTTCCTGTGGAGGAACGCAGATTGGTCTATAGGATATTGTTGGCACAGCTCTTGACCAGCGAGCGAACTGCACATTGGACAGAGGAGCAGAGAGAAAGCGCAATGTCGCTTCTCACTGATTAAATGATTGGTTGGACTTTATCACTGTTGTTATCAAAGCGGCTTGAGGTAAACTGCGATGGATAAGATCAAGAAGGATACTCAATCGGTGCAATACGGCACCACCGAGATTGAATATGAGTTGACCTACGCACAGCGTAAGACGCTGGGCATCACTGTGCGTCCCGAAGACCTGGGCGTCACCGTCAAGGCACCGGAGGGCGCCCCACTGGAGGAGATCAAGGCGCGGGTGCTGAAGCGCAGGGCGTGGATCCTCAAGCAGCAGCGAGATCTGGAGCGTTACCTGCCTCACCTGCCGCCGCGCCAGTACGTCAGCGGGGAGACACACCGCTATCTGGGTCGCCAGCACCGGCTCAAAGTGATTGAGAGTGAGAACGGCACCGGCGAGAGCATCAGGCGCGACCGGAACTTTATCTACGTCACAGTGAGAGATCGAGCGGATACGGAGAGCGTGAAAGCGCTGCTAGACGCGTGGTATCACGACCACGCTCGGTACATCTTCAAAGAGCAGTTGGCGGCGTGCTACCCCAAGATGACACACGTTGGCGTACCGTATCCGGAGATCATCGTGCGCGCGATGAACACCCGTTGGGGCAGTTGCAGCGCCGAGGGCCGGATCACGCTCAACGTCAAGCTGGTCCGGGTGCCGACATCGTACATCGACTACGTGATCTTCCACGAGTTGTGTCACCTGGCGGAGCCAAATCACACGGCGCGCTTTTATGAGCTCCTTGATCGCGTCCTGCCGGATTGGCGCGAGCGGCAGGAAAAGCTGAACACGTTTGAGTTTGGGTAAATTGATGTCTTGGATGAAGAGAAGTTCGTAATGAATGAAAGATGTGATGGGAACTCCAAGAAATGGAGTGGAAGACATAAAATGGTTGGAGAAAACAATGTCAAAGAAAAGCGTCACTGATCGAAATTACTGGTCTAACTATGATGGGCTACAAAAAGCCAAGCATGAACTATTGAGCAGGTATTTGGGTGGATGGTTTCCTATTCTCAGTTCTTGGAATGGTCAAGTTATCTATATAGACTGCCACGCTGGACGTGGGCGTCATCAAACTGGACATGAGGGATCACCGATTTTGGCCCTGAGGACATTGCTCGATCACACTCACTGTTTCAAAATGCTAGCTTCTACAAGAATGAAATTTGTTTTCTTTGAGGTTGACCAGACCAACTATGAATGCCTAAATAGGGAAGTTCAATCTCTGGGCCAATTACCTCCTGCCATCAATGTGAATGCGGTATGTGCAGATTACGAAAAAGAACTCCGTGACATTTTACAGGACTTGAAACTGCGGGGACAACAACTGGCTCCAGCTTTCGCTTTTCTTGATCCATATGGATTTACTCTCCCCATGAATTTGCTCAACGAGTTACTTTCATTCCCTAAATGCGAGTTGCTCATTAACTTTATGTACCGGTATGTCGACATGGCAATGCATCATTCAAATCAAGCAAGTAATCTAGACGCCTTGTTTGGCTGTCCAGACTGGCGGAGTATAGCAGAAGAAAGTGACTATGAAACTCGCACGAACAAGATCATTTCTCTCTTCTCAAATCAATTAAGCGCTCAATTCGTGACCCATCTGCATATGAAGGCTCGTAATGGAGTCCTGAAATATGTTTTGTTTCATGCGACCAATGACTCGAAAGGCCGTGAAGTCATGAAAGAGGCGATCTGGTCAGTTACTCCGGATGGTAGCTTCACAGCGTTCGAACATCATAACCCAAATCAACTTGTTTTGATTCAACCAGAACCTGATCTTGAACCTCTTAAAAGCTTGTTGTGGAATGAGTTTGGAGGAGAACGCGTACAGGTTGATAGATTGTACGAATGGCTTTTGGGCACAATGTACCGCAAGGTGCATCTACATCAAGTTATACGAGAATGTCGCGATCAAAAACTTGTTGATTGCAGTGGGTACGAAGGGCGCTTCGCTTTCAGCAAGAATCCGATAATTTGCTTTTCCCCGTCCCTTCCTCCCAGATACAGCACACTTGAGCTTTTTAAATAGCAATGCCGAACATTTGTGCTATAATAGGAGAAGGTAACAAAGCGGAGTTGGGGGTATAAATCTTTGTCAAAAGACACGAGTATTGAGTGGACAGACTCTACCTGGAATCCTGTGACCGGCTGCACGAAGGTTGGACCAGGTTGTGAGCACTGTTATGCGGAACGAATGGCAAAGCGATTAAAAGCGATGGGGCAGATCAAGTACGCAAATGGATTTACGCCAACCATACATGAACAAGCATTGAGTGAACCATTGCAGTGGAAAACTTCTCAAATGATATTTGTCTGCTCCATGGGGGACCTTTTTCATTCTGATGTGCCGTTAGAGTTTATATTGAGAGTGTTTGAGGTAATGCGTCAGGCTTCTTGGCATCGTTTCCAGGTGCTGACTAAGCGATCGAAACGACTCTTGAAACTGAGTGAAAATATCGACTGGCCGACGAATGTCTGGATGGGAGTTAGTATTGAGAATGAAGATTATCTGTTTCGTGCTGAGGAGTTAAGGCAGAGTGACGCTGTAAGAAAGTTCATCTCTTTTGAACCATTACTAGGTCCTTTGCTCAAACTTAACTTAGAAAAAATAGACTGGGTCATTGTCGGTGGGGAGTCTGGGCCAGGTGCAAGATTAATGCGTGAAGAATGGGTTGTCAGCATAAAGGACCAATGCCTTGCTGCAAACATACCATTTTTCTTCAAGCAGTGGGGTGGAGTGCGAAGGAAGGATAAGGGGCGTGAACTTGAGGGGCGTACTTGGGACCAGTTTCCATCTGAGATGTCCCTAACTTGACACCTTGTTTTCAGATAAACGCCTCACCTGCAACAGCGAAGTTTATGAGCCTGTTTGCCGCCACATGAACAAGGAAAACTGTAAAGACACGACCCAAGGGGCACGGACCCAGATGAGCTGAAATTGTTTTCCCAATTTGGTTGTTTAGGAAAATTTCAGCTTTGACAACCAAAGGCCGCGTTCTCGACGTCAAGTGCCAGCGCGGCGAACTCCTCTTCACGTATTTCAAGACCGGCCGCGGGCAGCTGATCAAATGTTTCCTCGACGAGATCGAATCCGACCGCGCTGGCGTCGTCGATCTCCCACTGAGTAGCCGCCCGACCTGCCCCGGCTGTGGCAAGACGATCGGCATCGTCCGCATCGTGCGCGGCCACCCGCGCTTAAGTTGAACCAAGGAGCCGTGCAGAAGATCCGCCTATGACCTGGATACCGCTCCACCTCCACTCCCATTGGAGCTTGCTCGACGGCGTCCCCTCCATCCCCGAATTGCTCGACTTCGCCCGCGAGTCCGGTCTCCCCGCCCTGGCCCTCACCGACGCCAACGCCCTCTACGGCATCGTCGATTTCGTCGTCCGCTGCCGCAAGGCGGACATCCAACCCATCGTCGGCGTCGAGCTCTCCCTGGAAGGCGAGCGCAGCGCCATCCTCCTGGCCCAGAACCAGCGCGGTTACGGCAACCTCTGCCGCTTGGTCACCCTGCTCCAGGCGCGCCCCGACCGTGAAACGGCCCTCGCCCGCGGCCTCGCACTCTCCGACCTGGCAACCCACGCCGAAGGTCTCATCGCCCTCTCCGGCGGCGACACCGCCGAAGCGCTCGCCGATCTCTTCGACCGCGACCGCCTCTTCGTCGAGGTCGGCGACCCGGCCCAGTTCTCCAACGCACAGAAACGGGCCGAGCGGTTAGGCCTGCCCATCGTCGCCACGCACCCGACCCACTACCTCCACCGCGACGACGTCCGCCGCTACCGCGTCCTGCGGGCGATGAGGGAAGGCGTCCGCCTGGGCGACCTCCCCGCGCCGCCGGACCTCGCCTTCCCCTCCCAGGAAAGTATGCAGCGCCGCTTCGCCGAGTTTCCCGAGGCGCTGGCGAACACCGCCCGTATCGCCGACGCCTGCCGCTTCGACCTGCCCCTGGGCCAGTTCCGCTTCCCCGCCCCCGACATACCCTCTGGGCACACCGCAGGAGAGACCCTCTGGGAGCGCGCTCTCGAAGGCGCCGTCGAATTGTACGGCGAGGTCTCCCCGGCGGTCGAGGCCCGCCTGCGCCGTGAGATCGACGTCATCGACCGGCTGGGCTAC
>DAOTUC010000313.1:0-8005 GCA_034437315.1 Anaerolineae bacterium
GACATCTTAGCCGATTTTTGTAATTTGCATTCATTTGCCCAGGGGGTAATGTGCCTGGTAATCATCAGCGGTGCTCATACTGGCATCGGTTCTAGTCAGATACCTTTTTTCCGATGTCGGGTAATGAAACTCCCAATAACTCCAGCTCTGCCTGCCGCCGATGTTCTCGTGGGTAGAACTTGATGCGCTCTCCTGCTGTGATTCCCTTTATGTAGTTGCGGAGCTTTTCGTCGGCTTCTAGACGTTCTAGAATGTGGGGAAGATGATGTTCGTCATCTCGCCGAAGCCGTTCTACAGCTTTATCAACATGTCTGGGCTCAACAGTGGGCCCATGTCGAGTCAGATAGCGGCAGACCCACTGAGTCAAGTATAGTTGGCCTCCTACCCAATGGACAATTCGATCTGATATTAATATGGTTTGTCTCTGAATTTCTTTATCATAGGTGTCTGGAAACAAGTTTTGGAAAGTATCCAGGTGGTTACCAAAGAGGTGCCAGACCAACCGATTCGTGCTCTGCCTATCAAAATCACACAGACGCACGCGTTGGGCGATGTTGAAGGGAGAAATCTTGTCGTCTTGGATCAGATCACGAGGGTGAAAAGCGCCCGCCAGCAAGAAAGTGAGCTGCTTGAGTTCAGTCTCCGCCTGACGCGAATTGTACACATCGCGCAGCACGCTGAAGAATTCGGTCGCACCGGGAAAGGTCACGGCGCCGATCTCGTCCAGGGCGATTACCACACGCCGCTGGACATCAGTGGCAAACATTGCGACATCACACAAAAACTCTCGCCAGCCGGCGCTGTTTTGGGGGATGGCAGGCCATTGATCGCGCGGGATAAAACCGCGCAGTTGGCGGAGGATGCGCGGGCAAAGCTTCTGATACCAGGTTGCCTCGGTCGAGTGGTTGGGCGTGGACACGTCCACGTAAGCAAAAGCCATACCACTCAAAGCAGTGTGACACATCAGATGGTTAATCAAGCTGGTTTTGCCTTGTTGACGCGGCTCAATGAGGAGCAAGTATTCCACCGCGCGCAAGTGGCTCAACGCTTTGCCGTCGGCTGGACGCCAAACGTAGATGTCAGCGTGATCATCGGTCAATGGACCACCAACTTTGAATTGAACGGGTTTCATTCGCTTTGCTCCTGGTACTCTTCGGTCAGGATTTCCAGCATATCGTCCAGGGTTATCGTCCCAGCCACCACACGGGGGAAAGCTTCCACGGCAAACTCGTAACCGGTGGGGGTACGCTTGAGGAGAGAGCGCAGATCTACCAGGCGTTGCAGGGCATCGTCCACATCGCGGGCCTTGGGATGCAGGTTGCAGCGGTTCGCCAGTGCCTGGCGCACAGCACTCATAGTGCGCACGGTCTCGTTGTTGGTCATCAGTAGGGAGATTATCTTCTCCAACGGGGTGGCAGCCTCCCAATAGGTGCTGAGAAAGTCGTTGCGCTGGAAGCCAGGGTCTTCAATAACAACGTCCACATCGTCCAACCTGATGCGGCGGGTGCCTTGTTCGTTGAGTCGCTTAATGAGACGATGGCAAAGACGCTGAACGACATTCGGGTGACCCGAAGTGAAGGCCCAGATGCGGTCTACGATGGCTTTCTCGTCCTCCAATTCGATCTCCAGTTGCTTCATCGGCCGGGTGATCAATTCATCGACAGCACGAAAATCAAGCGAGCCAAGCAACATCTCGTTCGCGAAATTGAACAAAGGGCTCTTGGGATCCCGTAAGGCATCACGCAGGGTGCGCTCACCGCTGAGGACAATCTGAGCACGACCAGAGTTGGATAGAGCCCGTAGTGCATTGAACAGAGGCCAGCCAGCGGCCCGGTCGGCGGGGACGAGTTTATCAGCCTCATCTAGCAGCAAAACAAGAGGCTTGTCCTCAAATGAAGACTGTAGTAGATCACTAAACGTAGCAAGGGCAGCAGGCGGCGGCTCTGGGCGCCAATCGCGGATTGTAGCGGCGAGGAAAGTATCATAGGTGGATGTGGTAGAACAATCGTGGTATACCGTACGGAAGCCAGCGGCAGGTAGACGGAAGCGATGCAGACGCAAGAGGATAGAAGTTTTGCCAAAACGACGACCACCAATAAGAAAGTAACTGCTCGCGCCGATCCTACCTGCAATCGCCCGCAATTCTTCCTCGCGGCCAGAGAAGACCAAATCACCGACCACTGGCCCAGTTATGTTATATGGAGATATTCTGTCGATGTCTATTCGGGCTAGAAAAAAGGAACGAAACCTGGACAGCGGGGTTGGACTATCTAGCAGGTCTTCTATCTCCTGATGCCCTATTGCCACTACATCAATACCATGTCCTGATTTCATTTTGTCAACGATGATTGGCCGCAAGTAGTCGAGTGCATCTTGTTTGTCAAATAACACCAGCAAAGCAATACTTTGATTAAAATCCTGCAGCGATAATTGTAAAATTTCTGCCTCTTTAGTACCGAAATCTCTCCATCCACTGAACACCAGGGGAATTCTCGGCGATATTCTCGCTTCCTGACGCTCGAATAGAACGTCCTCCATGAAATGAGTAGTGTCTAACTCTGTGACAAAGAGTCCATTGACTAGGCGTGGAGTTTGAGCAGGACACGTGAGCATCTCCTCAAAGTGGCGACACATCCGGACCAAGTAGTGATGCTGTTCAATATGAAATTGTGATTCTATATTCTCTCTCGCCAACATCCATACAACGTCATCAGCAACTGCCTTGCGTCCTATGGAAGAAAAAAGAGATAGAACTGCGTCATATTCGTGAATGACCTGAAAGACTTTATCCTGTATCTGCTCTAGTAATCGAGAGATTTCCTCTTGGAGCACTAAATGCATTACTGTGCCCATATCGCGGACGCTTTGCGCATCGCTTCGCTTGAACCATACAACCTTTTCTGAGAGAAAGGGCTGCAAGTACTGCTCCACCCGACAGCGAGCGTTGGTTGATACCCACACCGAGCGGCTTGGTTTCCCCTTCTCAGAAAGCCCCACTGCCTCGGCGACCTGGCGAACTCCTTGACTGACGTCGCCCACCGAAACGGTGAACGGATTCTCGATGTGTCCCAAGGAAACTCCCAGTCGCTTTAGGTGATCAACCAGGTGAATCATCATCTGATCCGGGACGCTGGGCTTTTGCGTGACTTTGAGTACAAAGTTTTGGAGCGCGTTTAGGTACAAGCGCGCCAGTTGTTCGCCGGTTGGTAATGCATTAAAGAGGGGGACCAGTGCCCTCACCAGGTGGCTGTCGCTGAGCAGAAGACGGCGCTCGGCGCCGTTTTGCTTCAGGTTCAAAAAGATTTCTGTACTCTCCTGCCCGGTCTCGTCATTCCAGAACGTCCCCTCCCGGATCAGGCCATAAGCACAGGCCATGGTAAAGATGTTCAGTTTTGCCTCGTCGCCCATAGCGACGACTAGTTCCGGCGACAAGGGACGCTGACGATTGTCCGGTTCGCCCAGGGTCTCGATCCTCCCCTCATAGTCGGTCGCGTTCTGCTCCTCGGGAAAGAGATGCAGGCTCCCACGGCCCTTGTAAAGTTTGGCGCGGTAGTCTGGTTCACAAGCAACGAACTGATCCACGGCGCTCAAGCGGACACCTCGGGCGATCTCGAGAATAGTGCAGGCGCCCTGACTCTCAGCAGATACGTCTATGTTCATCCCCTGGTCACGTAAAGTGCTGCGAGCGTCATCCAGGAAGCGGCGGGCCTCGTCGGAGGCGTGGGTCAGGTTGAAGGAAACGTACCGCTCGTGGAACATGGTCTTGTCGTTGACCGCTGGGTGATACCGCAGGAAAGGCTCGTTGATCTGCCCAGCGACGTTGACGAAACTAGCCGAGGAGGTGAACTCATCCTCGACTCGGTCAGCGACGGTGACGCTCTCTCGAACCACCTGAAAGAGCTGCTTGGCCCCGCTGAAAAAGCCTTGGGCGATCTTTTCTGCTCCTCTGGCCTCCTCGGTCCACATCGTGACCAGCTTGTATCCCAGCGGGTCGGTCTCCTCGACCCGTTCCCACGTCATCCCCGTCTCACCGCGCACCTGGCCCAGCACCCGCGTCCCCACTATGCCAGAGTGTTCGGGCAGCCGATAGAGCTGGTCCTCGAATTCCGGGTTGGTCAGATAACGCCGCACCTTGACCTGTTTCTTGTCAGCGCGGTTCTTTTCGTGGGTGCGCTCCCAGCGGGCCAGCAGCTTGTCCACCTCTTGCCAGGTCGCTTGCCAGTTCTCTAGCTCTAGCGCAGCGTGGTCGATGACGCTTGGGTTTTTATCCTGATCATAATCGGCGGCGCCCAAGGCATCAAGCACGTCTATGACCACCCGGTAGATACGCTGATGCAGGAGCATCTCCATCTTGTCGTAGAACAGGCCGATGTAGGCATCCTGCGCCTTGCGGGCATCCGATTTTCCGAGCAACGCAAAGGTCCTGCTGTCCTTGGTATCGTACATCCAGGTGATAGCATTACGCAGTTCCTCGCTCGTCTGGCGAATGCGGGCGTCTATGTCAATCTGCCCGTATTCACCCTTCAGGATCTCCTTGAAGTGCACTAACTTATCCTTGAGCGTAGCGACCATCGCTCGAACAAAGACGAGCCGGGCCGGCGACAGCATCTTGGAGCGCGGGTCGCGGCGGTTAAGGGCGTCCAACAGCGCGGCATCCAACGCCTCGGAGAAGCGCAAACGGAGCGCCTCTCGGTAACGGCCCAGGATCTTGTCCCACTCTCCGCCCAGACGGGCATCCTCGTCGTTGGGATCAATCCGCGGCCCCAGGCAATCGTCCATGAACTGCTCGCTCAAATTAAGCAGCCGGGTGTACCCGGTGTCATAGTCCTCGCGCTTGTATTCTCCCTCCTTAGTGGGAATCAGGTTGCTGGATAGGTGAGAGAGCCACCCTTCCAGGTCCTGATAGTCCTCGGTGTAGGCGCTCTCGGAGAGAGAAATGAGATTGAACAAGCCGGGCCAACTCGCGTCAGGCGTCTCTGGGCCCATACGGCGGGTGACGGCAATTGCCTTTTGGATCACACCGGGATTAACGCGCCCATGAACCGTGTTTTCGTAAAACACCTCCTCAGTCTCTTTGAGGGCGTCCTGTTCCACCAGCGCGCGGGTCTTTTTGTCTGCGATGGGGAGGAACTGCCGCGCTACCATCTCGCGCAAGAAGCGGTAACTAAAGCTCTCGATCACGTCATCGGCCGGAAAGATGTAGGTCATCACGTTGAAACTGCTGTACTGCCAGCCTTCTTCCTTGTCATAGTGCTGTCCGGCATTCGCCCGGTTGGTGGCGACGGTGTCTCCCAGGCTGCCATCCACGTGCGCCATGATGAAATCAGAGATGACCGGAAATACGCCCCGCATCGGGTCGCCGCCCAGGTCGGCGTCGCCGATGGTGCTGGGACTGGCAGTGTCCACTAGGTAGACGTGATCCAATGGCTGATTCGTGCTCCAGGTGATGGAGCGGATGTCCGTATCGTAGCGGATCATGTAGGGCAGCGCCGTACTGTGCGTGCGGATGAAGCGATCCAATTCCCGCAAAGCGGCGTAGGAGTTGGGCTTCAGGTTGGTCGGGTCGTTCATCTTGGTCGTGTAGGCGCTGAAAGCGTCGGGCAGGACGATGATTGCCGACACGCCTATAGACTGCCACTTGCTGTTCGAATGAACGGCGTGACGCACCAGGTTGGCGATATCTACGACGAAGCCAGACCCCGTGCCGCCAGCCACCGATCCGACGATAAAGACGAGCCGTTTGCTCTGTTCGACTTTGACGCTGTCTACCGGCCGTTCCTCCTCCGGCTCACCGTACATACGTGTAATGGCATCTACAATAGTATCGTAAACCATTCTCCACTGTAAAAAGAGAGCCAAGCGCCCCAAGGGGCGACGCTGTTGAGCACCGCCACGTATATCGCGCTCGGATGGCGACACTATACGGTCCAGCTTTTCCTTTTCTAGCCATCCCATATAGGCAGTAGTGCGACCAAGGGCCAGATCCGCAGAGACGGTATCTAACGTTATTCCCGGCTTGCTAACGATATGTAAAAACTCGGATGGATCAAGACGTACGTTGTTGACAGTGTCATTATCTCGTAAGCCATCAGTGTCCATTGCGAGCAGCACTATATTGTCAGGGGTCTGTCCATAGGTTTCAAGCAACCGCTCCTTGAGAATCGTTAAGCATGCCTTGCCAGTCCCCCCTAAACCTATAATCAATACCCTTTTAGGCACAACTTCCTCCTAAATCAGTTTGTTCCCCGCCCTACTCATCCTCGATAAATGTCTTGACCACATCAACGTCTGCCCAACCGAGCGAGTCGGCTTTCCACACATCCGCCGCCTCAGCAAAAGTGCTTGGAGTGTCGAGTGCAATGTCTTTGAACTCGGACATGGACTCGTGCCTGAACCGGCATAGCCCCAGCGCCAATCCTATACACATCCTGTTCGCCTCAGCGTTCATACCGAGCTTTTGGTACTTGTCGAGTTCACCCAGAAATGGTGGGGCCAGCACTTCTTCGATCATCTCATGCGCGGCTTTGCCCGGTCCCATCGTCGTCGAAATCGGGACTGGCTACCACGTCCCAGGCGCCTGTGACGGCCATTTTTCCTCTTCAGGTTTTCAGTTTCGCTTAAGGCGTCGTGCTCCCTCCACCGCCTTGCGCAATTCATCCTTGAGCGCTGGCAGGCGCGAGTAGGTGACGAACAGGCCCTGGTAGTAGCGCTCGAAATCCGCCTCGCGCCCCTGCAGGCGGCGGATGGCGCGGATGACCTGGCAGAGCGCGCCAGCTTCAGCGTAGGAGCTGCGGTCGCGCCCACCGATGGCCCGCTCTACCAGGCGTTCGTACAGTTGTACCGCGCCGTCCAGCAGCGGATCGGCGGGGAGGGAGTGAGCCGTTTGCTCCAGCGCTTCGCCGTGCTCGCGGACGAGTTTGGCCGTATTGCGCAGTATCTGCGCCAATATTTCGTCGCCCGGCTCACCCCGCGCCGCCAGCCCCATATGCAGCAGTCCGGCGGCGACGGTATAGGTCAGGTCATCCTCCCGCCAGCTGGCCGGGATATCCGGCGTGGCGGCCCACTCCATCGCTTGCTGCCACTCGCCCTCCAACAGATGGGCGTAACCGAGCAGGTTGGCTTCCGTCATCACGACGACGGGATAGCCGCGGCGCCAGTCCGTCGCCAGGACGTGCGCTTCCGCCTCGGCCGTCAGTTGGGGATACAGCGCTTGCCACTGATCGGTGGCCTGCGCTGCCTGGCGCAGTTTGAGATAGACCGGCGCTTCCCACGGCCGCTGTTGGAACAACGCCAGCAACTCGTCGAGCGCTTCGGCGGGCCGGTCCAGGCGGAGCAGAGCCTGACCACGCGCATCCTGGAGCAATGGGCGGTACCGGCTATCGACCGGCAGCTTGCTCAGCCCGTCCTCGGCCCAGACCAGCGCCTGCTCCCAGTTCTCCTGCTCTCGGTAGCGGTCGACTATGTCCTCATACGGCCAGCCTTGCTGCGAGCCGACCTGGCGACAAAGAGATTCGTAATCGGGCAGGGCGCGGTGACGGCGGTAGAACTCGCGTAACAGTTCGGCAGGATGGGACAACAGACCAATGTTTTGGGAAGCCAGTCGGCGGGCGCGGTCAATGAGAGCCTTTTCCAGGGTTTTCATTAGTTCATCCCGGCCTTGCCAGGCATCTAGCAGAGCGTAACGGTTGGCTCCGTAGAATTGCAATTCATCGGAGACATCGATAGCCCTCGTTGCCGGCTCCGGCTCACTTCGACCGATGGCGATGAAGAGATTCTCCTTCATCACATCCACGTCAGTGCGCAGCGCCTCGACCGGATCGGGCCGGGTAAAGTGAAAACCGTCCTGGCCCAGATCAAAGATGTCAAAGAGGGCCAGGTAAGCGTCGGCGGCGGCCTGGAATTGACCGGCGCGGAAGAGGCTGGTCGCGGCGGCGAACAGGTCGTCCATCTCGTCGATCCAACTGTCGTCGCCAAAGCCGCGATACTCGCCATAGTCGGGGTCGTA
>DAOTUC010000314.1:0-22415 GCA_034437315.1 Anaerolineae bacterium
ATTGAAAAAAGTGGAGGATGCGCCAGGGCGTGATCGAGGCGCAACGCGGCGAGCGTCAATCTAAAAAGCCGAAGGGAACAGACTTGACAACCCTTTAGGGCAAGGCTACAATACAAGTAATTGCCGGAGGGGGAAAGGCGTCAATGGTCGTTGCAGGTCGCCTGGAGGCTGTTTTAAAAGCTGGTGAAGGGGGTCTTAAATAATTGCTCTAGCCGCCGTCCCAGGGGCGTTAATCGGCCCGAGGACGGGCCTCTGAGCGGATTTTTTAATAGTCTCTGAACCTTATGCAGGATCGATGGCCGATTCAAACCGATTCAAAAGGAGGGGGAGATATGAAAAAAGATAGAATGGTGGTGCGCTCCTGGATAGCAGGGCTCGTTTTACTGGCGCTCGTTTTAGGGATGCCTGTGGGACAGGGCCTCGCCCAGGGCGCGGTGGTGCGATTCGATCCGGACGACGGGTCGGTCGACGTGGGAGAAACGGTGGCAGTGAACGTGCATATTGAGGACGTGAGCGATCTTTACGGCTTCGATTTACAGATCTCTTTCGATCCGGCGGTGCTGGAGGTCGTGGACGCCGACTCGGGGAAAGACGGCGTGCAAATTCAACCCGGCGATTTCATCAGCCCAGATTTTCCGGCGCAGAACGCAGTCGATCAGGCCAACGGCGTGATCAAATTTACTATTACCCAGGCGGCTCCCAGCCAGCCTGCCAGTGGAAGCGGAACGCTGGCGACGATTACGTTCAAAGGAAAAGCGGAGGGGAATACGTCCATTCACTTCGATAGCGCCATGTTTTCAAATCAGGATGGCGGGGCGATCACCGTCAGCGCCGAGGACGGCAGTCTGACGGTTGGCGCAGGCGCGACGCCAGAACCGACCGAGACGCCCGACCCTGACGAAACCCCCACGCCCACCAATACGCCCGGCCCCACCGCGACGCCCGGCCCGACGCCTGTCCCCGGCGCCATCTTGGGCTACCACACGGTCAAATCCGGGGAGACGTTGTTCTGCATCGCCCGCGCCTATGGCGTCGATCCCTACGCGATTGCCCGCGAGAACGGCATCCTCAACCCCAACCTCATTCGACCGGGCCACGTGTTGAAGATTCCGGACGCCCCGCATACCCTGCCGACCGGCCCGGTCTGTGAACGGCAATTTGACATCGACGACGAGCCGACGCTGCCTGAAGCATGCCGCTGGCATCACACGGTCGTCCGGGGCGAAAATCTGTACCGGATTTCGTTGAGATACGGGGTCAATATGTGGTCCATCGTGAACGCCAACAGCATCGCAAATCCCAACTTGATCTACGCCGGGCAGGTGCTCTGCATCCCCTAGCGAGATAGAGGGACAAAGGGAGGACAAGGGACGACAAAGGGACAGAGCGCAATTCGAGGCGCAACGTCAACCGCGCCGCTTCCAGAATAGGAAGCGGCGCGGTTTTTCGTCACACACCCCAACCTGGACGTGCCAGAGCCAAAAAGGAGCCATTGGCCGCCAAATTCTCGCTCGACGTACAAGAATTCTATCGGTTAGGGCCGTATGAGCATCCGAACGCACGTATAGACGCGCGCCGGGAGAACGGGCGTTGAAGCGCCTATTGCCAATCGGTGACCGGACCGCACGCGCCGTAGTTGCCGGCGATGATCACCAGATCGTAGATGTTGACCACACCATCTCCGTTGACGTCGACGCAGGGCGGGGACGGGTTTTGAGACCCATGACGTGATCCCACCAGGCTGAGGTCCAGGATGGTGATACAATTATCCCCATCCACATCTCCGCCGGGCAACTTGATCCGGCCGGTGTACCCCTGGGGATCGCTCTTTTGAGCGCTCAGATAGCAAGCGTGTCTGGCTTCCAGGCAGCGGAAGGTCTTGCTAGAGACGATGCTAAATTGCCCCAGATCGTTGGTCGTGGTTTTTAGAGCGTCGCTTTCGTCCTCGTTCTCGATGGGGCAGGGCGATTCGGACAGAAAGACGTCAATGCCGGTGTAATCCTGTCGCCCCTGGAGCCAGATCGTGCCGTAGATCGCGGCGCTGGCGCAATCCTGGATTTTGTCCCATACGTCCTCTCGCATCGCGGGGATTTCGCTTCTCAGATGATCCCCTGGAGAGAGAGACGCGCTCCGACACGTCACGTCGGATCGGGGCGCGATACGGGGCAACGTCTGCTCACAGTAAGCCCCGCTGCCGCGCGGGTCAAGCCCCTTCTGGCTGAACTTCCAGGCCATCAGCGCGTCGCCCGCCTCTATCATCGCCGTCGATGGTTCAGCGTCGCTCAGGCCCAGGTATTCACAATTGCCGTAGCAGCCGATGTAACCCAGCCCCATTGAGCCTCGGTTGTAACCATCGTATGCGCCGATGACGTCGTCGCCGCCGGCCCGTCCCTCGTAGATATTGCCCTGGGGGTCGATAAGATAGTGGTAGCCGGCGTCGCCCCAGCCCCGGGTATTGGCGTGGTAGTTCCAGATCGCGCGCACGACCTTGGCCCAATCGCTGGCGGCGTTAGACGTGGCGGTGTGGTTGATGATGACGTGAGTGACTGACGCATACTTAGGCGTCCACCGTGGACTGGATGCGCCGTCGGGGCATCCCCAGTCTGTGCGCGAGATGACGGGCGGCCGGGCGCAGACGTCCGACGCGCTTGCAGCGACGGCGCCGCTCTCCGCTTTTTCGGCGGCGAACCGCTCGCTCGGCCCACGGCTGGCGTCGTTGAAGTAAAGCGTCAGGTGTTGCAGGATAGGAGATGCGCCGTCTGGCGCGGCCTGGAGGGTGATCTTGAACTGGACGTACACGTCGGCCCGGTCAATCCATAGCAGCGCGCCGCTGTATTCCCCCTCCGCCGTGGGATAGTGTTCGACCGGCACGGGCAGCCAGTCGGCCCACGCCTCGTTTTCATCGCCCAGGCGAGCTTCGATGGCGACCGTCGCCCCCTCCGGGATGTCGGCTAACCAACTCGCGGCGATGTCGGTGGTGTAGGTCAGCGGAGATTGGATCGCGGCGGAACGATAAGCCCCCTCGCTCGTCTGCGCTGCCAGGGTCAAGCCGCCAGGCGCGATCTCGATCCCTTCGGTGGATCCGGCTTGCCGAAAATAGGCCGCATCAAGCGTCGTTTTCTGCATGACGACGCTCGATGCGCCATCGGCCGAGGCGAAGACTCGGGACTCGAAATCCGGCTGATCGTCGAATGTCTGGGCGCCGATCGGATATTGGCGCAGGGCGATCAATCCTATCGCCAAAGACAGCGCGAGGAGTATCTGAGCGCCTGTGATGCTCGATTTAAATTTCATCACCTCACCTTCCTTTGCGATTTTACGTGTGCAAATCTGACGAGTTTTCTTATTGCCAATCCTCCACCGGCCCGTTGAGGTTCAGGTTGCCGGCCGTGATGACCAGGTCGTAGATGTCCACCGTCCCATCCCCGTTGACGTCTGCGGTCTCGTCGTCGCTGTTGTAACGGGCGGCGATGAAGGCCAGATCGAAGATATTGATTTTGTCGTCCTCGGTCGCGTCCCCGCCGGGCAGCGTGATGACGCCCAAATCTTCATCCGTGGTGAAACCGCCGCTCGGACAGTATTGACCGACGAGATAGCCTTTTTGAACGGCCTGCAAGCATTTGTAGGGCAATTCGTAGGGGGCGGGTGGTTCGTAGAGCAACAGGCTGAAGTCCCCAGTTGCGTTGGTCGTGGTATAAGGGACGCCGGGGATAGGGGATTCCAGGGTGATGTTGGAGGCTGTGATATCTGTTTGCTCTGTCACGACGAAGATGTAGGTCCCCTCGTGGACGTTGCGCCCTTGTAACAGCACGCGACCGCTGATCGTGGGCGCATCGCTGGGGGGCGGTTCCTCGGAGCAGGCGACCGTTCCGCCGCTGACAGCGTGCGAGATGACCCCGCCGTCAGGATAACTGCCTAACTTGCTCATCGTAAAGGTCACCGCCGATTCTCCCTCGGCGATACACGCCCACGTCACGAGCGCTGCCGTCTCGGTTCCAGAAAAAGGCGGGGCCGGGCTGCGCAACGTGGCCTGGAAGTCGATGTCGCCGGTATCCGTGTAGGCGACGTTTCGGCCCACGTAATAATCCTCGCCCGCGCCGGTGAAGAGTGGGCCGACCGCGATCTGCACGCCGGGGGTCGTCCCCGGCTCCCTATCGATTGGTTGCACGACGTTGGGATCGTATTCGATGGTGAACTCGACGCCGTACAAATCACTGACGCCGATCACTTCGATCTCCTGGGTGTTCGTCATTCCGACGCCAGCGATCGTCAAGACGTCCGGCGTCATTTGGAGCGTTGGGTCGCTCGCTCCCTGGGCCAGCACGAGTCGCTCGGTCGCGACTAGCACGCCTGCCAGCAGCGTGACAGCTAGAAAGCCGGCCAGCGCTAAACGGATCATTTTTGTTTTTATGCTATTCATCATAAACCTCACTTATTTTACCTCAATTTCTCCATCCGTGGTCGAAACAGCGATCGCTTGCCCATCTTTATCAGATAGCAGCGCCTGCTCCACAACCAGGGATGTGGCTCCCAATTCGACGCCCCGGAAGTGGATGGCGGCTACTACGCCGCTCCCGGCGACCGGTTCGCGAGGGGCTATTTGGGTGACGGCGTACTCAATGACACCATGTTCATTATCGACCCGGTGAGCGGCGACAAAATCGGCCGGGGGAAACTCCCCGGGTACGATTTGAACGCCGGCCTCTTCCGGGTTAGCGTCTTCGACCTGGACATGGTCCGGGTCGAAGGTCACACGAATGTGCAGGCCGTATAAGTCAGCGATGTTATCCAGGCGAATCTCGACGATGCCGGTTTGCCCGATCTGCACATCCTCTGTCACGACCGGGTAAAGGACCGTTTCGGTGGGCGCGTGATGCACAGCGGTCGCTGCTGTTTTTCCGGGCGTGACCGTCGCCGCCTCTGCCATTTGAGCATCGGGAGGCGGGTTGGCGCTACAGGCGACCGCTGCGCATAACAGGCCAAGGTATAGGACGCTTGATAGTTGTTTAATCATACGCTTGTAGATGTAGGCGATGGCCTACTCGGCCCAGCTTGTCGGCTCGCACAGGCCGAAATTGGCCGCCGTCATTGACAGATCCAGGATGTCCACCTGACCGTCGCCATTGACGTCGGCGCTGAGATCCGTACCCCGATACCGCGCGGCGATGTAGACCAGATCGAAGATATTGATGCAGCCATCCCCGGTGATCTCGCCGCCCCGCAACATAGTCGTGTCCAGATCAATCGTCTCGCCGGGCGATACCGAGATGGTCATTTGACTGTTCAGGTATTTTGCCAGAGAGGCCCTGATTGTCAAGCTGCCCTGGGCAAACAGGGTGAAGCCGCCTTGCGCGTCGGTCGTGACACACGCGCCGGGCGGATCAAGGATGAAACCATCCCCATCGTCGCTGACGCACACTTGAATGCCGCTATGGTCGGTCCGTCCCTGCGCGTGGGCGACGCCGTTGATCTCCCCCACCGGCACGACTGACGTGGTTCCGCCCTCGGTCGCGCCGGGGACCTCGAAACCGGAAGTGTCGGAAAGTTTGAGATGGGGGAAGGTCAGGTCGCCATCGCCAGCCTCAAGCGTTTCCCAGGTGATGCGAGCCAGCACACCATCCACCAACACGGGGGCCGGCGAACGCCGCGTGACGCCGAAGATGACGAGCCCGGCGGCGTTGTCGACCTGGTTGATCCCCACGCTATACTGGTCGGCGGTGAACAGCGGGCCCAGCGCGATCTGGACGCCGTCGGCTGAGGGGTCCGCGTCCACGACTTGCAACAGCGTGGGATCGAACGTCATCTCGAACTCGACGCCGTACAAGTTGTCCGCATCCATCGCGGCGAGTCGCACCTCGGTCTCGCCGGTTCCCCCTTCCGGGAGTTGTAGATCGACCGGATCGACGTACACCGTCGGCAGGTCCTGAGGGGCGTTGTCGATGGTGAAGACGCGGGTCAGGGTCAGGGATTCAGTGATCGTGTTGTAGATTTTGACCGCCAGCGTGTGCGCGCCGTCGGGGTAAAGGGTGGAGTCAGTCTGCCAGTGGAAACTATCGGGGGCGGGATCCCCATACGTGGCGTCTCCCTCCAAGGCGTCGTCCATCCAAATTTCCACCCGGTCGATCCCGTTGACGTCATCGGCGGCCTGCCCTTCGACAATGAGGTCTCCGCTGACGACGGCGCCTTCCGCCGGGCTGTCGATGGCGCCTGTGATTGTGGCGCTCTGGGCCAGCGCCGGGCCGCCCGAGAAAAGCAGCGTCAAAATCAGGATAGAGGAAAGCATCACTAAATGGGCTTTTATGGGTTGCGTATGCATAAGATAAACCTCCTAATTTTTATTGGTGTATTAGTTAGAAGCGATTTTCTTCAATTGGACATACGTGAGTAGATTAACCGTTCATATCCTACCTCCTTATTTCTTTCACGCCTCACGGAGGTCATATCGCCTGGCAAGGCTAATGGCATCAACATATCGTTAGCTTATCATACTTTCCACTTTTATGGCGTTACCTTTACGTTACGATTGAGTTATTACGTCTTAATAGTGCCTGGGTACTATATCGAACACTCTGGACGCGCGCGGGGCTTTAGCATCAAACCCTTACTTATACGCAAGCGATGCCGAACACTCTGGACGCGCGCGGGGCTTTATGCTACAATAGCGCTGGCGCGTAATTTGCTATGGGATTTGTTAAAGAGGCGACCGCGCCGCAGTGCTTTCCGATGGGAGAATCTTTTAATGCGTGATATGTGCAACAGGTGTATCTCGATTATGGTCTTATTGGGCTTGCTCTGTCTGGCCCATCTTCCCGGCGCATCCGCTCAGACGCTCGACCCACTCAACGCCTGGCTCGCCCAAATCAATCAAACCCGGCTCAATGAGGGCCTGGCCCCCTATGGCTTTTCTCAGCGCTTGACCGCAGCCGCTCAACGACACGCCGCCGACGTGGCCGCGCATCAACTCGAATCCCACGCCGGTTCCGACGATTCGACGCCGGAACAGCGCATCGCCGACGCCGGGTACCTGGGGTGGCGGGACGAAGAGGGCGCATTGGCCGTTGGGGAGATTGTCTGGGCCGGTTCCGGCGCGGTTGAGGACGCTATAGGTGATGCAATAGCCGCTTTCCTGGCCGACCCAGCGCAACGTGAGCGCTTGCTCAGCGATGTCTACCGGGAGGTGGGCATAGGCCTCGCAACCGGCGACGATGGGCGCGCCTATTACGTCTTGGATTTCGGCGTCCGCCCCAACGTTCTGCCGGTGTTCATTAACGATGACGCTGTCAGTACCGCGAACCCCCAGGTCGCCATCCGGCTGACTAACGAGCGTTTCCGTCCCGAGGGAGAAGGCAACGTTTTCATCGGGCGCGCGATTGAGATCCAGGTTAGCAACGCCCCCAACTTCAGCGAGGCGACCTGGCGTCCATGGGAACCCTTGATCCCCTGGAATTTGCCCAATGCGCCGGGGGAACACACGGTCTACATCCAATTCCGCGACGCCGCCGGGCGGACTGCGGCGTCGACCGACGCCATCATCCTAGGCGAGGGGACGTTCGTCCCACCAACTCTCGCTGTTCCCGACCTGCCGCCCCAGTCGCCCGCCACGACCGCGGCTCAGGCGGGCGACCTATTCGACGCCACACCTACCTTTGCCCCTTTGCCGACCGCGATGCCTTTGCCGGCCGCCCCGGGCGGCGCGCTCTCCACGTCAGAAGCGACTCCCTTCCCCACATGGACCCCCCTGCCGACCGTGACGTCCACCCCGTCTCCGGCGACGACGACAGAAGACGAGATCGCGTATCCGCTGGGGCTATTGATCACGTTGCAGGGCGTGGCGCTGCTTCTGGGCGGCTATCTGGCCTTCCGGAGAGGATCGAGATAGGCGGTGGACGCATGGCAAGGCGCTCCCAGGAGTCCACTTGACGTGTTAGGCGCTCAACCGGTCGGGGTCTTCGACTCCGGCGTGGGAGGATTGAGCGTCTGGCGCGAGATCGCGCGCCGCTCGCCCC
Organism: Anaerolineae bacterium; assembly: GCA_034437315.1. Taxonomy (GTDB): domain Bacteria; phylum Chloroflexota; class Anaerolineae; order B4-G1; family B4-G1; genus DSAR01. Next base: position 8,007 of record DAOTUC010000314.1, read on the forward strand.
ACGAATCGACGATCTACCTGGCGGATCAGGCCCACGTGCCCTATGGCCCGCGCCCGCTCAACCAGGTGCAGGCGCTTTCTGAGGAAATCGCACGTTTCTTGTTAAGCCGGGGATGTAAAATCATCGTCGTGGCTTGCAACACCGCATCGGCGGCGGCGCTGCACAGTTTGCGCCGCACTTTTCCCGATACCCCTTTTGTGGGGATGGAACCGGCGGTCAAGCCAGCCGTCGAGCGGACGCGCAACGGCGTCGTCGGCGTGATCGCCACCCAGGCGACCTTCCAGGGAGAGCTGTTCGCCAGCTTGATCGAGCGGTATGGCGGCGACACGCGCGTGCTGACCCAGACCTGTCCCGGTTTAGTGGCGGCGGTGGAGGGCGGCGCGTTGGACACCCCGGAAACGAAGAGGCTATTACAGAGATGCCTGACTCCCTTGATCGCCGCCGGGATAGACCAACTCGTATTGGGCTGCACCCATTACCCGTTTCTCCGGCCGGCCATTGAAAACCTCCTGGGCCCAACGGTGCAGGTGATCGATCCGGCGCCCGCCGTCGCCCGTCAGACAGAGCGTGTGCTGGCGCAGCGGGGGTTAGAGGCCGATCGGGGGCGCACAGGCCGCCACATCTTCTACACGACCGGGAATACCGGCGCTTTTTCCCGGATGATCGAGCGGCTTCTGCCCACCCACGCACACGCGATCCACGCGCAGCCGATTCGCTGGCGGGGAAATCATCTACCAGATAAACCCGGTGGCGGTGATTTTTCATCTTGACAACTCCAACGAATTGTGGTATCTTGTACACTGTTGTTCGTTTCTGGCAAAAGGATGGTCTTACGTGTACGGAGAGGGCCGAAAGAGCCAGACAGCCAGAATAGCTTAATTAGCGAGGAGGCAGGAAATATAATGGAAGAAAATGGTCGTACAATGGGGACAGTTCAGTGGTTCAGCCGCGTGAAGGGATATGGCTTTATCCGCCCCGATGAGCAAGAAGAAGATGTGTTCGTTCACTACTCCGCCATCCGTGGCGAAGGGTATAGGAACCTGAACGAAGGTCAGCGAGTTGAGTTCACGATTGAAGACTCGCCCAAGGGCCCGCAGGCCGTGGATGTGGTCAGGCTTGAAACTGAAGAGAGCGAGCCGATCGCGTCGACAGGATTTAGCCTGTAGGTTTAACCGCCAGAGCTCTTGCGTGCAGCTTGCGCTTCTGGTGTAGCCCTTAGGGCGCGTGAGTTCCGGCGATAGCCGGGTAAGTTATAAGGCCTCTCCAGCCCCAGTGATAAACTGGGGCTTTTTTTATTCGGCGCATACATACGTTTGACTTTTGATGCATTTAGCGGTATCCTTAACTTAACAATTGGTTACCCGACATTGTCGGGTCTGAATCTCCCGCAGGTTCGCTGCCACAATTGGTCAAAAATCGTCTCAGAACGCACAACAAATTGCGCCTGTCGATGTGCAGATTCTGAGCCTGCGGGAGGTTTAGCTTGATAATGGCATGTTAGTGAGGATAGCGCCATGTTGGAAGAAAACGAGCAATTACCCGATTGGCTGATTGAACTACGCGACCAGCAAATCGCGGAGCAAACCGAAAAGCCAGACGCGAAAGCGATAGCTCCGCCACCGCCGGAGGACGTTGCGCCAGCACAACCCTCGGTGGAAGAGGACGCCGAAGACGACTTCCCAGGCCCCTCGATCTACGCCGAGGAGACGGTTGTCGAGGAGTCGCCCGAACCACAGACGCCCGGTGAACCCCAGGATGCGTTGGACAGTCTCCGCGAGCAGATGATCATGGCCGAGGGAGAATTTGAGGCCGAGGAACAAGCCTCTGGCCCATTGACCTTTGCCCAACCTATCATGAAGCTGAAACCCTCCCAACGCCTGGCGTTAGCCGTGATGCTTTTCCTCGAAGTGGCGATAGGTGGATGCGTGCTATTGATGATCACGGAACGGGTGGTCATCCCATTCTAGAGGCAATACCCGTGAATGAGTGTTGACTCAATCACCTTATGGATAGTAGGCCAACCCCCGTTGGCCGTTTCTGTACTAAAACCGCCCAACAGGGGTTGGGCTCCTACCCAGGAATATATTTCATTCGCGGGTATTGATTCTAGAGACTATTAAAAAATTCGCTCAGAGGCCCGCCCTCGGGCCGATTGGCGCCCCCGGGACGGTGGCTAGAGCAATTATTTAAGACACTCTGGACGAAAAATAATCATCCCTTGATTTTTTGATATAGTTTTGGCATTTATGGCGGCCTTTGCGGTCGTTTTTACGTCTATTCGTAGCGTGACCTGGAGAGACAGCAATATGAATCAAAAACAAGAGAATCAGACCGCTTGGGTGTGGCGTTCGGAACCGCGTGAGACAGCCCAAGTGCGTTTCCCGGACGGACGCGCCTTTGAAGCGCCGGCAGGGACGCCCTTGGAGGCCTATGTCCAGGCGGCCGTGGATCGGCGCAGCGCGCCGGTGATCGCGGCCCTGGTAAATGGTAAATTACGCGAGTTGACTTACCCCATTGAACGAGATGCTTTCGTCACACCATTATATCTTGCCGACTCAGATGGCGTGAGAATTTATCGACGGTCCTTATCTTTTCTCCTGGTCACTGCCGTGCGTGAACTATTCCCTGATGCACAGATTTTTGTGGATTACACGTTACCCTTTGGAGGGTACTTCTGTCAAGTACAGGGCCGGGACCCGTTCACGCCAGAGGAATTAGCGCGCCTCAAGGCCCACATGCAAGACATCGTCGAGCAAGACAACCCGATCAAGCGGGAATTTGTTCCATTAGATACAGCGGTCAAAACCTTTAAGGAGCGAGGCGAGATCGAAAAAGTGCGTCTCCTGAGTCGTCGACAAAAAGACTACCTGGCGCTCTACAGCTTGCGCGGCATGCGAGACTACTTCTACGGTTATATGACACCCTCGACCGGGTATCTGCGTTATTTCGATTTATTGCCCTGGTCGCCCGGTTTTGTGCTCCAATATCCCCGCCGCCACTGGCCGACGGAATTGCGCCCGGTGCGCGACTATCCCCAATTGACGGCCATATTTCGAGAGTATGGGGAATGGCTGCGCCTCCTGGAAGTGGACTCGGTGAGCGAACTCAACGAAGCGATCGATAGCAACCGCATTCGCGAGTTGATCCTCGTCGCAGAGGCGCTCCACGAGCAGCGTATCGCCCAGATCGCCGCCCAGATCGCCCCTCGACGGGAGGAGGTGCGGGTAGTCTTCATCGCCGGGCCTTCGGCGGCCGGGAAGACGACGTTTGCCAAGCGTTTGTCGATTCAATTGCTAGCTCACGGCCTGCAGCCTTTCCCGCTGGCGCTGGATAATTTCTTCGTGGAACGGGATCAGACGCCTCGAGATGAGAACGGTGAATATGATTTCGAGTCGCTCGATGCGTTGGACCTGGCGCTCTTCAATCAAAAGCTGGTCGCTTTGCTACAGGGCGACGAAGTGCAACTGCCCCGTTTCAATTTCTTGACCGGTCGTCGGGAGAAAGGGGACGTCGTTCAGCTTGGCGCCAATCACGTCGTGCTCGTCGAGGGGATCCACGGGTTGAATCCGACGTTGAGCGCCTCCGTGGCCCAAGAAAGCGTTTTTCGCATCTACGTCTCAGCGTTGACCCAACTCAACATCGACCGGCACAACCGCGTGCCCACGACCGACACCCGGCTCCTGCGCCGAATCGTGCGCGACGCGACTTACCGGGGTTACACGGCCGAGGAAACCCTGGATCGCTGGGAAAGCGTGCGCCGAGGCGAGAAGCGATACATCTTCCCCTACCAGGAAAACGCCGACGTGATGTTCAACTCGGCGCTGGCCTACGAGTTGGCGGTCCTCAAACCGCTGGTTGAACCCCTGCTCCTACAGGTGAAATCCAGCAGCCCCCGGCGGGTGGAGGTCAAACGCCTGTTGGCCTTCTTACAATGGTTCGAGGGCTGCGGATGTGACCTCATCCCCGATAACTCGCTCTTGCGGGAGTTCATCGGCGGCTCGATCCTGCGGGATTACAGCCCATGAGTGAGATTGGATTATATTTCAAATGAGTACGGTGTGGCTATGGATGCTGATAGCTCTGTAAAACGCACGGGCCAGACTCGCGATCTAGGCCAGATACGCCAGGGCTGGGATGAGATTGAGCAGATGGAGGTCCGCCTGCTGCGTCAGATGACAGTTCAGGAGAGCTTGCGGCAGTACCTGGCGCTCCAACGAGCCTTCGAGCCGCAGCTTCGGGCGACTGAACATCTCTTCCGCGCTGAGCGACTGGCCCATCTGAGGAATTTGCAGCGCCGGCTGTTAAGTTTGAACGCCCTTGACGACTGCGCGGAGTCGTAGTATGCGCGCCCTTTTCAAATCTTTGGTCGCCTTACAGGATCGGCTCGATGCAGCCGGGATTCCCTCGGCTGTTATCGGGGGAATCCCTGTGGGAATATGGGGTGAGCCGCGCGTTACCCGTGATGTGGACGTAAAGATCCTCCTGACGCGCGACGACGCGGCTCGTTTGCTTGATATCCTAGGATCTGATTATCGATCTCTGATTGAAAATCCACTGCGTTCTCTAGCTAAAACAGGTGTTCTGTTCGTGCAGGATGAGCAAGAAACGCGGCTGGACCTCTTGCTCGGCGAGACATCTTTCGATGTGGCAACTATCCGGCGAGCTCTGCCTGTGACTTTAGCTCCTGGACTTGAAGCTCAGGTTTGCACTCCAGAGGATTTGATTATCTACAAACTGGTCTCTACCCGTCAACGGGATTATGAAGACGCGGTGAGCGTCATTCGCCGGCAGGGGGAGGCGCTGGACGATGATTACGTTGTCGAGTGGTTGCGTCAGTTTGAGCAAGCGCTGGCTGACTCCACGCTGGTCGCTGCATATCAACGCCTGCGTGGAGAGGTGTAAATGTGGTACAGTTTAAAGGTAGGAGCATGGTCACCCTGATCATATATCTGATCGATTGTGGGCCTTAGTTTGCTTGAGGTTTGCTGATGTCTCGCCTTCGAAAGTTGGGACGTATTTTCGTCCCTCTGACGTTGCTGCTGCTGGCGGTGGCTATCTACAGCGTGCTCCGCTGGCTTATGGTGGACCTCCCATCTCCCGACCGGCTCTACGAGCGGACGGCGGCGCCCTCGACCCGCATCTACGATCGCTCTGGGCGCCTGTTGTACGAGATCCTCGATCCCCACGGCGGCGCGCACGCGCCCATCCCGCTGGCGGACGTGCCGCCCGCCTGCCTGCACGCGACGGTCGCCACCGAGGACGCCAGCTTCTACCGGAATCCCGGCGTCGACCTGCGGGCCATCCTCCGCGCGCTGTGGATCAATTTACAGGGCGGCGAGATCCTCTCGGGCGGCAGCACCATCACCCAGCAACTAGCCCGTAACGTGCTGCTTTCTCCGGACGAGCGGATCGAGATCAGCCTGACGCGCAAGCTGCGCGAGACGATCCTGGCCTGGCGCTTGTCGCGGGCCTACAGCAAGGACGAGATCCTCACGCTCTACCTGAACGAGACCTATTACGGCAACCTGGCCTATGGGCTGGACGCCGCCGCCCGTACCTATTTCGCCAAGGGGGCGACCGACCTCGACCTGGCGGAATGCGCGCTCCTGGCCGGGTTGCCCCAGGCGCCGGCGATATACAATCCCCTGGAAAACCCCGACCTGGCGCGGGACCGGCAGCGGATAGTGCTGGACCTGATGGTCAAGCACGGCTACATCGCGTCTGAGGAGGCGAACCTGGCGGCGCAGGAAACGCTGCGCTTCGCCTCGGCGCCTTTCCCCATTGAGGCCCCTCACTTCGTGATGCACGTGTGGGGTCGATTGGAGCGGGAATTTGGCCTGGAGGCGATTTACACCCAGGGCTTGCAGGTTTACACGACGCTGGACCTGGACGCGCAAGAGATGGCCCGGCGCGTGATGCGCTACCGGCTGGCCCAACTGGCTGACACCAGCGCGGGACAGCCGGACCGCAACGTCCGCAACGCCGCCGTCGTGGTGATGGACCCGCAGACCGGCGAGGTGTTGGCCATGGTCGGCAGCCCGGACTATTTCGACCCGCAAATCGACGGCGCGGTCAACGGGGCGATGACGCGCCGTCAGCCTGGCTCCTCCATCAAGCCCATCACCTACGCCGCCGCCTTCGACCCCACGCGCCCCCGACCGCTCACGCCGGCGACGATGATGGTCGACGTGCGCACCGCTTTCGTCACCCGCGAGGGCGAGCCTTACGTCCCCCGCAACTACGACCGGCGGTGGCATGGGCCGGTGTTGCTGCGACAGGCGTTGGCCTCCAGTTACAACCTGATCGCCGTCAAGGTGTTGGACGACGTGGGCCTGGAAGCGATGATCGACCTGGCCCGCGCGATGGGCATCAGCACCTTCGATAGCGACGAGTCGGGTCAAATCGACGAACGCTTCGGGCTGGCACTGACGTTGGGCGGGGGCGAGGTGCGTCTGCTGGAACTGACGGCGGCCTACGGGGCCTTCGCTAACACCGGTTATCGCATCGATCCGGTGACCATCGCGCGGGTGGAGGATCACGAAGGACAGGTTTTGAAAGCCTGGGAAACGGCGCCGGGCAAGCGGGTGCTGGACGAGCGGGTGGCCTACCTCATCACCGATATTTTGAGCGACAATTTCGCCCGCGCGCCGACTTTCGGCGAGGGGAGCGCGTTGCGGCTCACCCGTCCGGCGGCCGTCAAGACCGGCACCACCAGCGATTGGCGCGACAATTGGACGGTGGGCTACACGCCGGATCTGGTGGTGGGCGTGTGGGCCGGAAACGCCGATAATTCGCCGATGCGGTCCGGCCGCTCGGCCGGCGTTAGCGGCGTGACCGGCGCGGCCCCCATCTGGCGCGACGTGATGGAGACGCTGCTCAAGGGGCGGCCTGTGCGCGACTTCGTCGAGCCACCGGGGCTGGCGCGGGCGACGGTCTGCGCCGACAGTGGACTGCCCCCGGCCGCGGTGATCGGGGATCGAGACGCGGGCCAGGGCGTGCGGCGAATGGTGCGCTGCTCGCGCACGGTGCGGGAGATCTTCATCGCGGGTACCGAACCGACCCAGCGCGCCATCGACGATTGGCATTGGGAGTACGCCCTTGACGTGCGCAATGGCCTTCTGGCCGGGCCCGAATGCGCGCCGGAGTTCGTGACGCGGGAGCGGTACACGCTTTATCCGGCTGAGGCCCAGGATTGGGCGCGCTGGCAAAACATCCCCCAGCCGCCGGAGACGTACTCGCCCCTATGCCCGGGGCCATCAGATGGGCAAGCAGTGGCGCGGGTGATGGGGTCGCCGGCCCTGGAAGACGACCGGCGGCCATTGATCTTGACCAGCCCTGACCAGGGCAGCCAATACCGCATCTCCCCGGAACTTCCCCGCTCGGCGCAGCAGATCTGGGTAGCCGCCCGCCCCGGCGATGGGATCTCGCTGCGCCAGGTGGCGCTCATCGTGAACGATCAAGTCTTAGCCACGCTGACCGCTCCCCCCTACCAGGCCCTGTGGACGATAGAACCGGGGACGCATACCTTCACAGCGCTCGGCGTGGACCCGGCGGGGGATGAGGTCAGAGGGAATCGAGTTGTCATTGAGGTCGATCGGTAAGAAGGAGGTTATCCGGTGAAAGACGTGAGAATCAACAAATATCTAGCCATCCTGCTCATTCTGAGCGTGCTGGCGATGGCGTGCCAGTGTCCGCTTTCATCTGTGTTTGTTCGTTCGACGCCCACGCCGGAACTGGCGCCAACAGCGGCAGGGCCGACGCCGACGCCGTTACCTCCATTGCCGCCGCAGGTGATCCAAATAGCACCAGCGCGAGGGGAGGAACAGCCGCTCGACGCGCCGCTGCAATTTGTCTTCGACCAGCCGATGGACGAGGAGGCGGTGGAATCCGCCTTTTCCATCGAGCCGCAGGTGGCGGGCGCGTTCGAGTGGGTCAGCCCGCGCGCGGTGCAGTTCAGGCCGGCGGGCGCTGGATTCAAGCGGGCCACGCGCTACACCGTCACCATCGACGAGCAGGCCCGCAGCGACAAGGACGTGTCGATGAAGGCGCCGGTGCGCTTCGAATTCGCCACGGTCGGTTACCTGGAGGTGGGCGCGGTCCAACCGGCCGACGAGACGGAGGAGGTGGTCACTGACGCCGTCGTGACCGTGGCCTTCAATCGCCCGGTCGTGCCCCTGGTCGCCATTGAGGATCAGGATAACCTGCCGCAGCCGTTGACTTTCACGCCGCCGGTGCGGGGGACGGGGGAATGGATCAACACTTCGATCTACGCCTTCACCCCGGCTGAGGATGACGGTTTCGATCCGGCGACGACCTACAAGGCCCGAATCGGGGCGGGGCTGACGGATACCACCGGCGGCGTGCTGGAGGAGGATTTCACCTGGGAATTCACCACCATCATGCCCGCCGTCGTCGGCGCCTACCCGGGCAGGCAGACGACCTACGTCAGCCTGGAACCCGCTGTCCACGTCGCCTTCAACCAGCCGATGGATCGCGACGGCGTCGAGGACTTCTTCGAGTTGCGCAACCTATCCACCGATGAGACGGTCGCGGGCGCGTTCGAGTGGCGCGACGAGGGATTGGTCTTGCCCGATCGCAAGACTTATGAGCCGTACCAGTGGTCGTGGAGCGCGGGAGCGGGGCCGGAGCGGGTCGGGGCGGAGACGATGATCTTCACCCCCGACCAGCCGCTGGATTTCGACACCGCCTACAGAGCGACGGTGGACGCCGGCGCGCCGGGGGCCACCGGGAGCGCGGGGACAGAATCCTCCTACACTTGGACCTTCGACACCATCCGCGAACCGCGCATCCTCAGCACCAGCCCGCGCGACGGGGAGCAGAGCGCCCGGCCCTGGGGTGGGTTGGAGATCACATTCTCCAGCCCGATGGACCCCGAATCGATCAACGGCAATTTCACCATCAGCCCGTCGGTGGACCTGGGCGCGCGCGACGTGTATACCCATTGGTGGGATAGCGATACGAAATTGGAGATATCCTTCCCCATCAAGGCCAGCGCCGATTACGAGGTCACGATCAGCGGCGCTGTGCGCGGGCGATACGGGCACGAACTGGGCGAAGATACGACCGTCCGCTGGCGGACCCGGGCCTACGACCCGATGGTCTACCTGCACAGCATGGGCAGGATCGTGACCTACAACGCCTACACCCGGACCCTGACCATGGTGACGGTGCGGAACGTGGAAGACGTTCATTTCTCCCTGTATCGCATGCCGCTGGACGATTTCCTCCGGGCGACCGGATCGAATTCGTGGAACTTCTGGAAAAATTACAACGGCCGGAAGGAGCACCTGGTCCGGGAGTGGACGATGGACGTGAACCCGCCCCTCAACCAGCGCAGCCTCTACGGTACCAAGCTCGCAGAGCGGGAGGATGGGTTGCTGGATCCGGGACTGTACTTCCTCCAGGTGCGCCCGGGGGAAATTTACCCTGAGGCGCGGTATGGCTCGTTAAGTTCGAGCAAGGAGATCCTGGTCGTCTCGCGCCACAACCTGAGCGTCAAGACCACCGTCAGCCAGACGTTGGCCTGGGCGACCGACCTGCGCTCCGGCGACGTGTCACCCGACATGCCGGTCACGGTGATGGACGACGCCGGCGACGTGATGGATCGGGGCAGCACAGATCAGGACGGCGTTTTTCTGGGGCGCAAGGATCAGTCCCGAGACCGTTGGTCGCCGGTCTACGTCTTCCTCGGCGATCCGGAAAATCCCGGCGCCGATTTCTCCCTCGCGATCAACCAGTGGGACAGCGGCATTGGGCCCTGGCAATTTGGTCTGCCGATGAATTACGACATCAGCGGTTACGCCGGCTATTTCTTCACCGATCGCCCCATCTACCGCCCGGGGCAGACGGTCTATTTCAAGGGCGTGATCCGGGCGGACGACGACGCCCATTACGCGCTGCCCGACGATGAAAAACTGGTCCACATCTCTATCTCCGACGCTGAGGGAAAGACGATTCATTCGGAGGATCTCGAACTCAGCGACGTGGGCACAGTGGATGGGGAGATCGAGCTAGACGAGGAGGCGTCGCTGGGCAACTATTCCATCCAGGCCACTTACCTGGAGAGCAAGGATGCTCAGTTCTACACCAGTTTCCAGGTGGCCGAGTATCGCAAACCGGAATTTCAGGTCAAGGTGAAGACCGACCGGCTTGAATACGCCAACGGGGACCAGATCAACGTCACCGCCCAGGCGACTTATTTCTTCGGCGGGCTGGTGGCCGACGCCGAGGTGCGCTACGTCGTCCTGAGCAACGATTACACGTTCCGCTACCAGGGGAAGGGCCGCTGGGATTTCGACGACCGGAGTTACGATTACTGGTGGTGGTGGCGTCAGCCCGGCGGGTCCTACGGCGAGCGGATCGCCGAGGGCGAGGGGGTCACCGACGCGGACGGCCGCTTCACCTTTGAGCTGGACGCTGACATCGCCGAGGAGACGTCCAGCCAGAACTTTACGCTGGAAGTGACTGTCACCGACGTCAACAACCAGGAAGTCAGCAACCGCACCACGGCCATCGTGCACAAGGGGCATTTCTACATCGGCCTGAGCCCGGAACGGTACGTGGGCCGGGTGAACGAGGAAAACCAGGTCGATCTGATCACCGTGGATTGGGAGAGCGAACCGCTCCCCGACCAGGAGGTGACGGTCGTCTTCGCCAGGCGAAACTGGTACAGCGTCCAGAAGCAGGGGGAGGACGGGCGCTACTACTGGGAGAGCGGCGTCGAGGACGTGCCGGTCTTCACCACCACCGTCGAGACGGACGCCGAGGGTTTGGGGCAGGTCAGCTTTACCCCGGAGGCGGGCGGGACGTATAAAGTGATCGCTACCGGCGTTGACCGGGCGGGCAACGAGGTGCGCTCGTCGACCTTCACCTGGGTCAGCGGGCGCTCGTACATCAGTTGGCGGCGCGACAACAACGACCGTATCGACCTGGTCACCGACAAGCAGCAGTACCAGGTGGGCGACACCGCCTCGATCCTGGTGCCGCACCCGTACCAGGGCGAGGTCGAGGCGCTGGTCACCGTCGAACGGGGTTACGTCTACGAGCACTGGGTGGAGACGCTGGAGACCAACTCGGAACAGATCGAGATCCCCATCACCGAGGACCTGATCCCCAACGTCTTCGTCTCGGTGGTGGTCTTTCAGGGGAGCGATGAGAATGAGGGCGGGGGAACGCCCAGTTTCAAGGTCGGTTACGCCCAGCTCTCCATCGACACGACGGAGAAGGAGTTGAACATCGAGTTGACGCCCGATCGCGCGGCGGACGAGCATTACCAGCCGGGCGACGAGGCGACCTACGACGTTCACGTCACCGATAGCGCCGGCGACCCGGTGGAAGCGGAACTGGCGCTGGACCTGGTCGATCTGGCGGTGCTGACGTTGGCCGACCGGCCGGGGATGGGCCTGCTCAACTACTTCTGGCGCGAGCGGGGATTGGGCGTCAACACGGCCGTTGGCCTGACGCTCTCCGGCGATCGCATCAGCGAGGAACTGGGAGACGAGGTCAAGGGCATGGGCGGCGGAGGCGGCGGCGAGGAGTTCGGTCCGGTGCGCGAGCGCTTCCCTGACCTGGCCTACTGGAACCCGGACCTGCGCACCGACGAGGACGGGCGCGCCCAGATCAGCGTCGAACTGCCCGATAATCTCACCACGTGGCGCTTGACCGCGCGCGGGGTCGACGCCAGGACGCTGGTGGGCGAGGCCCAGGTGGACGTCATCAGCACCAAGAGCCTGTTGCTGCGCCCGGTGGCCCCCCGCTTCTTCGTCGTCGGCGACGAGGCGGAACTGGCGGTCGTCATACACAACAACACCAACGACCCGCTGGATGTAGAAGTCGCGCTCCAGGCGCAGGGTCTGGAGATCCACGGGGCGGCCCGCACGCAAACGAGCATCCCGGCCAATGACAAGGTCAAGCTGGCGTGGCCGGTCACGGTGCTGGACAGTGACGAGGTGACGTTGCGTTTCGGCGCCCGCTCGGCCCAGGCCGACCTGGCGGACGCGGTGGAGATCGCGCTGCCGGTCTACCGCTACAGCACGCCGGAGGTGGTCGCCACCGCCGGTTACATGGATGAGGACGGCGAGCGGCTAGAAGCGGTCGCGCTGCCGCCCCGCTACGATCCTACCCAGGGGGAGCTCTCGGTCCACGTCGACCCCTCGCTGGCGGCCGGGATGGTGGAAAGCCTGGAATACCTGGAGCATTTCCCCTACGAATGCACCGAGCAGACGGTCAGCCGTTTCTTGCCCAACGTGGTCACCTATCGCGTCTTCGAGGAATTGGGCGTGGCGCGGCCCGACCTGGAAGCACGGTTGCCGGCCTTGGTGAACCGGGCGCTCCAACGGCTCTACAACCAGCAGCATTACAACGGCGGATGGGGTTGGTGGGTGCAGGACGAATCCCGCCCCTACCTGACCGCCTACGTCCTGTTGGGCATGATTGAGGCGGACCGGGCCGGTTTCACAGTCGACCGCAACGTGATGAACCGGGCGGCGCGATATCTGCGGGGGAGCTTGAGGTCGCGCCGCGACCTGGAGGAACACTGGAAGGCGAATGAGCAGGCCTTCATCCTGTACGTGTTGGCCGAGGCGGGAATAGGCGACCTCTCGCGGATGGAGACGCTGTTTCAGCAGCGGGATGCGCTGGATACCTTCGGCGAGGCCTACCTGGCGATGGCCTATGGCGTGCTGGAGGAGGTCAAGCAGTCACGAATTGATACGCTGCTCTCCGACATCACCAGCGACGCCCTCCTCAGCGCCACCGGCGCCCACTGGGAGGAGGAGCGAGTCGACTACTACGCGATGAACACCGATACCCGTTCCACCGCCATCGTGCTGGCGGCCCTGGCCCGGCTAGATCCCGATAATGCGCTGGGAGCCAACACCGTGCGCTGGCTCATGGCAGTTCGCAAGTCCGGGCGATGGGAGACGACCCAGGAGAACGTCTGGGCCATCCTGGGCCTGACCGATTGGATGGTCGCCACCGGCGAGTTGGAGGGGCATTACGGGTGGCGTGTGACGGTCAACGGCGAGTTGTTGGGCGAGGGTGAGGTGGACCAGGACAACCTCAAGGAGACGACCCAGTTGCAGATCGAGGTGGCCCGGCTGCTGGCCGAGGAGGCGAACCGGGTCCTCATCCAGCGCGACGCGCCCGTGGGCGAAGTGAACGGAGAGGGCCGGTTGTACTACAGCATGTACCTGCGTTACTTCAAGCCGGTGGAGGACGTGACGGCGCTCGACCGGGGCGTCATTGTCAGCCGCCGCTATACGCGCGTCGATTGCGATGGGGATAACGGTTGCCCCGCCGTGGACGAGGCCCAGGTGGGCGACGTGATCCAGGTCAATTTGACCATCATCGCGCCCCACGATCTGCATTACGTGGTGGTCGAGGATCCTTTCCCGGCCGGGGCCGAGGGGGTGGACGTCAGTCTGAAGACGACCAGCATCGCCCAGGAGGGGCCCCAGGCGATCCGCACCGACCGGAGTCACCCGTGGTGGGGTGGATGGGGCGCCTGGTGGTTCCGTCATACTGAGATGCGCGACGAGAAAGCGGTGCTCTTCGCCACCTATCTACCCAAGGGCACGTACGAGTACACCTACCTGATCCGGGCCAGCCTGCCCGGCGAGTTCCGCGCTATCCCTACCCACGCCTATGAGATGTACTTCCCAGAGGTGTTCGGGCGAAGCGACGGGGGCTTGTTCACGATATATACGGAGGCCAATGACCAATGATCGATAAAGAAAGTCCGACGTCCGAAGTCCAACGTCCGACGTCCAGCGTCCAACGTCCAACCGGCTTCACCGTCATCGCCGTGCTGTTGGCGCTGACCGCTTTGTTCACCATGGTCTTCTGGATCGTCTTCTTCGCCGATATGGCGGCGCAGGCCGATTCGTTCCTGGCCCGACAGTGCCCCGGGTGGTACGTGTGGGAGCGCTCGTTCCCCCTGGCCGACGCCTGGATGGCGGCGGCGGCCCTCGTCGGCGCCCTGGGCCTGATGCGCATGCGATCCTGGGGGCTGTTGTTCTGCGAACTGGCCGGCAGCGCGCTCGTCTTCCTGGGGCTGATGGACGTCCTGTTTTTCGTGCAGAACGGTCTCTATCTGCATTTCAATGCGGACGTCGCCGTGGAGGCGTTCATCCACGCCTGGGTCACCGGGTTTGGGGTGTTCGTCATCGCCTACGTCTGGAGGCGACGGGATTTGTTGGTAACTACCTAGCGCGAAAAGACTGCAACCCTCTCGTTAGCACACGGAGCAGTTAAAAAGCGCGGTTCTCTGGGATTTCGCATGGCGAGACCCTAAAGGTTTTGCTCAAGGCCGCGCAAACAACGTTTTTGCCTTAAACAATGACCTTTTTCCATCAAAACCAGCGCAAAAACCTTTAGGGTCTATGATGG
>DAOTUC010000315.1:0-7730 GCA_034437315.1 Anaerolineae bacterium
ATTCTGCCTACGAAGGGATGGATGGGGAGACGAGTACGTATTGGCCGGTTGAAGAGTCGTTGGACGAATTGGCCCAGTTGGCCGATACGGCTGGCCTGGACGTCGTGGGGCGGATGGTGCAGCGTTTAGATCACCCCGACCCGGCGACCTTCATCGGGTCGGGCAAGGTGGATCAGCTTCGGCGGCGCGTCGCCGAGACAGCCGCTACCATGGTCATTTTTGACGATGAACTCTCCCCCCGCCACCAGCGGGAACTGGAGGAAAGATTGGGCGAGGGCGTCCAATTACTCGATCGGACCTCCCTGATCCTGGACATCTTCGCTCAGCACGCGCACACACGCGAGGGAGCGCTCCAGGTCGAATTGGCCCAATATGAATATCGCTTGCCCCGCTTGACCCGCGCGTGGACCCACCTGGCGCGCCAGTCCGGCGGGCGCGTTGGTGGCTCGACCGGCGGCGTGGGCGTGCGTGGGCCGGGCGAGACCCAGTTGGAGACCGACCGGCGGGTCATTGGGCGACGTATCGCCCGCCTCAAGCGCGACCTGGAGGAGGTGCGGGCTCATCGGGAGCGCCATCGTGAGCGGCGGCGCAAGGCCGGCGTGCCCACCGTCGCCATCGTCGGTTACACCAACGCCGGCAAATCGACCCTCCTCAACCGCATCTCCGACGCGCACGTGTTGGCGCAAGACAAACTCTTCGCCACCCTGGGCCCGACGACGCGCCGCGTCGTTCTGCCCAACGGGACCGAGGCGCTCTTCACCGATACCGTCGGCTTCATTCAGAAGTTGCCCACCCAGTTGGTCGCCGCTTTCCGGGCGACGTTGGAGGAGGTGACGGAAGCGGATCTCCTGGTGCACGTGCTGGATATCACCCATCGCCAGGCAAGACGCCATGCGGACGCGGTGCATCAGACGTTGGCGGAGATCGGGGCCGCCGATCAGCCGATGATCACCGCGCTGAACAAGATCGATCGCCTGCCTTCGTCGGAGACGAGTATCTCTCTGCCAGGGGCGTATCCCAATCCCGTCGCTATCTCGGCCCTCACCGGGGCCGGGTTAGAGGCCCTGTTAGCGTTGGTTCAGGATATGTTGGAGGCGGAGATGGCCCACCTCGACGTGTTGATCCCTTACGAAGCCGGCGAGTTGGTGGATCTGTTTCACCGGCGGGGGTTGATCACGTTGGAAGACCATACCGAGGACGGGACGCACATCGTGGGGCGCATGCCGAAGATGTTGGCCAATCGCTTCCAAGACGTTTTGCGCTAAACACACGTCTTCTCAGAAAACGGGAGCGCCTGCTCGCATCGGCCACCGTCCGACTGGAAATCGGCCCGATTGAACGGCCCGAGCCCGTAGGGTCTCTTCTAGGATGAATGGAGCTGGAAATGATCAATGAGTTTTTTAATCACTTTGGTGAATTTATCGCCCGCACGCCCGGTTTGCCAATCTTGATTGGTGTGGGGTTGATTCTGCTCAACTTTTTGCTTCAGTTTTTGATTGATGCGCCCATCGTCGGATGGATGGCCCAGACGAATTGTTTGTTACATCTTGGATTAATCGTGGCTTTTTTGGGGCTTCTGTTGGGCGAGGCGCTTTAGCGCGCAATTTTAGTGCATACCCTCCCGCAGGTTGGATGGATGACTGGGTCGCTGTCAGAAAAAATGGTTGACATATCTCAAGCCAAAATTTTACTGGTGGATGATGAGTCGGAAGTTCGTTTACCTTTGACCCGTTCACTCGGACTTCTGGGTTTTTATGCCGATGAAGCCAATTCTGGTCAAGAGGGCCTGGAAAAGCTAAAGCGGGAAGGTTATGATGTGATGGTGCTCGATCTGCGGATGCCGGGAATGGACGGCGTGGAGACGATGCACAGAGCGCTTGAGATATCTCCGGATTTGATCGTCATCATCCTCACCGGTCACGCCACGTTGAACAGCGCCATCGCCGCCGTCAAGGCCGGGGCTGCCGACTATCTGTGCAAACCGGTCAGCATTCATAACCTCGCCGAGGCGATCTCCAGGGCGATGGAGCAACAGTTTCGGGATACAGCAGGTTCAACGTCTCCGACTTTTACCTCTGTCGAGGATGATGAGACGCTGATGTGTGGCCCCGTCACCCTGAACAAAGGGGCGCTCTGGGTTGCAGTGGAGTCGGTGGATAATGGGGCGCAGCGAGGGCCGGCTGTGAAGGTAACTGTCAGCGAGGCCAAGGTCTTGGCTTGTCTGATGACGCATCCCAACCAGACGCTGACCTGTGAACAGTTAGCTCAAGCGGCCCTGGGATATGAGGTAGGCGCTGTGGAGGCTCAGAAAATCATTCGGCCACACATTTCCCGCTTGCGAAGCAAACTCGGCGGCGATAGCTTGCGCGCCCGTCTGATTGAGACCATCATTGGCAAAGGTTACGTCTTCCGCCCTTTTTTGGACTGCGGCTAACTGAGATCGATGAGATCGATTAACCAAACCTCCCGCAGGTTCGTTACGAACCTGCGGGAGGTTGACAAACTGTCAGGGCCTAACCAATAGGAGGCCTTGATCATCGTTTCGGCCAACCCCCGCTCTAAGCCCCGTCACCGAGACGGGGCTTAGAGCCAATACCCGTGAATGAGTGTCGACTCAATCACCTTATGGGTAGTAGGCCAACCCCGTTGGCCGTTTCTGTGCTGTCGTTTCTGTGCTAAAATCGCCCAACAGGGGTTGGGCTCCTACCCGGGAATATATTTCATTCACGGGTATTGGGCTTAGAGCGAGGGTTGGCCGAAACGATGATCGTAGCGATTCCTTTTTGGTTCCGGCTCTGTCTGGGTTAGGTTAATTAATCTGTCTTGGCTCCTGAAATTCGTACAGCCGTTCGATGTCCGCCTTGGCCTCTTGTTCCTCGAACCAGGTTTGGAATTGTAGTTGCTGGGCCTCGGTATACATGGAGGGATCCAGCGCGCGCTCTTCCTTTTCGTGTACCAGAATGATGTGATAGCCAAAGGATGTCTCGACCGGAGCGCTGATCTTGCCCGGTTCCAGAGAAAAGGCTACCTCCTCAAACTCAGGCACCATTACGCCGGCAGGGAACCAGCCCAAATCGCCGCCTTCATCCTTGTTCGCGTTGTCGTTGGAGTACTCGGCCGCTAGATCGGCGAAGTCTTCCCCCTCGTCCAACCGGTCCAGCACCTCTTGGGCCGTTTCTTCCGTTTCTACCAGGATGTGGCTGGCGTGCACCTGTTCGACGTTTTCTGCGCCGCTGTGTTTTCGGGACAATTCCTCCATCAACAAATTCTCGGCGATCAACTTACGGGCCTCTTCTTCGGTGAGGTTATTCATCGCCAGGAAGGTGTCCCAATCGGCGATGGATGCCTCTTGTTCCATCTGCGCTTTAATCGAGGTGATTTCTTCGTCGATGGCGTCGGAATCTACTGCGACTCCCTCTTGCTCGGCCAACTGGTACAGCAATTCTCGCTGGATAAGTTGATCCAGTACCTGTTCCTGGAGCATCGGGATCAGGGCCTGGTTTTCGGGGTCGTTCCAGTCGACGCCGTAACTGGTGGTGACGGAGGCAAGCGCTCTTCGTAATTCTTCCTCGTATACTTCGGTCGATATTTCTTCTCCGTTCACCTCGGCGACTGCCTCTTGATCGGGGATCGTGATCAAACTCAAGGCCACGTCAATCCCGCCGGGTTCGAGGATTTCGCCGGGTTCTTCGGGTTCGATCGGGTCGACGGGGAGGGGGGTGGGTTCTTGGGTCGGCGTCGGCGGTGCGGGGAGGGGGGTGGGCGTCGGTTCAGTTTGCGTGTTGCAGGCGGTGAGGATCACTAGCAATGCTAGTATCGCGGATAGCAAAATGTGTTTCACAATCTAATCCTTTCTGAATGTCTATGGGCGAACTACTCGGACTGAGTCTCGAATTGGCTTTTTAGCGAGACAGGAGTCGATTGTAACACACCTTGCCCAAAAGTCGAATAGCGTGTGTTCGCTTTAGGGGGCGTTTCTAACGGGTTCGGGTTTTCCCGCGCGCCAGACGGTTATTTCAGCGCCCGCAAGATGCACCCAGTCGCCATTTTCGATGCAACTCACGTCCACCTGGTCGACCATGGGGATCTCGGCGATGATGGCCCCCACCGCGACGACCGGGTCGGCTTCGGCGTTGACGATGCCCGCCGGGGCGACGCCGTTGCGCGCCAACCGGTAGATGGTGTAGGATCCGACCGTGCTCCCCTTGCCGGTGGGGAAGACCAGCATCCGCCCGGTCACGCATTGACCTTCGAGCGGGTGGCCTCGTTCGATGACGCGGCCTGTCTCTGGATCGACGCCGCCCAGAAAGCCGAGCGGTTCTGGCGATACGAGCGCCGCTCCCTGGGCCTCGCCGGCCTTGACGACGCGGCCTATCAGTCGTAGCAGATTTCCGGATAGATTCGATTGATTGTTCATATCAGGCGTTGGCGCTCCGGATGGTTGTAATGGGCCAGCAGGATGTTGCGGACATACTACGTCCGCCCGCTCCGGATGGGTGTAAAGAATCAGCGCGCCAGGTCGAAGGCCTCGATGCGCCACGTCTCCCAGTATTGGCTGGGGTCTAGCGCGGCCCCCTGCACCGCCGGCCGGGCGGCGATCACCTGGGGCGCGAAGTAGAGCGGCAGGACAGGCAAATCGTGGGAGAAGATGCGTTGCGCTTCGTGGTGGAAGTGGGCGTGCGCGTCCATATCCGGTATCGTCCCCATCGCTGAGCGACAGGCTGCATCGTAATCGGCGCTGGCGTACCCGGGGTTATTGCTCGCCGCCCACCAATTGTCGGGCCCCGGTATTTCGGTCGATAGGTATAACTCGCACGAGGTGTGTAAATCGTTCATCCAGGAGAAGATCGCCATGTCGAACTGCCGCCCGAAGACCTTTCCCTCGGGGCCATCGGCGAAAAATTCCTGAGGCGACAGGGCGTCCACCGTCACACCGATGCCGCAGTTTGCCAGATCCTGGGCGATCAAGTGAGCCGTTCGCTCCCGCGCCGGGTAACCGCTGGCGATGAGCAGCGTTGCGGAGAAGGGCGTCCCATCCCGCACGCCGGGCACGCCGTAGGCCTCCCGCACGCCGTCGCCATCCTGATCTCGCCACCCCACAGCTTCGAGGAGCGGGACGCCATCGTGGGGCGCGTAATCCCAGCGATAGAGCTGGCCTTCAGCGTAGAAGGGGTGATCGTCGGAGACGTAGCTGTGGGCGACGGGCGCCTGGGCGTAGGGATAGACCTCCTGAGCGATCCGCGCCCGGTTGATGCAGCGGGCCGCCGCCTGGCGCGTCCGCACATCCTGGAAGAAGGGCGGGCGATTCACCCAATCCGGTTGGCCGATGCCGAAATCCAGGTGTTCCCATTCGTTGCTGGGGGCGGAGATCAACTGGAGCGCGCCGGCCTGGGCCGCCTCCAACAGGGGGGTCAGGTCGGCCCCCTCGATGAGATCTCGCGCGATGAGGTCGCACGCGCCAGCCTTGAGTTGTTCCAGCGCCTGTTGGAGGTCGGGGACGAAGCGGAACGTGACGCGGTCGAGGTGGGGCAAGCCCTCGTCCGCCCGGAAGTAGCGCGCATTGCGCACCAGCGTGATCTGCTCGCCCACCGCCCAGGATTCCACGACGAAGCCGCCCCATCCCATCGGCCTGGAATGGGCCATCTCGGCGCTCGTCAACTGTTCAGCTGCGATCCCCCCCCATTGGTTTTGGGGTAGGGGATGGTAGAAATTTAACGGGTACAGGGAATCGAGGTAGCCAGGGACGCCGGTCCAGACGACGGTCTGTGGGTCGAGCGCGTCGTAGGCCTGGGTATATTTCAGCCGACGCTGGAGCGCGGGCTGGTCGAAGGCGTTGGCCAGCTCGAAAGCGTAGCGGGAATCGTCGGCTGTGACCGGATGTCCATCCGACCAGGTCACGTCGGCGCGCAGCGTGAACGTCACGATCATCTGGGTCATCGTGACGACGCCTTCCTGGTACGTGACGATCTGCCCACCGGCGTCGTAAATCTGCGCGCCGCTCGTCAGGTCGATCACCCGTCCCTGGACGGTCGCTGTGCGGTCGCCCTCAGTGACGGGGACGGTGCGCAGCGCGACGTCTCCATCGCTCAGGCGGGGGATTTTCTCCAGGATCACCGGTTGGAATTGGTAAGAGAGGGTGTCGATCGGCCCATCGTAGATCGCCTCAAGAATGTTGCGCGCGCCCCGCGTGAGCTCGCCGTACAGAAAGAGCGTCTCTGGCTCCTGCGCCTGGCAGATGGTCAGAGTCTTGGGCGGGATCGGCGCGGGGGTGCTGGTTGGGGTGGGAATAGGGGTGGGCGAGGGGGTGACGGTCGCCCATGCCAGCGTAGCGACCACGGTCGCCGGCGCTTGTTGGGATTGGCATGCTGCGGAGAATGTGAGCAGCAGTGCTGTCAGGATGGTGATTGCGCGTATGCTTGAGTGCTGATTCATACGGTCTCCTTTTTTAATCCGGTCATACCTCAATGACGCGATAAGGATAGACGTTGATCACCTGGGTGCTCTCGTAGTCCGTTCGCCAGGGATCTGGGCCGTAGACGTGTTTATGTCCGTGCAACAGATAACGGGGGCGAAAACTGGACATCAGGTTGAGAAAGGCTTGAAAACCGCGGTGGGGCCAATCCTCGCCATCGTGAATGCCAAACGGCGGCGCGTGGGTGATGAGGATGTCCAGGTAGCGCCCGTAGCGCAGCCGATTGATCATCAGGGATGGAATCAAGCGCCAGGCTTTGAACGTCATTTCTTGTTCTGTGTATTGGTAGCGTCCCCGGGGCTTGTAGCGGATCGAGCCCTCTAATCCGGCCAACAATAGCTCGCCAGCCTCTTCTGTCTGCTCGTCCAAATTCACCCAGCCGCCGGGACTGTCCAGCGTCAGCCCATT
The DNA here is from genome assembly GCA_034437315.1 of Anaerolineae bacterium. Taxonomy (GTDB): domain Bacteria; phylum Chloroflexota; class Anaerolineae; order B4-G1; family B4-G1; genus DSAR01. Next base: position 6,881 of record DAOTUC010000315.1, read on the forward strand.
CGCCATATATTCTGGGCAATCGTGATTTCCGTGCACGAAGAAACAGGGGACGTTCAGCATCGTGACGATAAATTCCAGGTAGGAGTAGGGCAAGTCGCCGCAGGACAACACCATGTTCACGTCGCCGAAGCGTTCAACGATGTGCGAGCTGTAAATTGTTTCCACTACTTGATCGCTGACGGCGAGGATTTTCACGCCGCTTTACTCCTGGGACCAATCGCGCTGATAGTTGACGGACAATTTATCCCTAATCGCCTGTTCCAGATCGACGTCCACCAGGTAGGCCAGTTGGAGCAGATAGAGCGCGACGTCGGCCAATTCCTCCGCCAATGCGTCGCGCGCGATCTGCTCTCCCCATTGGAAATGTTCCAACACCTCAGCCGCCTCTAAGGCGAGCGAGATGGCGATGTTGCGGGGCGTCTGCGGGGCCGGCGAGTCCTCCCGGTACCAGCCCATCGCCTCCACGAAGCGATTCATTTCATCTGTCAGATCTTGGATTGTCATATTGGACGATGTTTTACTTGGCAAAGCGTGTCCGGCGGCGGGCCAATAAGCCTGATGTGACCAAGCTGATATAGGTCAGGTATTGGTACGGGGAGATGAGCGTATCCGTGTCTGGGATGGGCGTCAACGTTTCCTTGTGATGGCTGTGGGTGCCGAAAATGACGTCAATGCCGGGGACGGCTTGCGCTAAAGCCACGTCATCCTCATATAAGGCGTGCCCGATCAGTACGACGGCGTCAACCAGCTCCGTTTCTCTCAATGTTTTGACGACCTCCTGCGTCGTCTCTATCCGATCAGCGAAGGTTGTGTCGACCACGGGCATCGTTTCCGGTTTGAGCAGTTGTTC
>DAOTUC010000316.1:0-10339 GCA_034437315.1 Anaerolineae bacterium
TCGCGGATGTGTTGTAGCTGTGGATCCTGTGCATTTGTCAGTTTGTTGCCGGCGGTCACCCGGATCGTAAATTCAATCGTCATAACCCTATCCCCCTGTACGCACTTTCGCTGCTGTCTCTTGCAACGCCGCCAGGATTTTCTCCGGCGTGATGGGCAGTTCGTAGAAGCGCACGCCGATGGCGTTGTAGATCGCGTTGGCGTAGGCCGCCGCCACCGGGTTGGTGGCCGCCTCGCCGATGCCCTTGGCGCCTGACGGGCCGCTGGGTTCGTAGGTGTTGGCGAAGTGGATGATGAGATTGTCGTTGTACGGGGTCTCGCCGATGGCGGCGGTCTTGGCGTCGATCCAGTAACCCTTGGACGTCAGCTGTCCGTCGGCATCCCACTCGTTGTTCTCGTAGAGCGCGTAGCCCGCGCCCTTCGAGAGGCCGCCTTCCAGTTGCCCGGCGGCCATTTCCGGGTTGACGACCGTGCCGCAGTCGCTGCCCATCACCGCCCTGACGGTGCGCACCTGGCCCGTCCAGGTATCCACCTCCACGTCGACGAACACGGTGACGTAGGCCGGCGGGCAGTGGACCGGGCGGTAGCTTTCCACGGCGGCCATCGTCTTCCAGCTCTCCTCCCAGCAGCGGGTTGCGAGTTCCGCCAGCGTCATCCGCCGGTCGGGGATGGCCGGAGCGTAGATCACGCTCTGCCCCAGATCCTCGTCCAGCCGGAGTTGCAGGGCGGTGTCGGTGACGTTCATGTAATGGGAGGCGGTCTCCAGGATCTCCCGCCGCAGTGTTTGGGCCGCCTTATCGACCGCGCCGCCCCCGGCGTAGACGCCGCGCGTGGCATGGGTCACGCAATCGTAGACGGTGGAGCAGGTCTCGGCCGGCGCCAGGTTGACCTTGTCCAGCGGCACGCACAGCACCTCGGCCGCCAGTTTAGCCAGCGCCTCCAGCGTCCCGCCGCCGTGGTCCATCAGGGCGGTGATGACGTCGACCGAGCCGTCGACGTTGACCTTGACCATCGCCCCGGAGAAGTCGATCACGTCGCCCGGTTGCGGCGCGCCGGCGCTGGAGGTGTGAAAGCCCCGTCCCAGGCCGATGCCGCGCCGGTAGCGTCCCGCCTGCGAGCCTGATGGTTGGCGCTTCTGCCAACCGATGGCCTCGGCGCCCCGGCGCAAGAGTTCCGGCACGCCGTCGCTCTGCACGATAGAGCGGACCAGCGGCCCTTGGCCCCAGAAGGTGTCGCCCAGGCCCACGTAATTCTGGAGCCGGAGCGCGATGGGGTCCACGTCCAGCTTCTCCGCCAGTTCGTCGATCAGGCTCTCGGCGGCGAAGGTCACCTGGGGATTGCCGAAACCCTGCATGGCGCACGAGATGGCCTTGTTGGTGTAGACGGCCGTGCCCTTGTAGCGCACGTTGGGTATCTTGTAGAGCGAGACCAGCCAGCCGACACACACGCCCAGAAAGGAATAGGCCTGGATGTTGTGAGCGCCGATGTCGGCGATCAGGTCCATCTTCGCCCCGGTCAGCGTGCCATCGGCCCTGGCCGCCAGCTGGAGGTCGATCTGGACGCCGTAGCGGGTGTGATCGTGGGCGTCCTCCTCCCGCGCCAGCGTCAGCTTGACCGGCCGGCCAGACTTGAGCGCTAGCGCCGCGCAGATGGGGATCGGCGGGTTCATCTGGATGCTGGAACCGAAGGTGCCGCCGATGGGCACTCGCTTGACGTTGATCTTGCTCAGGGGAATGTCGAAGATCTGGCCCAGCAGGATGCGCACGTTGTGGATCGACTGGGTGGTGGGCCAGACAGTGAGGCCGCCGTCGGGTTCGGGGCGGCAGACCACCGACTTGGTCTCCATCTGGGCGTGGTAGATCTTGGGCGTCTTGAAGGTGCCCGCCACCACGACGTCGGCCTCGGTGAACGCCCGGTCCACGTCCCCCTCTTCGACCTCGCGCGCGCAGGCGACGTTATGCTCGATGGGCTCCACTTTCTCGCCCCAGAGCACGGTGTCGTAGATCGGTTCGGCGCCCGGTTTCATCGCCTCGACGGCGTCGGTGTAGGCGGGGAGCACCTCGTATTCGACCCGGATGGCGCGCACCGCTTTCTCGGCCAGTTCCTCCGTCTCGGCGGCCACCGCCGCCGCCGCCTCTCCCATGCGCCGCACCTTGTCGGCCAGGACGTAGTGATCCTTGTGGAGGACGCGCGGGATGGTGATGATGCGCTCGTTGTAGCACACGTGCGGCACGTCGTCGAAAGTGATGCAAACCGCCCCCATCGCCTCCGCCTCGCTGACGTCAATGTGCTTGACGCGGGCGTGCGCGTAGGGGCTGGAAAGAATGCGCCCGTGGAGCATGTGGGGCAATGTGACGTCGACCGTGTACCTTTCCTGCCCCGTGACCCGCGCGATCCCATCCTTGCGGGGAGCGGACTTACCCACGGTGTGGAAATTCACTTGATCCATACTCATCCTCCAAAGTTGGTGTACTGGTATACCGGTCTACCAATATACCGATCTACCGGCCTAAGATCAACGTCAGCAACGCCATCCGGGTGAAAACGCCGTTCTTGGCCTGGCGGAAGTAGGCGGCGTTGGGGAGTTCGTCCACGTCAGTGGTGATTTCGTCGACGCGGGGGAGCGGGTGCATGACGGTGACGTCGGCGTTGATCCGCTCGATCATCTCGCGGGTCAGGACGTAACTGCCCTTGAGCCGCTGGTATGCATCGGGATCGTCGAAGCGCTCTTTCTGGATGCGCGTCATGTAGAGCACGCTGGCCTCGGCTAATGCGGCCTCCAGGTTGTCCGTCTCCTCAACCTCGACGCCCTGTTCTCGTAACCTGGCCGTGATTTCCGGATCCATTTGGAGCGCGTCGGGAGCCACGAAGATCAGCTTGACGTCGTAGTGCTTGTACAATTCCACGCCGGCGTGGACGGTGCGGCCATATTTCAGATCGCCGCAGAGGGCGATAGTGTTGCCGTCCAACTGGCCACGCTCCGATTGGATGGTGAACAGGTCCAGCAGGGCCTGAGTGGGATGCTGACCGGCGCCGTCGCCGCCGTTGAGCACCGGGGCCTCGGCCGCATCGGCGGCGACATGGGCCGATCCGATCTCCGGATGGCGCATGGCGATCACGTCGACGTACTGGTCGACGTTGCGGATGGTGTCGGACAGCGACTCGCCCTTCTTGGCCGAACTGACGCCAGCCGAGGCGAAACCGACCACGCTCCCGCCCAACCGGTGCATGGCGGTCTCGAAGGAGAGCCGGGTGCGCGTGCTCGGTTCGAAGAAGAGCGCGCCCATGACGTATCCTTGCAACAGGTCGAGCGAGCGATGCGCTTTCAGTTGTTCGCGCATGTCGGCGGCGGTGTCCATAATCAGTTCGATCTCATCGCGGCTGAACTGCGCGCCGTGCAGAATGTCCTTGCCTTTTAAACTTGCCATTATCATCTCCTTGAGGTCGGGCCGGTAAATGCCGCTTCGCTTAGGTAGGCCGGTTACCAGTATACCTGAGCAAAGCGGCGATCCCAGCCCTAATACTTCTTCACCACCTCGCGATAAGTGGTCGGTTGGCGACACTGGAGAATCTGGGACTCTTCCCGCTCCTGGCGCACCAGGTCGAGGTCGATGTGGGCGATGGCGTAACCTTCAACCGGTTCATCCACGCTGGCGTAGACCTTGCCCGTAGGGCCGACGATGCCGCTCTGCCCGCCGAAGGTGTAGGAGGGTTCCTCGCCGACCCGGTTGGCGGCGGCGACGAAGACCCGGTTTTCGTAGGCCCGCGCCCTCAGATAAGCGCGCCATTCTTCCGCCTGGGTCTGCTCCCAGTTGGCGCAGACGACCAGCAACTCGACCCCCCGGAGCACCAGGCTGCGCGCCACCTCGGGGAAGGCCAGGTCCCAACCGATCATCACGCCGATGGGGCCGATGTCGCTGTCCAACTCCCGGATCCGATAGCCCGGGCGGAAGGCGATCTGTTCCTCACCGCGCAGATGGAGCTTGTGATACTCGCCGACCAGGTCTCCCTCCGGCCCGACCATGACGGCGGTGTTGTAGAGCACACTCTCGACATCCTTCTTCTTGCTGACCATGCCGAACACGACGTGCACACCGAACTCGCTGGCCCGCTGGGCGATCAGGTTGACCGATGGGCCGGGGATCGGTTGGGCCATTTCGGCGAATCGGGGGCCGATCTCGTAACCGGTGGTGATGAGCTCGGGGAAGACGATCAGGTCGATCGGCTGCTCGGTGGCGATGCGGTGGATGAAGTCGCTCATCTTCATCAGGTTTTCTTCCAGCTTGCCCAGAATGGGCTCCATTTGTACGGTCGCGACAGAAAGTTCTCGCATAAGGTTAACCTCCTCGTTTCTAGTAATAATAAGTATCCCTGCACTTGCCTGATTACGCCCAGGTGGAGCGTGGTGGCGACTTGGCGGATTGTGATCCGCGCCGCACGGGTAGGTTGATCTATCTCATTAGGGTGTGTTTCATTTCATTTGAGGCAAGGCTCGTAGTAGGCGATTTATCGCCGTAAAAGCGCGCTGAAGCCGCTATCTAGCGCCGCTATCTAGCGCACGCACTACAAACAACGCTCAAAGCATTTGAAACACACCCGTCTCATTATGCCAGATTAAGCCAATAAACGCAACAAGACGCCGGGGCGCAACGCCAGGCGGGGGGATTTGTACCCGATGATGACGTAACCGATCAGCAGCGCCAGGTCTCGATCCTGTTGCATGCGATCCATCGCCCGGCGAAAAAGAGGCCGCGTCGCAAGCCCCGCTCGCAGGATGCACGCGGCCCGTTGTTCACGGCCATAGCGCGATTTGAGCGCCCGGCTGTAGCCCGCCAGCGCCCGGGCCGAAAAATCACCAACCTGCAACGCCTGTAAAGCGTGTTCAGCGGCCAACACGCCGCTCTCCATTGCCGGCGCGATGCCCTCGCCGGTCAGCGGGCTGACCAGCCCGGCGGCGTCCCCGGCGACCAGGACGCGCGCGGCGTGAGTCTGCGTATCTTCCATCCGGGTGCGCAGCGGGCGCCCCACGATAGGCCCGACCGCCTCGGTGGGCGACAGGCGTCCATCCAGGGCCGTGGGATCAGCCGCCAATCGAGTCAGGTACGCCTTCAACGTGGAGCCCCCCCATCGTGCGCGCCGGGCGTACGTCCCCGTCCCGAAGTTGACCCGGCCATCTCCCATCGGGAATAGCCAGGTATAACCGGGGTAGACGTCCGGTTGGAAGTGAATTTCCAGACGATTGGCGGGGCCGGCGTCGCCGGAACGGTACTGCCGCAGCGCAATCAATTCCGGCTCACCCCGAACCAGTCCCAGGCGGCGGGCGACGGGCGCGTGGCTGCCGTCGGCCAGGATGAGCAATTGGGCCATCACTTTCAGCCCATCCACCGAGATAGTGAGCGGCGCGCTATCCGCCCGTTCGACGTGCCGCACCCGGGCGCTCTCAATCAACCGGGCGCCGGCCGCTACAGCCGCCTGGGCCAAGCGAGCGTCGAGCAAGCGTCGCGGAATCGTGCGCCCATAATGGACGCTTTCGTCGGCTGGCGGGACAACGTCCAGCACCTGCCCATCAGGCGAGACGACGCGCAGGGCTTCCGGGGCGGGGAATTGGGTCGCCCACTCGCCCAGGCCGTGCCGGGCCAACAGGGCCAATCCCCGGCTGCTGACGCCGTCGCCGCAGGCCTTGTCGCGGGGGAAGGCGGTTCGTTCAAGGAGAGCGACCCGGACGCCGCTTTCCGCCAGGCGTTTGGCCGCCATTGAGCCGGCCGGCCCACCCCCCACGATGGCGACGTCGCTTTGAAACGATGCGCCTGTGACCGTCATTCCTCTTCCAGCGTCTCCTGAATCTCCGTTTCCTTCGTCGCCTCCGCCCTCACCAACTTTTCCGCCATCTCTTTCAGTTTCGTCGCCTCCGGCGTGTCCATCGTGTCCAGACGTTCCAACAATTGACGCCAGGCTGCCTCTCCGGTGCGCCGGACCAATCCTGGCTCGGCGGAATCGGGCGCTTCCTCTTCAGGCGGCGGGGCGAAGGGATCTTGATCATATAGCCGACAGAAGACGTAATAGCCAATCACACGCAGCGTCGCCAGGACCGGCGCCGCCAGGAGCATACCGAGGATGCCGCCCAGGTTGCCGCCGATGATGATGCCGATCAGGACGACCAGGGGGTGCAAGTTCAGGCTGCCGCCCAGGATACGGGGGACGAGCAGGTTGCCCTCGACCTGTTGGATCACGATGTAAATCCCCAGTACCAGGACGGCGAACCAGAAGTTGCTCATCGGCAGAAATGCGGAACCCTGGAACAGGGCGACGAGTACTGCCGGTATCAGAGCGATGATGGGGCCGACGTTTGGCACGAACTCCATCAGGCCGGCGATGACGCCCATCACCACGGCGTAGGGCAGGCCAATGGCCGTGCCGATGACAGTGGTGATGACGAACATCGCCAGGCCCAGGATCAGCTGGCCGCGCAAGAAGGCGTTCCACACCCGGGCAATCCGCTGGCGTAGCCGAGCCATATCCGCCTGGTAGCCCGGGGGCGCCAGGCTATCCAGTTGGCGGATGATTCGATCGGCGTCCTTGACCAAGTAGAAGGCGGTCATCAGGATGAAGAGCACCCAGAGGGCGCCGGAAGCGAGACTAAACGCCACGTCTACCGTACCCTGGGCGACCTGGGTCACGAAGGAGCGCAGCATGGAACTGATTTCCTCGTACACCCGGCTCAGGTCCAGGGTATAACCCGCGAACTCTAGCGGCCGGTCGAGAAAGTCGCCGATGTCGGTGATGACGCGGTTGAAATCGAACTGGAAATTGCGTACGGCCCGCTGGATGCTGGGCACGACCGCCACCGGCGCAGCCAGCGTGGCCACCATCGCCAGGATCAGGACCAAGAAGACGATGGCGGTCGCCGCCCCGCGTGATATGGGCAGGTGATCCTTGAGGAAGCCGACGATAGGGTGGAGGATGAAGGCGGTCAGGAAAGCGATCATCATCGGGGCCAGAAGATCCCGGAAGCGGTAGACGACCAGCGCCAACAACAGGAACAGGATCAGCGCCACGGTGCGCTTGGTGAAATCGCTCCAGCGGGGGTCTGTTCCGTTGGTGGAATGATCAGTTCTCATCTCCATATTATCCTCTCAATCGAATGATCCAGGGCGACAGGGCCCAGATGTGCTCGCGGGTCAACGCGCGGAACATTTCGAGCAGGTTGTTTCGCCCGCGCCAGGCCGCCTTTTCCGAGGACGGGAAGGCCGGCGGGGTCAACGTCTGTTGTGGGGAACCAATCTGTACAGTCGTGTAGTCACGATCTGGGTCCAGGTCGACCAGCTCTTTGGCGATTGCCAGCGCGGTCTCAAAATCACCCAGCTCGTCGACCAGGCCGACTTCCTGGGCCCGCCGCCCCGACCACACACGGCCGCGGGCGACCTCCTCGACTGCTTCGGCAGTCATATCGCGCCCTTCCGCCACGCGGGATTTGAACAGCGTGTAAGTCGCCTCCATCTGCTGGCGGATGCGCTTCCGTTCCGCCTCGCTGAAGGGGGACATCTCGGAGTGCAGGCCAGCCATGGCCCCGCGCTGCACCGCCTCACGCCCGACGCCTAATTTCTCGTAGAGTTCGGCAGTCGAGAATTTGCCGCCCCAGATGCCGATGGAACCGGTCAACGTCGTCGGGCGGGCGACGATGCGATCGCCCGCCGCCGCGACGTAGTAGCCGCCCGAGGCGGCCTGGCTACCCATCAGGACGACGACCGGTTTGCGCTGGCGCAAGCGCAGCGCCTCACGCCAGATCAGGTCGGACCCCAGGGGCGACCCGCCGGGCGATTCGACGTGGAAGATGACGGCGGCGACGCTGTCGTCGGCCTCGGCGTTGCGCAAGGCCTGGGCGATGGTCTCCGCCCCGGCCTGGGCCTCGTAGGGGTCGGGAAGGGGCAGTGGAAAGGGGGAGCGCCGGCTCGGCCCCGGGACGATCATCCCCTGCAACGAGACGACGCCGATCTTCTCGCGCGTGCGCGGTCGGCGCGGCAGACGCAGCCAACGGTACGCCTCTCGCCAGGCGACGGGTTTTCTGGGCGCCTCGGCCTTTTTGTTTTTGGCGTCCTTTTCCGGCTCTTGTTCTGATCCCTCAGGCGCCAGGCGGGCGACGATTTCATCCTCGTAACAGACCCCGTCGATCAGGCCTGCTTCGAGCGCCGCGGCGGCGGTGAGCGGCATCCGGTCGATCAATGCGCGCACCTGCTCCAGCTCAATCCCGCGCCCCTCGGCGACGGCGGCGACGATCTCGTCGTAAACGTCGTCGAGGAGAGCGTCGAACATTTCGCGATGGGCGTCGCTCATCGTCGCGCGGCGGAACATATCGGGTGCGGTCTTGTATTCGGCGATGCGCTCCAGGTTCGGCTCGACGCCGATCATATCCAGCGCGTCCTTGAGGAAAACGGCCTCCAATCGCAGCCCCAGGAGGTTCAGGTGGGCCGCGGGCGGGAGAAGAATTTCGTCGCAGACGGCGGCCAGGTAATAATTCCCCATGCCGGCGCCGGGCAGCCAGGCGACCAGGTGTTTCCCTTGCGCTTGCAGATCGCCCAGAAGGCGGCGCAAGCTGTAGAGAGTCGCCAGGTCAGCCTGGAGGGACTGAAACGTCAGGACGACGTTCTGGACGCGGGAATCGCCGCCGATGATCCTCATCGCTTCCTCCAGGTCGGATAGGCATGGGTCGGGATCGGGAAAGATGGGCAGCAGGTTCAACGGAAAGGGCAGCGGGTCCCGGGGGGCCGGGCATTCGGGATACGAGCCATGGAGGGTCAGCCTGACGGTCTCCAGCCCCCGGCGGCGGAGCGAGCGACGTAGATTGCTGAGGGTGCGCAGGGTGTTGCGGAGGAGATTAACTGGGTTGAGTCGGATTTTGTTCATTGGAGTCCTAAGGTTTAAGGTTGCAGGTTTAAGGTTGTGTGCTGACCAGTCGGAGGGTCGGGATGACGTCCAGGTCCCAACCGGCCCGCTCGCCGGAGGTGAAGCGTTGGTGGGCGCAGGCGCCGACCATGGCGGCGTTGTCGGTGCACAGGAAGAGCGGCGGGTAGTAGACCGGCGCGCTGGCCCGTTGGGCCGTCGTCGCCCGCAGCGTCTGGTTGGCCGACACGCCTCCGCAGAGCAGGACGGCGTTCACGTCGAATTCGTCGGCCGCCCGCGCCGTCTTGGTCGCCAGCACGTCCACCACCGAGGCCTGGAAACTGGCTGCCAGGTTCGCCAGCAAACGCCCCTGGGGAAGATCGGTGTATTTCTGCACGGTGCGCAGGACGGCCGTCTTGAGCCCGCTGAAGCTGAAATCGTAGGGTGAGTCGCTATCGTCCAACCAGGCCCGGGGGAAGTCGAAAGCCCTCGGATTCCCCTCATAGGCCGCTTTCTCGATCGCCGGCCCGCCGGGATAGGGCAGGCCCAGGAGCCGGCCGACCTTATCGAAGGCCTCGCCGGCGGCGTCGTCCAACGTGCCGCCCAGATATTGGTATTTTCCGTGGCCATGGACCAGGACCAATTCGGTGTGACCGCCGGAGACCAACAGCGCCAACAGGGGGAAATCCAGATCTTGGCCCGGCGGCGCGCTGCCCTCGCTCTCCACCTCCAGCCAGTGAGCGTAGATGTGGGCTTCCATGTGATTGACACCGACCAGGGGCAAGCCGCGCCCCAGGGCCAAGCCTTTGGCCGCGTTGACGCCCACCAGGAGCGAGCCTGCCAGCCCAGGGCCATAGGTCACGCCGACGGCGTCCAGGTCGTCGTAACCCAGGTGCGCCTCCTGCATGGCCTGTTCGATCACTGGCACGATCGCCTCGACGTGGGCGCGGGAGGCCATCTCCGGGAAAACGCCGCCGTACTCGGCGTGCAATTCGATCTGCGAGGCGACGACGTTGGAGAGAATCCGCCGACCGTCCTTGACGACGGCGGCGGCGGTCTCATCACACGAGGTCTCGATCGCCAAAATGCGGGTCATTTGTTCTCCATTTGCAATACGATTGCCATATTTCCGTGCACTTCCCAAGATTCAAGAAAGTTGGCTGTGTCAATCTCTCTGGGGCCGGTCATAGGATCGACGAGTAATAGTTGATCATAAATATAACTTTCTACGATGACCGTATGAACGTATGCCCGGTCACTTGTTGGGAACATATTGATGTAAACGATGGGATAAATCTCTCGTTCTATCAGTTGTTTCAGCTCCGTCAATGACAATGGATGTTTTTGTCTACGAAAAGGCAGCTTCGATTTCATGGCGGTGGAGTTCGTAGAGTTGACGGGCTTGATTTTCTATTTCTTCTGTCGGCGTCCATCCCACGACGGTGGCGCGTTCGCTATCTACA
>DAOTUC010000317.1:0-3922 GCA_034437315.1 Anaerolineae bacterium
CGACTGCTTAACCCGGCTATCATGTAAGGACGTTTGCGGGGCTTATCGTTGATCAGTTGCGCGACGGCCAGTTGGGGGAGCAGCCAACCGCCGATGTAGACTGTGTTGACGAGGCCAATCACAGGAGCCGAGTCGGTGAGTTGGCTCACCAGGGCTGGCAGAACACTGTTGATGTTAACGAATGAGAGCGCTACCCCGAAGCAGACGTAGTCTGTCAGGAAAGCGAAAAAGTTCCAGCGATAATTAGCAGGTAGGGTTTTCGTATATTGCGTCACGTGAGAAGTTTACCATGAAGTTTGAAGAGGTCAAACTTTCACAGTGCTAGAGAATATGGTATAATTTTTGTGTAAGCGTTCGGGTTTTTAAGTTACTTTCTTTAGCCACGTGACGATTATGAGGAGGTAAGTACGTGAAATTACACGAATATCAATCAAAGCGGTTATTCGCCGCCCACGGCGTGCCTATTCCCAAGGGCGAGGTGGCAAAGACGCCCCAGGAAGCGCGCCGTATTGCTGAAGATCTGGGCGGCGCTGTCGTCGTCAAGTCCCAGGTGCTTGTAGGCGGGCGGGGCAAGGCTGGCGGTATCAAGTTGGCCCAGGATCCGGCCGAGGCCGAGCAGTTGGCCGAAGAAATCTTAAGCCTGGAGATCAAAGGTCTGCCGGTGCGCAAGGTGTTGCTGGATGAGGCAGCCGACATCAAGAAGGAAATCTATCTCGGCATCGTGATTGACCGAACGAAGCGGCGGGCTGTGATGATGGCGTCTTCTGAAGGAGGCGTCGAGATTGAGGAAGTCGCTCGCACCAATCCAGACGCTATCAAGAAGGTGAGCGTTGATCCATTCCTGGGATTGCGCGGTTTCCAGACCCTGGCATTGGCCAAGGGCATTGGCCTCGAAAAAGACCGCTTCCGCGCCTTCGATCGCATCGCCCAGGGGCTTTACAAGTCATTTGCGGCCTACGACGCATCATTGGCCGAGATCAACCCGCTGGTAGAGACAGGCGAGGGGACGCTGTTGGCGGTCGATGGCAAGATGCTGGTTGATGACAATGCGTTGTTCCGTCATCCAGACCTGGCCCAGATGCGGGACGTGGACGAGGAGACCACGAGTGAGCGAGAGGCGCGGGAGGCTGGCTTAAGCTACGTGCAGCTTGATGGCGCGATTGGCTGTATGGTCAACGGCGCCGGCCTGGCGATGGCGACGATGGACATCATCAAGCACTTTGGCGGCGCACCGGCGAATTTCCTCGACATCGGGGGCGGCGCAAAGGCGGAGCGGGTAGCGACGGCCTTGCGATTGATACTGGAGGATCAAAACGTCAAGGCGGTCTTGTTCAATATTTTCGGCGGCATCACCCGTTGCGACGAGGTCGCGCGCGGCATCCTCGCCGCTTTCGAGGAGGTGAAACCCTCCGCGCCTCTGGTCGCGCGGTTGGTTGGCACAAACGAACAAGAGGGCCGTGAGATATTAGATCGATCAGGGTATCATCTGATCACCGCTTCCACGTTGGCCGAAGCGGCCCAGAAGGCAGTCGCCGCCGCCAAGGGCGAGCTATAAGGGAGGGATGACAATGGCGATTTTAGTTGATAAGCATACACGGTTGCTCGTACAGGGCATCACAGGCCGTGAGGGAGAATTTCACAGCGAACAGATGTTGGCGTATGGCACGAATATCGTCGGCGGCGTCACGCCCGGCAAGGGGGGCCAGACGGCTTGCAATGGCCGCGTCCCTGTCTTCGACACCGTTGCGGAGGCGGTCGCCGAGACCGGCGCGAATGTTTCGATTGTCTACGTGCCGGCTCGTTTCGCCGCCGCCGCCGTCATCGAGTCGGCCGCGTCCGACGTCCCATTGATCGTCTGTATCACCGAGGGCATTCCGACACAGGATATGATCCGCGTGCGGGCCTATCTGGATCAGCGAGACAGCCGAATGGTGGGCCCTAATTGTCCCGGCTTGCTCTCGCCCGGTCAAGCCAAGGTGGGCATCATGCCCGGGCACATCGCGACGCCGGGGCCGGTGGGCGTGGTCTCTCGCTCCGGGACGTTGACCTACGAGGTGGTCTACGCCCTCACGGCGCGCGGGATCGGCCAATCGACCTGCGTTGGCATTGGCGGAGATCCGATCATCGGTACGACGTTTATTGATACGCTGAAACTATTCGAGGCGGACCCCCAGACGGAGCAGGTGGTCTTGATCGGTGAAATTGGGGGCAGCGACGAGGAGCGGGCAGCTGAGTTCGTCGCTCAACATATGAGCAAACCGGTCACAGCCTTCATCGCCGGGCGCATGGCGCCTCCGGGCAAACGGATGGGGCACGCCGGCGCGATTATCCAGGGCGGCAGCGGCACAGCTGCGGAGAAGATCGCCGCTTTCGAGGCGGTCGGCGTGAATGTAGCGGAACATCCGGAGCAAATCGCCGATCTCGTCGCTCAAAATTAAACGCCACGCTTGAACGTGTTATAAACAGTCAGCCGTTGTCTGTGCTTGATGGGACAACGACTGGCTGTTATTTTTGGGGAGTAGAAGTTGAAGCGTCATCGGAGAAATCGCAGAGCGCTTTTCATCGGCCTGGCGCTGGCCCTGGGGCTCGTGGCGGCTGCGCCGTTTTTGACGCGGCCTGGATTGCCGCGCGAGACCGACGCGGAATTGCACATCTACCGGGCCGCCGAATTGGGCCGCGTGTTGCGGGCCGGCGTCTTCTACCCACGCTGGGCGCCTAATTTTTACTTTGGTTATGGGTATCCGATTTTCAATTATTACGCGCCGTTGACCTATTACGCGGCCAATCTGTTCGATCTCTTGCCGGTGGTCGACATCGTCGGCGGCGTCAAGGCGGTGATCGTCCTCGGACTCCTCCTGGCCTCGGTGGGCGGCTATCTCCTGGGCCGCGATCTCTTTGGCGACGAGGGCGGTATATTGGCTGCGCTTTCATTTACTTTCTCACCCTACATCCTCTTCATTGATCCCCACGCCCGTGGCGCTTTGGCCGAGCATTTCGCCCTCTGCCTGCTCCCGCTCGCCTTCTACGCCTTCGGGCGGTTAATGCGCGGGGTGGGAGGGCGATGGACTTTTGTGGGAAGCGTGTTGTCGCTATCTGGCGTTGTGATGAGCCACAATTTAATCGGTCTCGTCGCCGCCGCTTTGTTGTCGTTCTACTGGTTGTGGCTGGTCGCCTTTGACAAGCGGCAAGGGCAGCGGATGGCGGGGTGGGGCGGCCTGGCTTTCGCCCTATCCGCCTCGGTGATCGCCTTTTTCTGGTTGCCCTTCGTGTTCGAACGAGGCGCGATTAAACTAAACGTCATTGGGCCGGGCCATTTCGATTTTCGAGAACATTTCCTCTCCTTGACCGAACTGCTCGCCCCGTCTCGCATACTCGATATGAGAGCAACCGCGCCCCACCATCGCTTCAACCTGGGAATCGCCCAGTGGGTGTTGGCGCTTTTAGGCCTGGGGGGCATGATTCGCCGCTGCTTGCTCCGGCGCGAAAAAGGTGACACGACTGCTTCAACGGCGATTCACCTTTTGTACTTCGCACTGACCGGAGGCGGATTGATCTTTCTAATGTCGCCAATCTCCCGGCCCATCTGGGAGCGGGTCCCCGGTATGCCATACCTTCAATTTCCCTGGCGATTGTTAGGCGTGACTAACCTGATGCTCTCCGCCTGTGCGGCTGGCGTCGTTCTTTTGTCGCCCTCCCCACGTTGGCGCGCAGGCGCTTCAGCCATAGGATTGTTCCTGATACTCGTGACCTCCCTGCCGCTTCTCTACCCACCACTGTGGCCGCCCAATTTCGGCGGTACGTCGTCGCTTGATTTCATTCGTTGGGAGCAAAACAGCCTGGCGCTGGGGACCACGTCAACGGGCGACTTCTTGCCGGTCGAGGCCGCGCAAGTTCCCATGGCGCCTATGCCATCGTTGATCAC
>DAOTUC010000318.1:0-10527 GCA_034437315.1 Anaerolineae bacterium
GCGAACGAGGCGGGGGTGTAGTAGTAGGGACCGGTGAACCACAACACCTCGGAACGGGGTTCCGTCGGCGTCATCGAGCCGATGCTCAGATCCCAGCGGGCGCTCCAATTGCCGCCCACGATCATGTCCCAGTCCGGCGTCACGAACTCGATCTCGACGCCCAAGCGCTTGGCCACTTCCTTGGCCACGTCCACGTCGAAACCGTCCAACTCCCCCGCGTCGTTCAGGAAGCTCTGGGGCGCATAGTTGGGGTCGGTGGAGACGACGATCACGCCGGCTTCCATAATCTCATCAAGAAGCCCCCCGGGTTCCGCTTCCTCCGTCGGTTCCTCTGTGGGAGGGGCCGGTGGAGCCGTAGGGGGCGCTTCGGTCGCTCTTTCACCGCAAGCGGTCAAAACCATTGCGACGACAATTAAGATGCTTAACAATAGACTGATTTTTCTATAGGTGGACACTCTTCTTCTCCTTTTCCTTCATAAGTCGGCTATCACTTCTTTCCCGAAAGGGCCTTACTGACGGGCAGCGTTTTTTCCGGTTGACACCACCTCCTCTCGCAAAAAAGGGCGCTAAGTCGAGTAGAATGCGTTAAAGGGTCTCTAAGAGATCATGCGGTGCGTTTTTCTGTGGTGTTGGGGTTAGGGAATGTGGAGTGATCCTGGGCCCAATCATCGGATCATGTCGAGCGCATAAATTCATTATATTCACGAAAGTTTGAGTGTCAAGTCGCTCCCGGTTCTGCTTCAATTTGGCCGCCCAAAATTGGCGATGAAATAGTACCCCCAATCGGTTTTGGCGATCCCCACGCCGATTTCCGACAACCAAGTCGTGAGCAGCGTCCGCCGGTGCGGGTCGTTGGGCGGGACCTCGTCCATCCAGATGTCCACAGCCCCCTGGGGGGTCTGCCGCTGCGCCCAGCACTCGGCCCAACTGGCGGCGTCGTAACCGGCGCGCAGGACGCGGGCCTTGATGTTGGAACCGTCGGAACCGGTGTGGCTGCACCATCCCCGTTCCGCGCAATCGTTGGCCTGCCCCTGGGCCGCTTGAGCCAGCGTCTCGTTGTAGGTCAGCGGCGGCAAGCCGTGCTGTTTGCGCACCACGTTGATCAGGCGCGCCGTCTCGCGGGGCCAGGCGCTCACGTCGTCCGGCGGCGGGGAGACGGAAACCGATGTGGGTTCGGGGGTAGTGGTCGCGGCGACGGTCTCGGTGATGATGGTGGGCACGGCGGAGACGGTCGCCGTAAGTATCTGCGTCGCCGACGGTTCCGGCGGGGAAGTCGCGGTCGCTGGCGGGGCCGGCGTCTGGGTGACGGATGGCGACTCGAGCGGGATGACCAATTCCCGGTCCGCCACGATCAGATCCGCGTCGGTCAAGCCGTTAGTCTGCTGGATGGCCTGAGCGGTCAGCCCGTAGGCTCGGGCGATGTTGGACAGCGTCTCGCCCGGCGCGACCACGTGCACGATCCAGAAGCGGGACGCGCCG
Source organism: Anaerolineae bacterium (assembly GCA_034437315.1). Lineage (GTDB taxonomy): Bacteria > Chloroflexota > Anaerolineae > B4-G1 > B4-G1 > DSAR01. The sequence continues at coordinate 1,480 of DAOTUC010000318.1, forward strand.
GCCCAGGCCTCCCGGGATGGAATGGCGAGGGTTTGGCCCACCTGGACGACGGTGGACGATCCCATGTCGTTCTGCAATTGAATCGCCGCCATCGGTACGCCGTACGTCGAGGCGATGCCCAACAAGGTGTCGCCGGGTTGGACAGTGTGTTCGGCAGCGTCAGCCGGAGAGGATGCAGGGTCGGCGGGAGGCGATGGGGAGGGCGACGCGATCTCCTCTCCTGGAGCGATGCTTGTTGGCGCGTCGGTCTTCAGTGTGGGTTCGACATCTATAGGAGTGGCGGCGCGCGACGGGGTGAGCGCCGGTTCCTCCGGCGCCTGCGCGACCTGGGCTCGACAGGCGCTCGTCAAGAAAAGCACCAAGAGACAGAAACACAAACAGCCCATCCAGGCGCGCAAGTGTCTGTTACCGTTCATCTTTCCTCTCACTCCTGCGTTAGGTCCTGTCCTACTTATTCCCGCGGCTGCCCGAAATTGGCGAAGAAGTAATATCCCCAATCCGGATCGACCACGCCCACGCCGACCTCCGTCAGCCACGTGCTGAGGAGCGTCCGTCGGTGCGGGTCGTTGGGCGGGACCTCGTCCATCCAGAAGTCGATGGCCTGCTGGGGCGATTGCATGTGGGCCCAGCATTCGGACCAGCGGAGCGGGTTGTAACCCGCGCGCTCCATGCGAGTCTTGACGGTAGACCCGTCGGAACCGTAATGGCTGCCCCATCCGCGCTGGAGGCAATCGTTGGCGTGCACCTGCGCCACGTTCGCCAGGGTCTCGTTGTAGGCCAGGGCCGGGAGGCCGTGTTGCGCGCGCACCTCGTTGATCAGCCGGAAGACCTCCATCGGCCAATCGGCGATGTCGGCCGGAGGCGCAGCCGGGGCGACCGGCGGGGTCGTAGGGACGGGGGTCGCTGTGAAGGCCGGCTGATCGGTCGGGATAATCTCAGCGGTCGCGGTGACCGGCGCGGATGCAAACTCAGGCGTGGGCGTGGGCGTGAGTACAAGCGACGGGAGCGGCGTCGGTGTAGGCGGCGGGACTTCGGCTACGGCGAGCGTCCGCAACGGCAGCACCAGCTCCTGCCCCACGACGATCATATTGGCGTCCGGCAGACCATTGGCCGTCTCGACCGCGCTGGCTTGCAACCCGTAAGTCGCGGCGATGTCCACGACCGTCTCACCCTCTTCGACCACGTGCACGATCCAGAAAGGAGACGCGCCGTCCCAGGCGGCGCGCGGCGGGATAGAGAGGGTCTGACCCACCTGGACGACGGTCGAGCTTCCCATGTCATTCTGGATTTGAATAGCCGCCATCGGCAGATCGTAGGCCATCGCGATTCCCAGCAAGGTATCGCTGGCCTGCACGACGTGTTGGGCAAAGCGCTCTGTTTCGGGCGCGGCGGGGGCGTTCGTCGCCTCCGGCGGTGTGGGCGAGGGGGGCGGGGGCGGGGGCGTGTTGGGAAAATTGCGTGTGGGGGTGATGGGCGATTGCGTACTCGTCGGCGCCGCCTCCCTGGTTGGTTCCAGGGGGCTTTCGACAGCTTGCGCCTGACAGGTCGCCAACGCAACAACGAGCGCGAGCGTGACGAGCAGTATGGAAACGAAAAAGAAATTGTCGCTGGAAATCAGTATCCCGACACCTTCGCCGTCAACTGTTCGATGTCGATTCGGACGATAGCCGTTTTCTCCAGCGTCTTTTCGGGGTAGGTATAGTTGGCTTCAGAATAATGGGCCATCAGCAAATCCAACGCGCGCCGTTTCTCGTCCAACGAATCGACAATGGCGGCCCGACCAAATCCAACGACGCTGCGGTAATTGATGCTCCACTTGCAGGCCTGTTCCGCTTCCACGAGTTCGACGTCAACGTCAAACTCCAGGCAGACGGCGTCGTTCTCCCGCAACATATCCATCTTGGCCCCGCCGGGGGAGGAATGGAAGTACAAGACGCGATCCCGGTAACCGAAATTCACGGGGACGACGTAGGGACGGCGGCCGTCGGTCATCCCGATCCGGCAAATGATCGCTTTTTCGATGATCGACTCAATGATCTTCAGATCTGTCGTGACTGAGGCCATCTTTCCTCCAGGTCAATGGTTGATATCATAACACGCTCAAACCGAGGTGTCAACAAAGCGCCAGACGACCTCTGACGTGCAGGGTGAGCGGGGCGGCGGCGAACTTCGCGTCGCCGCCGCCCCCAGGCGCGCGCAAACCGGCCTATTTGAGCGTCACTTGCTCATCGACCGCTATGCCGCGCTTGCGGAGTTCGGCCACGAAAGGCTGCGCCGGGACCATGCGCTCGACGCCGCCGGCCCCGCGCGGGGTCTCGCCCTGCGCCATCATCTCGGCCACAATAGCGGCGCTCCAACCGGTGCCCCGCTCCATCGCGGTGAAACCGGTCTCCTCGTCAAAGTAGTCGACGACCTCGATCAACGCCTCGGCCTCCCGTCCATCCTTCTTACCCAGGGCCTTGATCCGCACGAGGACCACATCCTTGTCGCCGGGGAAGGTGACCTTGGGCTCGAAGAGGGCGTGGAAAACGTCCCGAGGCGCGACCGGCGTCCCCTCTTCGCCGACCTCAATGGGCGTCAGATCCCACAGGCCCAGATCGTAGAAGGCCCGCAGTTGCTGGAAGTGGCCGGGGTAGCGCAACGTCAGGTTTTGCAACGTCCTCAGTTGACCCTCGAACGTCCACGGCATCGTATCGACGCCGCCGCCGGTCACGAACGCCTCAAGCTCGCCGATTGGTTCGGGGAACTGCACCATCTCCAATTCCGTCATCGGCTCGACCTGGGTCACTTTCCCATCGCGGAGGAAGACGGCCGGCTCGGCGTATTCGTTGGTCAGCCCCGCAATGTGGAAGGTCAGCAGATAGTCAAAGGGCGGGCGCGGGTTCTGCGGCAGGCCGCCGTCCCACATGTAAACGTCCTCCGCCTCATCCAGCAGTTCAATGGCGTAGACGATGAGGGAAGTGCCCATACCCGGCACCTGACCGCAATTGGGGATGATGCTGACGCCAGCCGCGCGGGCCTCGGCGTCAAAGCGGTGCTGTTCCCGCGCGATGTCGGTGTTGCCGCCCAGATCGCACAGGTGAACGCCGGCGCGCAGAGCGACGCGGGTGAGCGGCAGATTGTACACGTAGGGCACAGCGCTCAGGCAGGCATCGACGCCTTCCAGCAGTTGTTCGACCGCCGCCGAGTTGGTCACATCGATCTGGGCCGCTTCGGCGGCGACCCGCTCGCCGTCGGGCGGTGAGATGTGGGCCAACAGCTCATTCACGCGCGCTGCCGCCTGCTCGGCTATCGCCAGATCCCGATCGGCCAGAACGACGCGCCCGGCGTCGCCCCAACGGGCCATGTCATAAGCGGCGGCCGTACCCTGGCGACCCGCCCCTAGGACAACGTAACGGTAACGGCGTTTTGATTGGCCGCTCATTGCGTCAATCTCTTGGATAACGCAATCGCGCCGACCGCATCCTCGGCGTACCCATCGGCCCCAATCGTGTCGGCCCACTCCTGGCTGACCGGCGCGCCGCCGATGATGACCTTGACCCGATCGCGGATGCCGGCCTCTTGCAGCGCTTCGATCACCTCGCGTTGGACGGTCATCGTCGTCGTCAGCAAAGCGGACAATCCCAGGAGATTGGCGCCGGTCTCCTTCACCTTGGCGACGAAGGTCTCCGTGGCGACGTCGACGCCCAGGTCGTGCACCTCGAAACCACTGGCCGACATCATCGTCCCGACCAGCGACTTGCCGATCTCGTGAATGTCGCCGGAGACGGAACCGATGACCAGCGTCCCGGCGCTCTCAACCGCTTGCTGGCGGCTTTTCAGTTCCGGTTCCAAAAGCGTCATCGCCTGTTGCATACCGCTGGCGGCGACGGTCAGGTGCGGCAGGAAGTACTCGCCCGTCTGGAATTTCTCACCGACGACGTTCATCCCTGGCGTCAGGCCATCGTTGATGATGGTCAGGGGCTCCATTCCCGCCTCCATAGCCTGTCGGGTCAGATCGACGGTTGCATCGGGATCCCCCTCGACGATGCTGGTTGTGATTGCAGATAGAAGTTGTTCGTTTGACATGTCTCTGTTTCCTCTCTATTTTTGTTAAATCGAGCGTATACCGGGCTAGTCTTGCGGCAGGGGTGGGAGTTCGTCCATACCGAAGCGCTGAGCTGCTTTGGCGGCGATGTCGCGTAGTTCGGCCCGCAGCGCGTCGGAGATAGGCGAAGGTTCGTAAGCCGCCAATAGTGTTTGTACACGATCTTGCGCCCGTTCCCAGGTGTTCTTGGCTCCTTTGCGCTTCCAGCCGTCCAGCGATCCGCGGTCGATGACGCCCGACGGGATGTACATCTCCTGGCTGAACCACTTGAGTGTGTGCGGCTGCGAGAGATAATCGGCCCGATGACCCAGTTTGCGCATCAACGTCAGGGCGATGGGATCCTCGCGGGCCTCGACGCCGGCGATCAAACGCTTCGCCATACCGATAATCTCAGCGTCAATGATCAACTTCTCATAACTCTGGCAGCTCTCGAAGTCCATCATCCCGGCCCCGGAGACCATGTTGACCCCGGCCAAGGCCGCCATCAGCGCCCCGCCGGAGGATTCCAGCCCACATTGGGCGTCGACGATCTTGGCGTCGCTCATTCCCAGGTAAGCGTGGGTCGGCATACCGAGCGCTTTGCCGACCTGGGTGTAGGCGCAGTCGATCATCCACGTCCCGACCGCGCCCATAGGCGTCGTGCCCTCGCGCATATCGAAAGCGGCCGGCGACCCGCCCCAGACGATGGGCGCGCCTTCCTGGGCTAACTGGCAGATCGTCACGCCGCTCATACACTCGGCGGTGTGTTGCACGACCGCCGCCGCCAGCGTGACCGGCGCCGTCGCGCCCGCCAGGGGCATGGAGACGAGCTCGGAGGGGATGCCGTACCGGGCGCAGTCGATCATGTTCTGGCAGGTCAGGTCGCTCCACAGCAATGGCGGCGACGGGCAGACGTCGAAGACGGCGATGGGCTTTTCGACCAGCGCTTCCTCGCTCCCGACCATGGCGACCAGCATATCCTTCATATCCCACCAGGTGTCCTTACGGAAGGCTCCGGTGATGATCGGTTTGCGCATGTAGTTCAACGCCAGGTAGAGGCGGTAGAGATCGCCCACCTCTTCCGGTACATCGGTGCAGATCATAGCCGTGCTCTGGGCGTCCAACTGGGGGAGCATCTCGACCAGTTTGACGAACTTGACGAAATCCTCGGTCTGGGGCTGTCGCTGTTCCTGGGTCTCGCTATCGAGGATGGTGATGGCGGCCGAGCCGGGATCGAACTGGACGCTATCCCCCCCGTAATGGACGACAGGTTCGCCATCCAGGTCATAGACGTAGAACTCAGATGGTCGGGTCTCCAGCGCCCGCCGCACGATGTCCTCGGGAATATAGGCGACCTGCGTCTCCATATCCACCTCGGCGCCCGCGTCGGCCAACAATTCCAGCGCTTCCTGGTTGTGCACCCGGACGCCCGGGTCCATCAACAGCTCGAAGCCCTCAGCAATGATCTGTTCAACGAGTTCCTCGCTGAGGATATTCAATTTGGGTCGCATAACACTACCTCCTATTTGTTAGACATAGACTTGAGACATAGACTTGTTCGGAAAAATGAACAAAAAAAGGGAACAGACACCTGTAAGCTGTCCGTTCCCTTACCTCTAGGGTCGCAAATACAATACCTGTTTTTACCTATGGGTCCAAAATAACCGTCGTGGAGCAGCGATGACCAATATCATCCGTTCGTTTAGCGCGTGACATTGGCGGTCCCCATCACCCTATCAAGGATCGGGAACGTGGGGAACTGAGATTAGAGCCCGCTAGCGATGCAGGGTTCTCCCGCTGCTGTAAACATCTGATCTTCCCTAATCTGAACGAATCGGAGACCAAGGGGAGGCTTCCGGTCGCCAACCAGCAACCTTGGAAGCACTTGATACAAGTATAGCACAAAATGAGTAGAAAGCCAAAATCACTATGCGACCTCGCCCGAAACAGGACGGCGAATCGGGAAAAATGAGATGAGACGAACGATCTCTTGACAGATAGAACATTTGTTCCTATAATATGCAATAAGCCTGATCAAGACGCGGCTTCGCTAACCGTCTACCTGTCATAAACGATGGAGGCCCTTGATGGATGCAACGGCGAAACTGAAACTTTTGGGGCCGCCGACCTGTTTCGAGGCGGCTGAGGAGGTCGGTGTGGGCCAATCACCCACTCGTCAGGCCGACGAGTTATCCGGGGCCATTCACAACGCAGTGATGCCTGGCGGGAAGCGTATCGCGCTGCTCAAGACGCTGCTCACGTCCGCCTGTGAACGGGACTGCGCCTACTGCGCGTTTCGCGCCGGGCGCGATTGCCGCCGGGCGACCTTCTCGCCGGACGAACTGGCCCGCCTCTTCGTCCAACTCCACCAAAAAGGTATCGCAGAGGGGGTATTCCTCAGTTCCGGCGTCGCCGGGGGCGGCCCGCGCACCCAGGATCGCATCATCGCCACGGCCGAGATCCTGCGCCGGCGATACGACTTCCGGGGCTACATCCACCTCAAGGTGATGCCAGGCGCCGAGCGGGACCAGATCGCAGCCGCCATGCGCCTGGCCAATCGGGTGTCGGTAAACTTGGAAGCGCCCAACACGGAGCGTTTGGCCCGTCTGGCGCCGCACAAGGTCTTCGATGAGGAACTTCTGCAACGTCTACGCTGGATCGAGGAAATCCGCCGGGAAGCGCCGGGAAAGCAGCCTAGCTCGACCACCCAGTTTGTCGTCGGCGCGGCCGACGAGAGTGACGTCGAACTCCTGACAACGACCGAGTTCCTGTTTCGCCAGACCGGGATCGCTCGAGCTTACTTCATGGCCTTCACTCCCGTGCGCGACACGCCCCTGGCGCATCACCCGCCCACGCCGCCGGAGAGAGAGCGCCGGCTCTACCAATCCTCCTTCCTGCTGCGCGATTACGGTTTCACCGTCGAGGAGCTTCCCTTTGACGTCCGCGGCAATCTTCCACTGGACGCCGACCCGAAGTTGGCCTGGGCGCGCCAGCACCTGGTTTGCGCGCCGGTCGAGATCAACAGCGCCGGTCGACGCGAACTCCTGCGCGTGCCCGGCATTGGGCCAAAGGGAGCGGAACGCATCCTACGCGAGCGAAGGCGGGGGAAAATACGCGACCTCTCCGACCTGCGCGCGCTGCGCGTCGTCGCCGACCGGGCGGCCCTCTTCATCCTGCTCGACGGTCGCCGCCCGCCCCGCCAATTAAGCCTGTGGCCTGTTTGACCGCCGATCCACCAATAGCGTGAGGGGAATTAGCTCAGCAACTTGAACAATGTCTCAATCCCATAGTAACCCGCCAGGGCGAAGAGCACATTTTTGATGATCTTACCGGCGGCGCAACTGACGAGGAACTGCCAAACCGGCAAACGAAGCGCGCCGGCGATCATACCGCCGACATCGAAAATCGGGTTGGGCACCAGGGCCAACAGGAAGATCGTCGCGACGCCATAGCGCTGCATCCAGAGCGCCAGGCGTCGGTAGGTGGGATTATCATCGATCCAGGTCTGCCCGCTGTATCCGGCCATATAGCCGGTCATCTCGCCCAACGCTTGCCCAACTCCGCCAACGAGGCCCACGATCCAGGGATTGAACACGCCACCCATCAGCGAACTGACCGCCAATCCAGGCACCGGCAGGATCAAGGTCGCGTTGCTGACCAGTCCAACCAGGAACACAGCTGCGTAACCATAGCGCTCCAGCGCCTGTAAGTGATCCCGAAAATAGACGGCCAACCCCAGCGAGACCACGATGGCGACAATGGTCAACACGCGAACAATCCACAACCGGCGTCGGGATGGTGGTTGCGGCAGGTCAATCGTATCCGTAGGTGAAACCGGTGAATCAGACATATTGTTGGTCAATTGGCGAACCGGTCTACCGATCCATCCCCGGCAACGGCGCTCCAAGCCGGATGATCTTCTGCCCATCAGTGTCCAATCCGGCGGTGGCGTTGCGGGTGTCCACGATCAGTTGGGCGCGCTCGACGATCTGAGCGTAGTCCAGGTCGCTGTGATTGGTGACGATGACGACGCAATCGGCGGCGGCGATCTCGTCCTCCGTCAAGGGCGCCGATTCCAGCACGACTCGCCGCCGGTGGAAGACGTCGTCGCCCACCTTGAACTGGGGAACGAAGGGATCGTGATAGCGCACCTCGGCCCCGCGTTTCAGCAAGAACTCAACGACGCGCTTGGCCGGGGAATTGCGGGCGTCGTCGATGTCCGGCTTGAAGGCCACACCCAACACCAGGACGCGGGCGTCGCGCAGGGGCTTTCTGTGCAGCGAAAGGGCTTGTGCGACCAGGTCGACGACGTGATACGTCATGGCCTGGTTGACCTCGCCGGCCAACTCGATGAACTCGGTGTAATAATCATACTCCCGGGCCTTCCAACTGAGATAATAGGGGTCGATGGGGATACAGTGCCCGCCCACGCCGGGGCCGGGGTAGAAGGGCATAAAGCCGAAGGGCTTGGTCTTGGCCGCCTCGATGACCTCCCAGAAATCGATGTCCATCCGCTCCGTCAGGAGCGCTAACTCGTTGACCAGCGCGATGTTGACCGCGCGGAAGGTGTTCTCCAGCAGCTTAGTCAGTTCGGCGGCGGCCGGCGACGAGACGGGATGGACCAGCGCGCCCATCTGTTCCAGCAGGGCGACGGCCAATTGTGTGCAGGTCTCCGTCAGCCCCCCGACCACCTTCGGGGTATTGTAAGCGGTCCAGTGCACATTGCCCGGGTCGATGCGCTCGGGGGAGAAGGCCAGGTGAAAATCCTGACCGGCTCGGAGGCCGCTGCGCTCCAGGATCGGCTGGACGATCTCCACCGTGGTGCCCGGGTAAGTCGTGCTCTGCAGGACGACCAACTGGCCCGGCTTGAGGCGCGGCAGAATGCCCTCGCTGGCGTCCTGGATGAAGGAGAGATCCGGCGCGCGCTGCGCGTCGTAGGGGGTGGGCACGCAGATGAAGACGGCGTCCACCTCGCGCAACAC
>DAOTUC010000319.1:0-46890 GCA_034437315.1 Anaerolineae bacterium
TCTCCGCCCTCGCTGCCTTCACGGGGGCCTTCAGGAGGAGAAACAAGCGCAGGAGCAACCGCTCCCCCGTGCACTCGCCTGACCGACTCTTGCGCCTCCAGCGTTTTCAGGTCGCGGCGAATGGTTGACGCATCGACGTCAAACCGGGCGGCCAGATCCGCCACGCGCACTGCGCCGTGTTCCGCCGCCAACTTGGCGATTGCGGCCCGGCGTTCGGCGCTAAGTGTGGGGGGCGTGTGTTGATCCATAGCGCTATCTTAGCACATCGCGCACGATTTGTCAAGGGGTAATTGCACGAATTTGCACAATTTCGAGCGCTTTCGCTCATTTTTGCGTGGTTGCGTGCGGGGGAGTCCTCTCCTCAACCAGAAACGCCTCGCTGCTTCATCACAGCGAGGCGTTTATACTGAATCTACTGCCGCCTATTTCAACAAGCGATCCCAACAAGCGATCCAAGAGAAGTCGGTCGCGCCGGAGCACGACGGGGGATCATTCGTCGTCCCATTCGTTCTGCCAATCGTCGGTGAAATCCACCTGCAACGGATCCTTTCGCACCACCTCCAGTTCGACCCCACAGGCCACGCATTCGATCACGGCGCCCTCCCGTGGCTTCTCTATGCTGATGATCGTATCACAGTTCGGACAACGCGTCTTGGCCATAACACACTCTTTCTGACTGACTGACTGACTGACTGACTCCTGACTGCTAAATTTATCTTAGATGGAGATCTTATTCGTCCTCATCCTCCCAATCGTCATCCCAATCATCATCATCGTCGTCCTCATCCTCGTCGTCCCAATCATCGTCGTCCCAATCATCATCCTCCTCATAGGGAAAATACACGTCGAAGGGGTCGACACTGACCACTTCCAAGTCAACGCCGCAATCGGGACAAGGGAAAATCATCCCCTCACGTGGATTTTCCAGACGAACAACCGAATCGCACTCTGGGCAGTATGTCTTAGGCATGTTTACCTCCATTTGTTATTTTTATCCACCCAGTACTATGGAACGGCAGCAGTATAGCACAAAATGTCGAATCCGCGGTAAAATATCGGTAAAAGTATGGTTAAGAATCGGTTGACAAATCGAGCGTTTAAATCGAGCGTTTTCGCGGATTCCAGGGACGTTCGACAGACGTTCGCCTGGTAGATCGCGCAACTTTCACAACCGTTGACTTTTGCACAGGCCGGTGTTATGATAACAGCCATCTGGATCTGGAGCGCCACGCCCTGGAGGTCATAACGATGCACGTGCTGATTCTAGCGCCGACCCCTGAAATAGCGGATAAAATGCGCGCCGCCATCGAAGCGCCCAACGATCGTTGCACCATCGCGCTCTCGTGGGACGACGTCAACGCGACGCTGGAAACTCAATCTCTGGACTGTATCTTCATCGAGCGGTCCACCCTGACCCCGGTCGATCCGGTCGCTCAACTCAAGCTGCTCGAGCCCCAGCAATATCCACCGGTGATCTGCGTCGACGCCTCGACCGCCAGCTTGCCCAAGATCGGCGGAGAGGCGAAACACGTCGCGCGGTCCTTCTCGCCAGCCTATCAAATCGGCGAGCTACGCATCGACACACGCAAAAAGCGCGTCGGCGTTGACGAACGGTGGGTTACACTCCCCCCACTCCAGTATCGCTTGCTTCTGACGCTCGCTCGTAGGGCCGGCGAGGTGGTCAGTTACCGCGAGATTCTCAAAGCGGTCTGGGGACACGACGGGCGCGACGACGAGGCCCGCGAACTCATCAAGGTCCACATCTGTCAGATCCGGCGGCGGCTCGCGCTCGATCCAGACAAACGTTACATCCAATCGGTGCGCGGTTTCGGCTATATGTTGGCATCCCCCGAAAAGGCTGGCGCAAGAGAGTAAGCGGAAGACTTAGCACGACCGCAATGAGCACCCCTTAATTGAGCAGAGAATCCCTCTCGTATGCAAATTATGAAGAACACACAAAGCGCCTCTAATCAGCCGAATTCGATTCGCTACAGCAGACATTTCGACCGCTGGCAAGCGTTGCTCCGGGGACTTGGCGTGATGATCATCCTATCCGCCTTCATCCTCATCGGGCAAACGGCGGCGATAGCCGGTCACTGGACGCCGCTATCCTTCTTCCTGGCTATCTTGCTGCTGGCCCCCAACATATTGACCTATGCGGAACTGGCCGTCAGCGTCCCCTGCACTGGCGGCGCTTACGTTCAAGTCCACGAATCTCGCGACGGGTGGCTCGCCTTCCTCACGGGTTGGGTCCTCGTCATCGCCACCCTGAGTGTCGGCGTCATCCTGGCCCAGGCTTTCGCCGCCCAGGTCGCCGTCTTGCTCCAAGATCACTTCAATCTGACGATTAGCCCCTGGCCTTGGGCGCTGGGTTTGATTATTATCTCGTCAATCAGCAATGCCCTGGGAACCCAAAAACCGAGGCGAGAATTTCTCATATCTATCCTGTTAGGGGTTCTGGTGGGCATTGTATGCCTATCCATTCCAGCCATACAATTCAGTCACTACACCATTGCGCCATCACGCTCGCCGATCTCCCCCGCTACATCTCGCCCCAGTTGGGAACAGGCCCTGCCCTTGCTCCTACTCCTTTTTGTTGGATTCGAGATGATGATGAGTTTCCGGAGCGGGTCCTGTCTGCGCGGCCAAAGCTTCTCCAAAATATTAGTGATCACCCTCCTGCTTGCCGCTTTGATGATCACATGTTTCGCCATCGTCGCCGTCGGCGTTCTGGGAAGCGACACGCTGTCCGATTCTTCCACCCCTCTGGCCCTTCTGGGCGACCGCGCCGCTCCAGGCGTTGGCCGACCTCTGATTTTGATCGTCGGTAGCCTGGCGCTGATTCTGATTTTCAATCGCATCTTCTTGTTAATCGTGCGGCAGACTTACCGCATGAACAAAGATGGTTATTTCCCCGCCGGCCTGCGAAAGCACCCCCAGCGTTTCCAAACGCCTATCTGGATCATCTGTCTCGTCGCACTATTACAATTATCCTTGCTCATCTTCCCCCCTGCCTTTTTAGGTCAACTCGCAAGTTTACTCTACCTGGTAGTTATGATGATCATCAATGTGACGCTGCTTCGACGAAAGCAAGCGGCATCCGCAGAGTTCACCCTTCCTTTCCACCCCTGGGTTCCCAGCTTGACCCTGTCCATAGATGTACTCATCAGCTTGCTATGGCCTCCGCTCTATCTGGCGTGGGCCGGCGGTCTAATCGGCCTGGGCGTTCTTTTCTACGTCATCTACGCCCGCAACCATCACCTCGAGGCGCGGGAGGGGATCACCGTTTTCAAACCTTCACCGGAAGAAAAGCCACGGGCCGAATACCGTGTGATGACGCCCATCGCCAACCCGGCGACGGTCGATGTTCTCCTCCGCCTGGCCGGGGTATTGGCCCGCCAGAAAAATGGCGAGGTGCTTGCCCTGCAGATTGTGACCGTGCCCGATCAAATTCCGTTGGAAGAGGGACGGTATCGCGCTCGCGCCAGCCGAGTCTTGTTAGAACAGGCAATCGCGCAAGCACAAGAGGAAAATTTCGAGATTCAGACCATCACCCGCGTGGCCCACAATGTGGCCCAAGGCATTCTCGACACCGCCCGCGAGGAGAATGTGGATCTGATTCTCATGGGATGGCGAGGATATACGTATTCTTTCGGCGCATCAATGGGGCCTATCATCGACGCTGTCATGAAAGACGCCCCGTGCGACGTCGTCGTCGCCAAGGGGGATCAATGGCGCACGGCGAAAAAGATACTCGTTCCAACGTCCGGGGGGCCTCACGCCTCTATCGCAGCCGAACTAGCGACGACGATCGCCAGCACTTACGATTCCGAAATCACCGCGCTCTACGTACAAGTAGGCCGAGCCACTTCCGAACAGATGGCGGCCAACCGACAGCGGCTTGAGCAAACGCTGAACGGGATCGAATTCACCAAAGCGCCGGAACAGAAGATTATTGTTACCGATAGCATTGTCAAAGGCATCGTCGAGGAGGCGAAGGACTACGACTTGATTCTTCTAGGTGCATCGGAAGAGAGAATGTTCGACCAATTCGTCTTCGGTAACATCCCTCAAAGGATCGCTGCTCAAGCGACTACGCCAGCCATCATCGCCCGGCGCTACGGCGGACCGACCGATTTCTGGATCCGGCGTCTGGTACACAGTCTCCGTCAAACGTTTCCCTCCCTCGATAGCGAAGAGCAATTAACGTTCCGCGAAGAACTGACCCACAGCGCTCAACCGGGCATCAACTACTTCGTCCTCATCGTGCTTTCGAGTATCATCGCCACATTAGGCCTGCTCCTGAACAGCGCCGCCGTCGTAATTGGCGCGATGCTAGTCGCGCCGCTGATGTCTCCCATTCTGGCCTTCTCGCTGGGGATGGTGCTGGGCGACGTGCGTTTGATACGACGCTCTATCGAGGCGGTCTCAAAAGGGATCGCATTGGCCATTGTGCTGGCCATTTTCATCGGTATTCTCTCCCCATTCAAGGGATTGACTACCGAGATTATGGCGCGCACGCAACCCACGCTACTTGATCTCGCTGTAGCCTTGGCTTCGGGAATGGCCGGGGCCTACGCGCTGGCTCGCAAAGACGTCAGCGCTGCACTGCCTGGCGTCGCAATCGCAGCGGCGCTTATGCCGCCCCTGGGAGTCGTCGGCCTGGGGCTATCGCTGGGAAAACCGCACGTCGCCGGCGGCGCGCTCCTGCTCTTTATCACCAACATCTCCGCCATCAGCCTGGCCGGTGTACTCGTCTTCGTCCTGCTCGGCGTCCGGCCCCAGAACTGGCAACCGGATACGGAACGCCGCATTCGCCGCAGCATCGTGGGATTCACGCTCCTGCTCATGGTGATCGCCATCCCCTTGATCGCCATTATGAGCGGCATCATCCAGGACGCCCGCACGCAGGAGACGATCCGGCAAGTGTTACAAACGCACGCGACGGCTCAGGACGGCATACTCGTCGAATTTGAGTATCAATTACAACCCGACGACAGCCTAGCTATTGCCGCCACCATCCGCTCGACCAAGCCGGCGGATCAAATCCACATCAATGAAACCGCTCAGATCTTACAACAACGCCTGAACCGCTCGGTTACATTAGAGGTGATCGTGTTCCCGGTCATCAGGTCGACGAATCAATAAGCCTACCACGACGGCTTCCCTTCCATCCCCTAACCGGTCTGTTTCGCCGCCTGGCGCGCGGCTCGTTCGGCCATCTGCGCCCGCAAAGTCGCGATGTCCCCATCGACGAAGAAGAGCGCGCCCAGGTAGAGGAGGAAACAAAACGCCCAGGCGGTGATGCTGACCCACAGGATCGCCGTCCCCATATCGAAGGCGTCGGAGATCAACCCGGCGAGAAACGGCGCGAAGGCCGCCCCGCTGTTCTCGATGAAGTATTCGACTGATTGAGCGGTCGAGCGGACTTCCGGGACGATCACGTCGTAGACGGTGGAGATCACGTTAGGCGCGGAGAACGGCATGAAAATGGCCGTCAGCGCCATAAAGAGGAAGAACTGCCCGCGCGCTTCGATCGGTGTGTTCAGCGCCATAAAGAGGAACAGCGCGCCCATCAGCACCCCGGCGCTGGAGACCAGGATGCGCCCCTTGCGGGTGCGCCTGAAGGCCCAATCTCCCAGAGAGCCGCCGACGAAATAACCGGCGGCCAAAATTAGCACGACCGGCCCCATCGTCATCAGCACGCTGCTCTCGTCATATCCCCGCTCTTTGGCCAGATAATCGAAGAAGAAATAGGTGATCACGTTCCAGGGAAAGACGCCCGCGAAGCCCTGCAGGAACACAAACCACATCGTCTTCTTCTTGAACACCTCTCTGGCCTGCGCCCAGGAGAACTTGAATCCGGTCATCGCCTCCACATCGGCGAACTCCGGTTCGGATCGGCCGCGCGGCATCTCCTTGACGCCGAAATAGATCAGAACCGCGATCAACAGCCCCAGCCCGCCGGTGACGAAGAAGATATTCCGCCAGCCCAGGCCAGGCGCGAGCATCAACGCCAACACCATGCCGAGCAAATAACCAATCGGCTGGCTGAGTTGCAACAGGCCGTAAACTTTGCTGCGCATCTCCGGCTCGAAATAGTCGGCCACCAACGTGTACAGGCCGGGATAGGAGGAATCATCCACGCCAGTGGAGGCGCGGGTGAGCACAAACCTGCCATAACTGCGAACGATGGCGCTCAACCAGGTGGTGGAGCCCCAGATGAAAGAGGCCAGGGATAGGAGCTTGGCCCGGGCGAAACGGTCGTACAGGTAACCCCAGATCGGGTATAGGATCGTCCCGACGACCAGCGCGCCGGAGATCGTCAACCCGAATTGGGTATTGGTGATCCCGAAATCCTCGCTGATCTGGCCCTTGAGTGGACCGATCAGCAACTTATCGGTTTGATGGAGCAGCATGAAGAAGAAAAAGATGACTACCACGTTCCAGCGGTAAAGTGAATGGTCTCGTTTCATCGTCAACCTCGCAAAATATTATGTGAAATTCCAACCAATACCGGGGAGCTTTCTCAACGACCCAAAGGCGGTCAAGACGCCCGCATATCATACACTAAATTCACCGTTTAAGCCAATCCAAGCCAATCAATGACTTTATTAATGTACAACCTATCATCTTGCTTGCCAATTAGCACGCTTTGATATAGACTGTAAGAAATGTTTATGCAAATGATATGGGTGTTTTTCAAATGCTTTGAGCGTTGTTTGTAGTGCGTGCTTCAGCGCGCTTTTACGGCGCTAAAGCGCCTACTACAAGCTTGACCTCAAATGAAATGAAACACACCCAAATGATATTTACAGGTGCTATGATACACCGTATCCCATACGTTCTTTTGGCCGCCGTCGTGCTGGTTGGCGCTATCGTCGCCGTGCTATCGAAAAATCTCCTGCGCTCCGCCGTCGCGCTGGGCATAGGCAGCGCAGCGCTGGCGACAATATTCTTCTTACTCGACGCGCCCTACGCCGGCGGTTTCGAGCTGAGCGTCGGCGCCGGACTGATCAGCATCCTCTTCATCATCGCCATCAGCCTGACCGAGTCTATGCGGGGGCAAAGCGATGGATCGTGAACGCATCTTCTGGCTTGGCGCGGCGCTCCTGTTGCTGGTCGTTGGCCTGCTAATCAGCCGACAGGTCGTGACGCTGTCGCAGGGCGAGCACGTGGCAGCGTTTCGGCAATGGTTTTGGGAACATCGTGAACTCGATTTAGGCGTGCAAGTGGGATTGGTCTTCGTCGGCGCCCTTGGAATCTCCGCCCTGTTGCCCCGCGAAAAGAAGACATGACTTGTGAGGCCAAGGATGAGGAGACATTATGACAGAAGCACCCTGGCTGGACGTCATCAATCCCCTGCTGGTCGCTATGCTGTTCCTGATCGGGCTATTCTGCCTGGTCACCCAGCGCAACGTCATCAAGCAGGTGATTGGCCTTAAAATTATGCTCCAGGGCGTTACCCTGAGCTTGCTCCACGCCGGTCACGTGCTGGGGGACGTAAATCTGGCCCAGACGATGGTCATCTCGGCGCTGGTCGTCGAGACGATCATCATCGGGCTGGCCCTGGCCCTGATTATCAACATCTATCGCCATTATCCATCCGGCGATATTGATCAACTGCAAAGATTACGCGGATGAGCCAATGACCAACGAACTTTTCACCGCGCTATTCGTTCTCCCTCTCCTGGCAAGCGGGCTGATTGCTTTCCTCCTCCGGCGAGCGTCCGTCTCCACGGTGCGCTACGTCGCCCTGGCGGCGACCGCCGCGACGGCTCTGTGCGCATTACTCCTGCTGCCCGCAATCGGAGACTCCCCCACTATCGTGATCGAGTGGATGCCGGGCGCCGGCTCGATGACGCTCAGCCTGGGCGCCACGGGCTTGTACGCGGCGTTGGCGACTTCGCTCGTTTCATTCTTGATCACCCTGGGCACCCCCTATCAGACCGAACGACCGGCTCTTTCGGCCTCCGTGATCCTTTTGGCGCTCCCCGCCGCCAACGCCGCCTTCCTGGCGGAGCATTTCTTGGCCCGCTACGTCGCGCTGGAAATCGCCGCGCTCTGCATCGCCCTGGCGCCACTGGTCGAGCTGAAAGGAGAGAGAGGCGGGCGCAGCTTCTGGCTCATCTACCTGGTACTGCGTTTGGGGGATGTCGGCTTGCTCAGCGCCATCCTGATCCTGGCCGACGCCAGCGGGACATTGGAGATCGCGCCGGCCTTGGAAGCAGGCGCCACGTTGGACAGTATCCGCCTGGGCTGGACTGTGGCCGGCCTCATCCTCGCGGTGTGGGTCAAAATGGCCGGTTGGCCCTTCCACCTCTGGAGCCGCTTCGGCCGGGCGCTGTCCTTGAACACGCACGCCTGGCTCTACGCCATCGTCGCGCCCAACCTGGGCGCTTACCTGCTCTACCGCGTCACCCCGCTCCTGGCGCTGCATAACCCCTTGCAGACCGTCGCCCTGTGGCTAGGCGCCGGCGGGGCGGCGTTGGCGATGCTGATCACATTGACCCATAAGGATCTGCGAAATGCGCTGATCTACATAGGGGCGGCGCAAGCCGGGCTGCTCCTTTTTGCGGCCGCCTGCGGCCTCCAAATGGTGGTTTGGCTGGGCTTACTGGCGACAACGGTGCTGCGCGCGCTCCTCTTCCTGGCGGGAGACGCCGGACAGCAGGATCTCTCCCCGTCCCGGCGTCGGGCGGTCAGCGGAATGTTCGCCCTGGGCGGGCTGGCGCTGACCGCTTTCGGCCTGTTGATCACATGGTGGGGGCGGGTGCAAACCGCGCCCCTGGACGCGCTGTTCGTCGCCGAGGCCGCCGTCGCGCTGACCGGCGTCTGGGCGGTGCGCGAGACGTACCGGCTCGCCGGCCGTGAGCGGCGCGCTCCGGAGACCGACCACGGTTCCCTCACGCTGCCATCCCCGGGGCAATGGGCCGCCATCGGTGCGCTGGCGTTGATCGTGCTGGTCGGCGGGTTGGGCTTGGGCCCGTGGGTGCGTCACCTGGCGACGACCGCGTCCATCCCTATGCCGGAGATACCTTCGCCCTTCAGCCTCCTGCGCTACGCCGTCACCGCCCCGGCCCTGCTGTTGATCTCGATCCTGACGCTGATGGCCTGGTCATTACAGAAGCGCTCCGGGGCGAGGCTCCTTGAAGCGTTCCCGGCGGAGCAGACGGAGGCGACCTATGACCTGGAAGAAGGGTTAGCCCAGGCCGCGCAGGCGCTGCACGCCATCGTCGAGGTGGGCATCCTGGAACAGATCGTCGCCCTGAGCGTGCGCGGCGTGGTGGAAGGCTCGCGCATCGCCTACCAGTTCGTGGAGCAAGAAGGTCTGGAGGGTCTCCTACGCCGCGTCGTGCGGGCGGTCATGGGGCTCAACAACATGCTAAAGCGCTGGCACACCGGGCTTGTACGTCGTAACCTGTTGTGGGTCCCCATAAGCCTGGCGTTGGCGATTTTAGCGGCGTTGTTATATTGAACATTGGAGGAGGCGTGATGAACGCAGAGACTATCTGGCTGGCGTCCATTCTGGGCGTCCCCTTGGTCGTCGCGGTGATACTCTCCCTGATGCGCGGGCAGAAAGCGCAAAAAGCCAGCGGCTGGATCGCGGGAGCGTCGGCGGCGATCTCGGTGGTCGGGGCTTTCGCCCTGTTGCCAGCGCTGTATCGCGGTGAGGTCCCAACTTTCAGTATGCGTTGGATCCCGGCGGCCGGCATCCGGTTAACCCTCCACGTCGATTGGCTGACCTTCCCCTTCCTGATCACCGAGGCGGCTGTGACGCTGGTCGCCATCGTCTACACCTGGGGCTACCATAAGCTGGACGAGAGGACGCCTTACTTCTACGCCCTGCTGCTGCTCTTCGCCGTGGGTATGTCCGGCACGACCCTGGCCGACGACATGTTCCTGTTTTACATTTTCTGGGAGTTGATGCTGGTGGCCTCGTGCGCCTTGATCGCCGTCTGGGGGGATGGGGAACGGCGGGGGGCGGTCGCGCTCAAGTATTTCATCTTCACCCACCTGGGCTCGTTGATGGTGCTGATGGGGCTGATCATGCTCTACGACGCCACCGGAAACGACAGTTTCTCCGCCCTGCGGGCGGGCGTGAGCCTGACTCCGGGCATGGTGACCACCGTGACCACGCTCTTCATCATTGGGTTCTGCGTAAAGATGGCCATCTTCCCGCTGCACCTCTGGTTGCCCGACGCCCACGCCACAGCCCCGATGCCGGTGACCATCATGCTGGCGGCGGCGATGCTCAGTATGGGGACCTACGGGATCTTGCGTTTCCCGTTCAGCATCTTTTCCTTGGCCCAGATGACGCCTTTCGCCGCGCCGATGATGATCGCGGGCATCATCTCCGAGATATACGGCGCGCTGATGGCCCTGGCGGAGCAGGACGTCAAACGCATCATCGCCTATTCCAGCGTCAGCCAGATGGGCTACATCCTCTTCGGGCTGGGCACCTTGACCCACGAAGGGGTCGCCGGCGCGACGCTGCACGTCATCTACCACGCCATCGTCAAGGCGTTGCTCTTTATGTGCGTCGGTCTCATCATCCGCGCCACCGGCCGGCGACGAATCGGGGAGTTGGGCGGGCTAGGCCAGGCATTGCCAGTGACAGCCATTTGCACCGGTATGGCCGCCCTGGCGATCTCAGGAATGCCGCCCTTCTGCATCTTCGATAGCGAGTGGATGATCTTCGCTGGCGGTTTCCACACCGCCCACGTCGGCCTGTCGGTCCTGACGCTACTGGGTTCACTGTTGACGGTGGCCTACGCCCTCTGGTTCACGTGGCGCATCTTTTTCGGCGTCCGACCGGAGGAATTGACCGTCAGCCGGCCGCCTATGGCTATGCTCGTCCCGACCGTCCTGCTGGCCGCGCTGGCGCTTATTGAGGGCATCTTCCCCGCCTCTGTTTTCGATTGGGTGACCCACGAACTCCCCTTGCTCCTAGGAGGGGCCTGGTAATGGATCTGATGACGAGCAACGTGTGGGTGCTTCTCCCTCTGGCCTTGCTCGCCATCGGCGCATTCGTCGTCTACCTGACGGCGCGGCTGCTGATCCAGCGCAATGACATCTTGGCCACGTTGACGACGCTTTTCTTCGCGCTGGCGCTGAGCGCGCTAATCCCGACCTTTTTCGCCGTTCGACACGCCTTGCACACTGGCGGCCCCATGCCTACCTGGGGACGCATGGAAGCCGCCGACGCTTTTCTGCGGGCCGATCCCGGCGCATTGGTCATCATAGGCATCGCGTTGGGATTGGGCCTCCTCGTCACCATCTATTCCGGACGCTACCTGGCGCTGGATCGACGCTACGAGACCTACTATCCGTTGCTGTTGCTGCTGGCGACCGGCCTGGTGGGGATGGTGCTGGCGGCCGATCTGTTCAACCTCTATATGTTCTGCGAGTTGATGAGCGTCGCAGCCTACGCGCTGGTCGCCTTTCGCCGCCGCACCCGCACCGCCATTGAGGCCGGTTTCAAATATCTGATTATGGGCAGCGTGGGCACGATCATCATATTGTTGGGTATCTCGTTCATCTACCGAGAGAGCGGGCAATTGCTCCTGCCCACGCCTGAGAACGCGCCCGGAGGCGACCTGGGGGTGTGGACCCGCGTGGGCGCGGCCTGTTTCCTGGTCGGCCTGGGGGTCAAGAGCGCCATCGTTCCCCTGCATACCTGGCTGCCCGACGCCCACGGGCGCGCGCCCAGCAGCATCAGCGCGATGCTTTCCGGGATCGTCATCCAGAGCGCCTTCTACACCCTGCTCAAGGTTGGGCTGGGGCTGGGATTACCAGCGCGTTACCTGGGCAACGTCTTGATCCTGCTCGCATTGCTCAATATGACGCTGGGCAATGGGATGGCGCTGGTCCAGACCTACACCAAGCGGCTGCTGGGCTATTCGACGATTGCACAGATGGGCTACGTTATGCTCAGCGTGGGCATTGGGCTGCGCTACAACCTGCCGGCCGCCGTTCAAGCCGGTTTCTTTCTCCTGCTGGCTCACGCCGCGATGAAGGGACTGGCTTTCCTCTGCAAGGGAGTCTGCCACTTTCATTACGATACAACCACCATCTCTCAACTGCGCGGCACGGCTATACAGTTGCCATTGGTGGGGGTCGCTTTCAGCGTGGCGCTGGCGGGATTGGCGGGCGTGCCGCCGTTGGCCGGTTTCGTCGGCAAGTGGTTCATCCTCACACGCGCCCTGCACGCGCCGGATCAGTGGGTTTATCTGGCGCTGACGCTGTTCCTGACGAACAGTCTGCTCGCGCTGGGCTACTACCTGCCCCTCATCGGCACGCTCTTTACTCCTCCAGATACTGAAGCTCAACTCGCCGAGGAGGGATCGGAAAAGCGGGCCAACGTGCAAATCTCCCCCTGGATGGCGCTCCCGCTGGTGATCCTGGGCGCGCTGGTGCTGGTCATCGGTCTCTATCCCGGGCCATGGCTGGGTTGGATGGAAGATGTGGGCCTTTACTTGCTGGCGCTGGGCGCCGGGTGAGGGAGAAAATAGAGAAAGGGTAAAGAAAGAGTGAAGAATGATTGAGCGCATTTTGTTAAGCCCCCCGGCAGCCCTGTGCCTCTTCCTGGGCCTGGCCTACGCGGTCTACCGGTTGAGCGGGGCGATAGCCGCGCCGGGTCACGAACATCCCGGCAAGTGCCTGCCCTACGCCTGCGGGGAGGATCTGCTGCCGCCGGAGGTGCAACTGGCCTACCACGCCTTCTTCCGGCTGGCGCTGCTGTTCGGCATCCTGCACATGGCCGCGCTGGTGGTCTCGACGCTGCCGCCCGACGTGACCTCCCACCGCACCGCGATAGGCTACCTGGCCGGCATCGGCGTCAGCGTGTTCGTGCTGGCGAAAGGAAGGACGTAAATGACCATCGAAGACATCGTGCGCTGGGCGCGACGCAAATCCCCCTGGGTGTTGCATTACAACAGCGGGGGCTGCAACGGTTGCGACATCGAGATTCTGGATCTACTCACGCCGCGTTACGACGTGGAACGACTAGGAATCCTGAAGGAAGCATCCCCGCGTCACGCCGACGTGCTTATCTGCACCGGCCCGGTGACGCGCCAATCACGCGACAGGTTACGCCGCATCTACGAGCAAATGCCGGCCCCCAAGTGGGTGCTGTCGGTGGGCAGTTGCAGTTGTTCCGGCGGCATCTTCCGAGGGGGCTACAACGTGCTGGGCGGCATCGACCAGGTCATTCCGGTCGATATTTACGTGCCGGGCTGCGCCTGTCGCCCAGAGGCGATCATTGATGGGATACTTCAACTGCTGGAGAAAATTGAGTAAGCGATCATATCAGATAGAAGGAGAAAAGCCTTGAAAAACAAACACTTCTGGAAAGGAGCGCTTTGGATCACCCTGTACCTGGCGCTCTCCCTGGCCCCCCTGGGGTTTATGCTGGTAGGAGAGCGACCGATGGGACGAGAATTCGTGCACGAGCTCTCGGTGGCGCTGGGCTTCGTGGGCATCGCAATGATGGCGTTGCAATTTGTCGCGACCGCGCGCTTCGCCATTATCACCCTGCCCTTCGGCAGCGACGTCGTCTACCACTTTCACCATTATATGTCCCTGGTCGTCCTGGGGCTGTGGCTGGCCCATCCGGTGATCCTCTTCATCAAGTTCCCGTGGGCGCGGGCGTTGCTCAATCCCATCACCGCGCCCTGGAGAGCGCGGGCCGGTTTGGCGTCGGTCATCGCCGCCATCGTCCTCGTCGCCATCTCTATCTGGCGCAAGCGCCTGAAGATAGGCTACGACCGGTGGCGCATCTGGCATGGCGTCCTGGCAGTCCTGGCCATGCTCCTGGTTATGACCCATGCCTTCATGGTGGGCAAATACATCGGCACGCCGGTGAAGCGCTCGCTGTGGCTCGGTTACGGCGCGGCCTGGCTGTTGGTGGTCCTCTACGTGCGGGTGATCCGCCCGATCAGAATCGCGAATCATCCCTACACAGTGACGGACATCAACCAGAAGTCCGGCGACACCTGGGTGCTGACCCTCGAACCGGTCGGACACGCGGGAATGGCGTTCTCGCCGGGGCAGTTCGCCTGGCTCACGGCGTGGCAATCGCCAATCGCCCACGCAGAACACGCTTTCTCCTTCTCCTCCAGCGCCGAGAGACCTGAGCAACTCGAATTCGGCGTCAAGGAATTGGGCGATTTCACCGCCACCATCGGCGAGTTACAACCCGGCCAACAGGTCTACCTCGAAGGGCCATTTGGCGCCTTCACCGTGGACCGCTACCCCGACGCCGCTGCCTACGCCTTCATCGCCGGCGGCATCGGCATTACACCGATGATGAGCATCCTCCGCACACTGGCAGACCGGGGCGATCAACGACCCTTGCATCTCATCTACGGGAACCGCGCCTGGGAAGACATCGTGTTCCGCGAGGAACTGGCGGAACTCCAGGAGCGCCTGAACTTGAACGTCGTCCACGTCCTGGAACGCCCACCAGAGAATTGGGAGGGTGAACAGGGTTTCGTGACCCGGGAGATGCTCGACCACTACTTGCCGCCCGAGGAACGCCAGGCGACCGACGTCTTCCTCTGCGGCCCAAAACCTATGATGGGCGCTGTCATCCCGGCGTTGACCGAACTGGGCATACACCCGAAGCAAATTCACTTCGAGCGTTTTGATCTGGCGTAACAGGAGGAGGGAATATATGCGACATCAAATAGCCAACTGGTTGATCATCTCGATCAGCGCGTTGATTCTGCTGGCCTCAATACTCGTGGCGCTCTTACAAAGCGGGGCCGCGTAAACCGGGATGGACATCAACGCTGTGACGGAAACTGTGACGGAAGCCCTGCGTCAGCGCTGCCCCGACCAGGACATCCAGACGCAAGCAATACCCATCGCCGATACCTTCATCACTCTGCCGCCGGATTGTGTGCACGAAGCGACGGCTTTGCTGATGGAGCGTTTCGACGTCTACCATCTCTCCACCATCACCGGTCAGGATACCGGCGATACCATCGAACTGCTCTATCACTTCTGGGAAGGCGACGGCCTCACCTTACGCACACGCTTGCCCCGGGAAGCCTCCCGCATCGCTACCCTGACCGACATCATCCCCGGCGCAGCTTTTTACGAGCGGGAAATCTGGGAGATGTTAGGGGTGGAGTTCGAGGGGCATCCCGACCTGTCCCTATTCCTCTTGCCTGAAGATTGGGACGGCGCGCCGCCGCTTCGCAATCAAGGAGCGGAAGATGGAGACGAAGGGGAAAAAGAGGAAGATAAGCAGCGCGAAAATCAGGAGGACGAACAATGAGCCGTATGACCATTCCCATCGGCCCCCAGCATCCGGCGCTCAAGGAACCGTTATCCTTCCTGCTCACCGTCGAAGGCGAGCACGTCGTCGATAGCGCCCTGCGCCTCGGTTACGTCCACCGGGGCATCGAGCATCTCTGCCAGGAACGCACCTACGTGCAAAACGTACACGTGGTGGAACGCGTCTGCGGCATCTGCTCCCACGTCCACTCGACCGTCTACTGTCAGGGCGTGGAGGCGCTGATGGATCTGGAACCGCCGCCGCGGGCGCTCTACCTGCGCACTCTGCTGTGTGAATTGGAGCGCATCCACAGCCACCTGCTCTGGCTGGGGGTGCTGGCGGAGCTAATCGGTTTCACGACCATCTTCATGTACGCCTGGCGCGACCGCGAGATCGTGCTGGACATCATGGAAGAGCTCTCCGGCGGCCGGGTGGCCCACGCGGTCAACATCGTCGGCGGTGTGCGCGTCGATTTGGACGAGGCACATACACGCTCAATCCTGGCCCGGCTGGACGAGTTGGAGCAGCAACTGGACACGTTCCTGGGCACGATCAAACACGAGCGCACGTTCCAGGCGCGCACGCAAGATGTGGGACATCTTTCGGAAGAGCAAGTGCGTCGTTATTGCGTGGTGGGACCGGTGGCGCGGGCTTCAGGCGTGGACGTGGATTTGCGTCGCGATGCGCCCTATGCCGCCTACGAGCAACTCGATTTCCAGGTCATCACCGACCAGCGGGGGGACGTGTGGGCACGCACGATGGTGCGCACACTGGAAACCGTCGAGAGCCTGCATCTATGCCGCCAACTGCTGAAAAATCTGCCATCGGGCGATCTGACAGTGCGGGCCCCCCGGCGCGTACCGGCCGGCGAGGTAGTCAGCCGCGCCGAAGCACCGCGCGGAGAGGTCATCTACTACATTCGCAGCGACGGCAGCGAAAAGCCGGCGCGGGTCAAGATCCGCACGCCGACACTGACGACGCTGATCACGTTGCCCGATCAATTGCAGAACGTGAACACCGCCGATGTGCCCACCGTGCTCGCCGGCGTCGACCTGTGCATCGCCTGCGCCGATCGCTAGCCCCTTAGAAGAACACGGATTCGGGGGATTAACGGATTGGTTCTCCAGAAGCGAGGATGTATTGAGTATATCTGAAAATATGATCGGATTGTTGTCCGCCTTATTTAAACTGCTGGTATTTCCGGGCTTTGCCTTTCTCTTCGTCTGCGCGCTGGCCTTCCAATGGATCGACCGGCAGGTAGCAGCGAAATTACAGGGAAGGATCGGGCCGCCCTGGTTCCAGCCGCTGGCCGACCTGATCAAGCTTATGGCGAAGGAAGACGTGCTGCCCAGCGGAGCCAACGAATGGATCTGCGCCGCGCTGCCAATGGTCTCCCTGGCGGCGGTGCTGACCGCCGCGCTAAACGTCCCCGTTGGTTCCTATTCAATCGTGGATTTCGAGGGCGACTTGATCGTGACGCTCTTCCTGCTCAGCATCCCGACGCTGTCCTATTTCCTGGCTGGATGGGTCTCGGTGAGCGTCTTCAGTATCATTGGCGGCAATCGCTCACTGCTCCAATACTTCTCCTACGAAGTGCCCTTCCTTATGGCGCTCAGCGGCCCGGCGATCCTCCACGGGTCGTGGTCAATCTTACACATCGCCGAATCGCAGGCGCTATGGACGGTGTTCGTGCAACCCCTGGGCTTTATCCTGGCACTGGTCGGGTTGATCGGCAAACTCAAGCGCTCCCCCTTCGACATTCCGAAGGCCAAGTCGGAGATCGGCGCGGGGCCGCTAACCGAGTTCAGCGGGCGCAAGCTCATGCTGTGGCATCTGACAATGCACCTGAGCACCGTGGTCGGCATCTTCCTGCTGACCAATATGTTCCTCGGAGGAGGCGGCAGCGGGGGCGTCCTCTTGACGTCGCTCTCTTTCAGCGCGAAAGCGGTGGGGATCCTGCTCCTTCTCGCGACAGCCAGCGTGCTCTACGCCCGGTTGCGCATCGACCAACTGGCAAACCTCGGTTGGCAGATCTTGGCGCCGCTGGCGTTGTTGCAGCTCGTAGCCACAATCTGGATTGGAACGGGACAATGATAAAACGTCTTCGCTCACTGATCTATCTGTTGCCCCAATTGTGGCGCACGTTATTCAAGCGCCCGATCACGGTGCGCTACCCCTTCGAACCGATGGACCTGCCGCCAGACTTCCGCGGACGTGTGGTCATCAACGCTGATGCATGCCGGGGATGCGGGCTATGCGTGCGAGATTGCCCCGCCGGCGCCCTGGAATTGCAACGGGAGGATAAGGATAATTTCCACCTGTTCTATTACCCCGATCGCTGCGCCTACTGCGGTCAGTGTGAGACCAGTTGCCGCTTTGGAGCCATCAATCTGACCAACGAGTACGTGCCAGCCTCCTCTGAACGCCTCCCATTGGAGGTATTGGTCAAACGGGAAAAGGATGACGAAAAAGCGGACGAAGCGGACGAAGACGAGGATGCAGTAAACGCGGATTAGTTCAATACGATTTGAACAGCCACAACCTCTCGCAAGTTGCATGGATCATGGTTAATTCGCCCGCCGCATAATCATCTGCGTCCGTTCCGGCCCCACACCGATGAAGTAGATCGGCGCGCCGATGAGATCCGCCGCCAACGCCACGTAATCCCGCGCGGCCGCCGGCAGATCGTCGAAAGCGCGCACATCGGTGATGTCCTCCCGCCAACCGGGCAATTCCTCGTAAACCGGCGACCATTCACTCAGCGCATCCGCCCCATACTCGGCCGGGAAGTGGGTGACCCGCTCACCCTCGCGCTCGTAGGCCACGGCTACCTTGAGCCGCTCCAACCCGCTCAACACGTCCAGTTTGGTCAGCGCTATCTCGTCCAGGCCATTGATCCGCGCCGCGTAGCGCAAGATGACCAGATCGAGCCACCCACAGCGGCGCGGCCGGCCCGTCGTCGTGCCAAACTCCTGGCCCGCCTGGCGAATCTGCTCACCCACATCGTCCAGCAACTCGGTCAGGAAGGGGCCGCCTCCCACGCGCGTCGTATACGCCTTGGCGATTCCGATGACGCGCGACACGTATCGCGGCCCAAATCCCAACCCGGTCAACGCGCCGCCGGCAATCGTCGAGGAACTCGTCACGTAGGGATACGTGCCGTGGTTCAAATCCAGCAGCAAGCCCTGCGCTCCCTCGCAAAGCACGTGCTTCCCCGCGCCCAACGCCTCGCCCACCAAGGCCGAGCCGTCCACCAGGTGAGCGTTCAAGTGCTTGGCGTAATCACAATAGACGGCCGCGATCTCATTGACGTCCAACGGATCCATACCGTACAACGTCTGTAACTGTTGATTGTGCGCTTGTACGACCGCCGCCGCCCGATCGGCGAAACGCTCCGGGTCCGACATTTCACCGGCCCGCAGGTTGACGCGCGCCGCCTTATCGGCGTAAGTCGGCCCGATCCCCCGCTTGGTGGTGCCGATGGCGCCCTGTCCCCGCGCTTGCTCACGGGCGCCGTCCAAGGCGCGGTGCGTGGGCAGAATAACGTGAGCGGCCGCGCTCAGCTTCAGGCGGGCCGGCCCAACGTCCACGCCCAACGCCGCTAATTCGTCCATCTCGCGGATCAACGTCTCTGGATTGACCACCACCCCGGCCCCGATGAGACAGGTCAAATCCGAGCGCAATATGCCCGATGGGACCAAGTGCAACCCTAACTTGTGCCCTTGCGCAACGACGGTATGACCAGCGTTATCCCCACCACCAAAACGAGCGACGAGGTGCGCGTCGCGAGACAACCAATCCACAACTCGACCCTTTCCCTCATCTCCCCACTGCGTCCCTACCACGATAGTTGCAGGCATTGTCCACTCCCTTCTGATTGAATCGCTACCCAATTAAACGCGACAAGGCGGTGCTGGGAAAACCGGCGCCGCCTTCCCGATTGATGATACCCGAAAACGACAGAGGTGTCAAATCAACCGCCCCCAAACGCTCATTGTCAAAGCGTCCGAAAGTGTTATACTTATGATCTGTTCGGAAGCAACGCTGAACGATCCAAAAGGCTGAATGTGATGGAAAAAATTGAGGTTTCGACCAGGGGACGCCAGGCGTTCCACGATATCACCGATCAAGTCCAGGGCGTCGTCCGGCGCAGCGGCGTGGAGGACGGTCTGTGCGCCATCTTCTGCCCCCATACGACCGCCGGGTTGACGCTCAACGAGAACTGGGATCCCGACGTCCGGCGCGACCTGTCCGTCGGGCTGGACGAGATCTCGCCCCGGCGGCCCGAATACCGGCACAGTGAGGGCAACTCGCCGGCCCATCTCAAGTCCTCCCTGGTGGGCGCGTCTCAAACGCTCCTGATCGCCGAGGGCAAGCTCATATTGGGCGCCTGGCAAGGGATATACCTGGCTGAGTTCGACGGCCCCCGCACCCGCAAAGTCTTCGTCCAAGTGATGGCGGCTTGATATGCCCATTGATCTCGAACGGCTGGAGCGGATTCTGCCCACGGTGCGCAAGCCGGGGCGCTACGTCGGCGGCGAGTACAACAGCGTCGTCAAGGATTGGGCCGCCGTCCCGACCAGGGTGTGCCTGGCTTTCCCCGATATTTACGACCTGGGGATGTCGAATCTGGGGCTGGCGATCCTCTACGACACCCTCAACCAACAGCCCGATGTCCTGGCCGAGCGCGTCTACCTGCCGTGGGTCGATATGATCAAAGTTATGCGGGAAAACCAGATCCCGCTTTTCAGCCTGGAGAATCGCCGACCGCTCCGCGAATTCGACGTCATCGGCGTCAGCTTGCCCTACGAACAACTCTACACCAACGTGCTAGAGATGCTCGATCTGGCCCGCATCCCGCTGGCGTCCCGGCGGCGCACAGCCCGTGACCCCCTCATCGTCGCCGGCGGACACGCAGCCTTCAACCCCGAGCCGATGGCCGATTTCATCGACGCCTTCATCATCGGAGATGGCGAAGAAGCCATTGTGGACGTCGTGCGCGCCTACCGGGAGACGCGGGACAGGTCACGCGAAGACCAATTGCGCGCGCTGGCGCGAATTCCCGGCGTCTACGCGCCCCATTTCTACGACGCCCATTACAACGCGGACGGCGCCATCGCCGCTATCGAGCCCAACACAGCGGAGGCGCCGATGCCGGTTCGCAAGCGGGTCGTCTCGCCCCTGCCGCCGCCCCCCACCCGTCTCCTGATACCTAACGTCAGTGTCTCCCACGACCGGGCCGCGGTCGAGATTCAGCGCGGCTGCACGCGCGGTTGCCGCTTCTGCCACGCCGGCATGGTCGTCAGGCCGGTGAGGGAGCGCCCCGTCGAGGAAGTCCTGACGGCCATCGCGTCCATCCTGCCCCAGACTGGTTTCGAGGAGGTCGGGCTGCTGTCCCTCTCGTCGTCCGACTATTCGGCGATCGGGCGGTTGGTCGAGGCCATCGCCGAACAGTTCGGCGACAAGCACCTGGCGATTTCGCTGCCGGCCCTGCGCGCCGATAGTTTCTCGGTCGGGCTGGCGGAGGCGGTGGCCCAGGGCCGCCACACCGGTTTCACCTTCGCCCCCGAGGCGGCGACCGAGCGATTGCGCGCCGTCATCAACAAACCGATCCCGACCGACGAGATGCTGGACGTGGCCCGGGAGATCTTCGGGCGGGATATGCGGACGATCAAGCTCTACTTTATGATCGGGCTGCCGGGAGAACGAATGGCGGACGTGCAGGCCATCGCCGACCTGTCGCTGGACGTGTGGCGCATCGGCCGGCAGGCCCACGGTCGCAAGGCCCAGGTGAACGTCAGCGTGAATACGTTCGTCCCCAAACCACACACGCCCTTCCAGTGGGTGGGCCTGGAAGAGACGTCGTCTATCCGGGAGAAACAGGCGCTGTTGAAGCGTCTGCTCCACAAGCGGGGGCTAAAATTCAGCTACAACGATCCGGCCGAGACGCTCCTGGAGGCCGCCCTATCGCGGGGCGACCGGCGGATGGGGCCCGTGATACAGGGCGCGTGGGAAAAAGGCGCCCGCTTCGACGCATGGCACGATCAGCAAGATATGGACGCCTGGATCGAGGCGTTTGGACAGGCCGGGCTGGACCCCGGTTTCTACGCCTATCGCGAACGTTCCCTGGACGAGACCTTCCCCTGGGGCGTCATCGACGTGGGCGTGAGCAAACAATTCCTAAAAAAAGAATTCCAGCACAGTCTTCAGGGGCAGACATCTCCCGATTGTCGGCAGCGGTGCCACGGGTGCGGCATCCTGAGCGCCTACGGAGACGCCTGGTCGCCGGATTGGGGCTGTCCCCCATTGAATAATGCACATGAAGAATGAGAATGACGAATAAGAATGACGAATAAGAATGACGAATAAGAATGAGAATGACGAATAAGAAAGAGGAGACTTCACATGCAAGATCCAAGAGTTGAGAAACTAGCCAATGTACTGGTCAATTATTCAGTGGCGGTGCAGCCCGGCGACCGGGTCGTTATCCAGGGGGAGACGTCGAGCGCGCCGCTCCTCAAAGCGGTCTACGAACACGTCCTGCAAGCCGGCGGACATCCCCTACTGATCGCCAACGCGCCGGGCATCGAGGAATCGCTGTATCACTACGCCACGGACGAACAACTGGCTTTCATCCCAGAACCGATGAAATTGATCATCGAGACCTACGACGCGAGGATCAGTATTCGAGGCACAGAAAACACAAAACTACTCAGCAACGTCGATCCGGCCAAAATCGCGCTGCGCAATCAATCCCAGATGGAACTGATGGAGATCTTTATGAAGCGCGCGGCGACGGGCGATCTGCGCTGGGTGGGCTCATTGTTCCCGACCAATGCCCACGCGCAAGACGCCGAGATGAGTTTGCGCGAGTACGAGGATTTCGTCTACGGCGCCTGCCTGCCAGATATGGATGATCCGGTGGGAGCGTGGCAGCGCTTCTCCGCCTGGCAACAGAAGATCGTGACGTGGCTCGATGGCAAAGATCACGTGCACATCGTAGCGCCGGAGACCGACCTGCACCTGAGCATCGCCGGACGCACCTTCATCAACAGCGATGGCAAGCACAATATGCCCAGCGGAGAGGTCTTCACCGGCCCCGTCGAGGATAGCGTGGAGGGACACGTCTACTTCTCATATCCGGCGATCTACCAGGGGCGGGAGGTTGCCGGTGTGCGGCTGTGGATCGAGAACGGGAAAGTCGTCAAGGCGACGGCCGAGAAAAACGAGGCTTTCCTGCGCCAAATGCTCGACACCGACGAGGGAGCGCGATATTTCGGCGAGTTCGCCATTGGCACCAACAAGGGCATCAATCGCTTCACCAAACAGATTCTCTTCGACGAGAAGATCAACAACAGTTTCCACATGGCGTTGGGGCGGAGCTACCCCGAGACCGGCGGCCAGAACGTCTCGGCCATCCATTGGGACCTGATCTGCGACATGAGCGGCGGCGGCGAGATCCGGGTCGACGACGCGTTGTTGTACCGTGACGGCGATTTCGTCATCGATTTCGGACGGTAAAGCCATCCGATATGACGGATCTCCAGCGATTCCGGATCACGTTCTCCAAAGAAGGGACGTTCAAATATACTTCCCACCTGGATCTAATGCGGGCCTGGGAACGCAGCCTGCGCCGGGCCGGCGCGCCGCTGGCCTATTCGCAAGGATTCAATCCCCGCCCCAAGCAGCAATTGGCGGCGGCGCTGCCCCTGGGTCACGCCGGAGAGCGGGAGATCATCGACGTCTGGATGGAACGACCGATTGCGGTGGAGGATTTAGCTCGGACGCTGGCCCCGGCCCTGCCCAATGGCTTGCGCGTTAAACAAGTGCGCCAGGTCAGCCTGGACGAGCCAGCGCTCCAGACGCAGGTCGCCTCCGCCGAGTACCGGGTAACCATCGAATGCCCCGCTGAAGGAGACGAAGGGGATGAGAACCGCCCTACCCCAGAGGAGATGCGTCATCGAATCGAGCAATTGTTGGCGGCGGAGGAATTGCCTGCCAAACGGCGCGGGCGCCAATACGACCTGCGCCCCCTGATCGAGGAACTGTGGCTGGAATCGACCCACGAAAACGGGATGACGCTCAGTATGCAACTGAGCGCCCGCGAGGGGGCCACCGGGCGGACCGAGGCGGTCGTCGAAGCGCTGGGATTGGATCGCCACGCTGCACATTACCGGCGACAGAGGCTCATTATCGCACGCTAGCCGACACTTTTTCGACTAAGCCTCCCGCAAGTTAGACCTGTGGGAGGCTGTTAGCGCGCCTGTCAAGTTGACAAAATGTATAGATCGGCTATAATGCCGTCTGGTGGTCGGGCCATCATCAGGCGCGACCCCGTATTGTGATTGGGGAATTTCGCTTTTATATTCCAAAAATCGCTTTCCCAGCATCGCGCCCATCAAAGGCCGGTTGAAAGAAAGCGGCTACCGAAAGCCACTAACTGGGAAAGCACGAGGGAGGGTTTTATCGTGTATGCAGTGATGAAATCAGGCGCGCGACAGTACAGGGCCGCAGAGGGAGACACCATCCTCGTTGAGAAGCTGCCCGTCGAGGTCGGCCAGGAAATCGAGATGGAGGTGCTACTGATCGCCGATGGAGACGACGTGCGAATCGGGCAACCTTACGTCGAGGGCGCCAAGGCGCTGGCCAAAGTCGTCGCGCAGGAAAAAGGTCCCAAAATTCATATTTTCAAGTATCACCCCCGGAAGCGCTATCGCAAACGAGCTGGACATCGCCAGCAATATACGCGCCTGCGGGTGGAACAGATTGTAACGCAATAAGTAAGGAGGCCGAAAATGGCACACAAGAAAGGCGCTGGCAGTAGTCGTAATGGTCGCGACAGCCATTCCAAGCGATTGGGCATTAAAAAGTTCGGCGGTGAGGCGGTCAACACCGGGCACATCATTGTCCGGCAGCGAGGCACGCGCATCAAACCGGGAAACAACGTGGGGCTAGGCAAAGATTATACCATTTTTGCGACCGCCGATGGCTTCGTGCACTACGAGTTCATCCGGGGCGGCCGCAAGCAAGTGAGCGTCTATCCCACACGACAATAAGCGCGCTGGCAACACGCCAACAACGCGCAGGTAGCGCAAGGAGAAATTGACGTATGAAAGAGGGAATTCACCCCGAATACCACCCAGAAGCACAGGTGATGTGCGCTTGTGGCAATAGTTGGGTCGTTGGATCGACCCAGGCGGTCATCCGCACCGATATTTGCAACAAGTGTCATCCGTTCTTCACCGGAGAACAACGCATCGTCGACTCAGGCGGGCAGGTCGAACGCTTTATGCGCAAGCTGGAACGCCGGGATCGCATCCTGGCCGAAGCGGAACAGGAAAAAATGCGAGAAAGCTCACCTGAATTACCCGTGATGGAACTCGACATCCGGACGCAAGCAAAGAAGGTGCTCATCGGCGCCGGTCTAGAAACAGTTGGCGACATTATAGCGAAGCTAGAAGAGGGCGGAGAAAAGGAACTGACAAATCTGAAAGGTTTCGGTCTCAAGTCGCTGGCGACGTTGAAGAAGCGATTGCGCGGCCGGGGCTTTGTCCTGCCGGGCGATGAAACGCTGGAAGAACCAGAAGAAACGACCGAGACGCCTGACGAAGAAGCGTGAGAGCATTGAGCGGCGACTAGTGGGGGCAGGTATGTCCTGCCCCTATTTTTATTCACGCCGCCCTCTCCACTTGACTAAAAAATATGTGCAATCAGCCAAAAACAGGATGGGTTGAGGTTATCTGCGGCAGTATGTTCTGCGGCAAGACCGAGGAACTCATTCGGCGCGTTCGTCGCGCCCAAATCGCGCGACAAAAAGTGCAGGTCTTCAAACCAGCGGTGGACAATCGCTACACCGAGCGGGAGGTCACATCCCACAACGGGATGCAAGTCAGCGCCACGCCAGTCGAAACTATCAAACAACTACACGAATTGATCGAGCGGGATACGACGGTCGTAGCACTGGATGAAGCCCAATTCTTCGACGACGACGTCGTTTCTCTATGCGACGAATTAGCCGCCCAGGGCAAGCGCGTCATCGTCGCCGGACTCGATATGGACTTCAGGGGCGAACCTTTCGGCCCCATGCCGGCGCTGATGACGCGAGCCGAACGAGTCGATAAGCTCCAGGCGATCTGTGTCATTTGCGGCGGCCCGGCCAGCCGAACGCAACGCCTGATCGACGGGCGACCGGCCGCCTTCGACGACCCCATCATCCTGGTAGGCGCCAGCGAGGTCTATGAGGCGCGCTGCCGGGCCTGTCACGACGTTCTGCCCCCGGGAGGCAATCGAGATAACCATGACACATCCTAGTTCCATTGAGCGGATCCTGTTAGACGGGCAGACCATCGCCCGGCGAGTCGATGCGCTGGCCGGTCAAATCAGCGCCGACTACGCCGACGCCGATCACCTGATGCTGGTCGGCGTTCTCAAGGGCTCCTTCATCTTTATGGCGGACCTGGCCCGGCGTCTGCGCATCGTCCATCACGTTGATTTTATCGCCCTTTCCAGTTACAATCGAGGTACCGTCAGCACGGGGGCGGTGCGCTTGATCATGGACACCCGGGCCAGCGTCACCGACCGGCACGTCCTCGTCGTCGAGGATATCGTCGATACGGGCTATACGATCAAATACCTGCTGCGGACGTTCAACGCGCGCAACCCGGCCTCGTTACGCGCGTGCGCCCTGCTCAGCAAGCCCGACCGGCGGGAGGTAGACGTGGATGTAGATTACCTGGGTTTCGAGATCCCCGACGTGTGGGTCGTCGGCTATGGCCTGGATTATAACGACCGCTTCCGCACACTGCCCTACATCGGCGCGCTAAAACGCGAGGTCTACGAAAAGCAGAGTTAGTTTGTCGACACGTGAAGTAATATACGAGTGAGGAGAACAAAATGGGCCTGATGGACGACATCGCCCAAATACTGATCCCCGAAAAGGACATTCAACAGAGAGTGGCGGAATTGGGAACGGAGATCAACGCCGCGTACACCGACGAGGATGAATTGCTCCTGGTATGCATCCTCAAAGGCGCCTTTATCTTCCTGGCCGATCTGGTCCGCTGCTTGAACGTGCGCCACGAGATCAATTTTATGGAGATTTCATCCTAC
Organism: Anaerolineae bacterium; assembly: GCA_034437315.1. GTDB lineage: Bacteria > Chloroflexota > Anaerolineae > B4-G1 > B4-G1 > DSAR01. The sequence continues at coordinate 26,396 of DAOTUC010000319.1, forward strand.
GGCACGCGGGCGATGAGCAGCGGTGTGGTGCGCATCCTCCTGGATCTGGAACAGAACATCGACGGGCGACACGTGTTGATCGTCGAAGATATTATTGACTCAGGCCGCACATTGGATTACGTCACCCGCAACCTTTGCACACGCGGGCCGGCGAGCCTGCGGATATGCACTTTATTGAACAAGCCCTCCCGCCGCGAGATAGACGTCGATCTGGACTTCGTGGGTTTCGAGGTGCCGGACGAGTTCGTCGTCGGATATGGGCTGGACTTCGCCGAGGATTATCGAAACCTGCGTTTCATTGGCATCCTTCGGGAAGAGGCTTACCGAATATAACCCCAAACCGTACCTTCTCAATAAACCGAGGGCTTGTTCGTAGTAGGCGCTTCAGCGCCCCTAAAAGCGCACTAAAGCCGCTATCTAGCGCGCGCACTACGAACAGATTCCCCCCAAGTCATTGAGAAGATACCCCAAACCGATCCTAGACAGTCAAAAGTCGCCCGTGAAAAATCACGGGCGACTTTTTTGTGCAGAGGCTATTAAAAAATTCGCTCAGAGGCCCGTCCTCGGGCCGATTAACACCCCTGGGACAGTGGCTAGAGCAATTATTTAAGACTCTCTTAGGGATTCTCAAGAGATTCTCAAATAGTCGCCCACTACAAACCGATTTCAACAGAGATGAGCCATTGAATTGTCTCTAAAACCCGCAAATCGTGTGCATTTTTTCTTGACTTGTTCAGTTTATCTGTATATACTGATAACAGTCATAGGGATCACCCTATGATAGTTCCTGTTGATTCCGGCGTTGTCCGGGTTAGAATAAGGAGGAGGTCAAAAAAATGGAAAAACTTTGGCTTGAGCATTACGAGGATGGGGTACCGGCCGAGATTGAGTTGCCAGATTACCCGGTGACGCAAAATCTCATCCAGACAGCCGAGCGATACCCAGATCACACAGCGATGATTTTCGGCAATGTGGTCGAACCGCTTGGCAACGCGCTGATGGACGCTAAAATGGACTATCGAACATTTGTCCACCTGACCAAGCGCTTCGCCGCCGCGCTACAGGCTATGGGAGTCAAGAAAGGAGATCGGGTAGCCGTGCATCTGCCCAACTGCCCCCAATTTCCCATCGCCTACTACGCGACGTTGATGATCGGCGGCATCGTCGTGCCCTGCAACCCGGTGTACGTGGCCCGCGAGTTGCAACATCAGGTTGAGGACGCCGGGGCCGAGACGATCGTGACCCTGAGCTTAACCTATCCGCTGGCCAAAAAAATCAAGGCCAACACTCCCCTGAAGCACGTCATTGTCACCAACATCAAGGAGTACTTCCCCCCACTGCTGAAATTCCTCTTTACCGTCGCCACCGAGAAGAAAGAGGGCCATTACCAGGAGCTCACCGGCGATCCGGATGCGGTGTGGTTCCAGGACGTCCTGGATACTGCTCCCGATAAGCCAACGCCGGTCGACGTGGATATGGAGGATACAGCCGTCCTGATGTACACCGGAGGCACAACAGGCGTCTCCAAGGGAGCGCAATTGACGCACCGGAACATCCAGGCCAACGCGATGCAGACAAGAGCCTGGTTCCCTCGCCTGGTTGATAGGGAGGAGATCGTGTTGACCTCCCTGCCTCTGTACCACAGTTACGCGATGACCACCTGTATGAACCTGGGGATTCTGGTGGGCGGGAGTCTATTGCTGATCCCCAACCCCCGCGTCCTGGTTCACATCCTCAAGTCGATCAACAAGCATCAACCCACGCTCTACCCCGGCGTGCCGGCGCTCTACGTGTCGCTCATCAATCACCCCGACATCTCCAAGTACAACGTCAGATCCATCAAGGCCTGCATCAGCGGCGCTGCGCCGTTACCGGTCGAAGTGCAACAACAATTCCAGAAACTCACCAAGGGGAAACTGGTCGAGGGCTACGGGTTGAGCGAGGCGACGCCGGTCACCCACGCCAACCCCATCTACGGAGAAAACCGCGTCGGGACGATTGGCCTGCCCTTCCCCAGCACCCTGGCCCGGATCGTCGATGCGGAATCTGGGCAACGCGACCTGGGCCCCGGCGAGGTGGGTGAATTGGCCGTCAAGGGCCCCCAGGTGATGAAGGGATACTGGCAGATGCCCACCGAGACCGCCAACGTCCTGCGCGACGGTTGGCTCTACACCGGGGATATCGCCCAGATGGACGAGGACGGTTATTTCCAGATCGTCGATCGCAAGAAGGACATGATCCTCGGCGCTGGCGGGTACAACATCTACCCCCGAGAAGTCGAAGAAGTGCTATTCCAGCATCCCAAGGTCGAGGCCGGCGCCGCGGTCGGCATACCGATCCCTGGAAAGGGAGAGCGGGTGAAAGCCTACGTCGTCCTCAAAGAAGGAGAGACCGCGACCGAAGAAGAGATCATCGAATTCTGCAAGGAGAATATGGCGCCCTACAAAGTGCCCAGGTACGTGGAATTCCGGGACGAACTCCCGATGACGATGGTGGGCAAGGTGTTGCGCCGAGTGCTGCTTGAGGAGGAAAAGAAGCGATTGGCCGAAGAGGCCTCCTAACCTGGACTGAGCCAGAGCCAAAGGGGCGCTGAAGCGCCTACTACGAACAAGCCCCTGGGTTTATTGAGAAGATACAGGGCAAACGCATTTGGATAAAATACGCGCCTAGACCCCGTCTCGGGGTCGGCTATTGTGCCAAAAACTTCCGTAGCGCAGCGGTGGTTGCCTGTTCTTCTGAATTCGCCCTCGGGGACGAGGGCGGGCCTTGCTTGCAAGGGCTAGGAGCGATAAATGCGTTCGCCCTACATAAAAGGCGGAGACTTTTCAGTCTCCGCCTTTTTTTATCGCCGCCTTGATGATATCGCGCCAGGGACGGGCTGAATCTTTGTTTCGGATCGCGGAGCATTGAAATGCCCCGCTAACACAGGAAACCTGTTGAAACAGGTTAAATCACGGGTTGTAGTGCGTTGAAACGCACTTTCTGTATTAGCCAATGATTTCAATCTTCGGGCAAATGGAAAAGTTGTTTATTCCCAAATCCTTATCGCCGATCAGGCCGGCGCCGGGGCCGTGTCCAACGCTGGCGTTGACGAGTCCCGCTGTACGGTCGAGCGCTCGGCCCCAGCAGAAGGCGGGCTTTCTGGAGTATGGGGCGATTTCTCGGCCCCGCCCATCGAAGAGGGCGCGCCCTCGAAGAGCGCGATAAACTCTTGAGCGTCCAGAGTTTCGACCTCAATGAGCCGTTGGGCGATGGCATCCAATTGAGCCCGGTGACGTTTCAAGACCTCACCCGCCCGATTATACGCTTTACTGACGATTCGGCTGACTTCAGCGTCAATCTCCTTGGCCACCGCCTCGCTGTAATCCCGCTGTTCACCAATCTCCTTGCCCAGGAAGACCAGCTCCTCCTTCTGCCCAAAGGTCATGGGCCCCAGCTTTTTGCTCATCCCGTAACGCGTGACCATCGCCCGGGCTCGTTCCGTCACCTTCTCCAGGTCGTCGGCCGCGCCCGTGGTCACATCCTCAAAGACCAACTCCTCGGCCGCCCGGCCGCCCAGCGAGAAGGCCAGATCATCCTCAATCTTGGCCTGGCTCAACATCCGGCGATCCTCGTCCGGCAGCGCCATCGTGTAACCCAGCGCCATCCCGCGCGAGACGATGGAAACCTTGTGAACCGGATCGCAATGGGTCAAAACGTGAGCGACGATGGCGTGCCCCGCCTCGTGATAGGCGGTGATGCGCTTCTCATGCTCCGATATGAGACGACTCTTGCGCTCTGGCCCGGCGATGACCCGCTCAATCGACTCATGAAATTCGGGCATCTCAATGATCTTCTTGTTGCGACGGGCCGCCAGGATCGCGGCTTCGTTGACCAGGTTCTCGATATCGGCGCCCACAAAGCCGGGCGTCGCTTTGGCGACCGTGTGCAGGTCGACTTGAGCGCTCAATGGCTTGCCCCGGACGTGTATAGCCAGAATTTCCTCCCGCCCTCTGATGTCGGGGCGATCCAGCACCACGCGACGGTCGAAGCGCCCCGGTCGCAAGAGCGCCGGGTCCAAGATGTCGGGGCGGTTGGTCGCGGCCATAATGATGACGTTCGTGTCGGTATCGAAACCGTCCATCTCGACCAATATCTGGTTCAACGTCTGCTCTCGCTCATCGTGCGAACCGCCCAGCCCGGCCCCCCGATGACGACCCACCGCGTCTATCTCGTCGAGAAAGATGATGCAGGGGCTATGCCTCTTCGCCTGTTCAAACAGGTCCCGCACCCGCGATGCGCCGACGCCGACGAACATCTCCACGAACTCGGAACCAGAGATGGAGAAGAAGGGAACGCCGGCCTCTCCGCTGACCGCCTTGGCGAGGAGCGTCTTCCCCGTGCCCGGCGCGCCGACCAACAAGACCCCCTTGGGTATGCGGGCGCCCAGTTGGACGAATTTCTCCGGTTCCTGGAGAAATTCGACGATCTCCTTTAATTCCTCCTGCGCTTCATCGACGCCGGCCACATCCTCAAAGGTCACCGTCGGCTGGTCGCCAGTATACATCCGGGCTCGGCTTTTGCTAAATGCCAACGCCTGGTTATTGGCGCCCTGAAACTGGCGCAACATCAGATAACCCACGACGAGCATAGCGCCCACCAGCAAGATCGACCCCCCGGCGTTAAGCAGCATCACCCAATCCGGCGGCTGCACGACTTCAATGTCGATGGTCTTCAACTGCGCTTCACTAACCCCAACATTCAACAACTGCTCGGTAACCGTCGCCTCAGCCCCTTTATTGGCCATCAACTCGGTACCATTCTTTAACTCAACTGTCAGATTATTCCCCTCAATGCGAATGCCTGCCACATTCCCCCGATCAATCTGCTCCGCGATATCAGTCAGGGACGTTTGTTCAGCGCTTCCCATACCCCTGGTGATGGTGCTGTAGATCAAAAAGCCAATCGCTACGAGAATAATCAGGTAGATAAACGAACTTCCTCCCGATTTTGAACGCACTGTTTTCCTCCATTCACTCGACCAGGCGCTATTTGCTCATCCACTGATGCGCCGGTCCATTAATTTTTTCTGATCCAAGCATGTGAAACTAAATCAATCGAACACGCCATAGGGAAAGTAGTAAGAAAGTTATGCGCAGATCAGTCATTATCCCCACCCCTACATTATACCATATCCCGCTTAGCTCATGCAAGGGCGGGAGATTAGCGTTTCGTTAGAACCAGATCACCCAGATCGCCCGCTTACGGCCCCAGCTCAATTTCGGTGATCAGCGCGCTGTTATTCTCGGCGCTCGTCGCGCCGGCGTCCACGATCGGCAATCGATAACTCGTATCCCCCCGAGGATAGAGCCCGACGCGCAATTGGTATCGGCCGGCGGGTTGATCGGCCAGAATCGTCAATTGGCGCCGATCTTCGACCCGCGCGCCGGGCGTCCAATTGCTGGTCGGCGGGTTCGGCTCAACGTCCTGCTGGGTCACCAACCGCCCATCTGGCGTCAGAAGATGCACAAAGACCACGTAATGCGTGGTAACGCCCCGCTTGACGTACCATCGCAGCGTGAAATTGACATCTTGCCCCGGCTGCAACCGCCCATGCGGCAACACAGCGTCTTCCAGAATGAACATATCGGCGAAATTGACGTCCAAAGGGATGGGCAAATCGACCCCGCCGCTGACCGTCAACGTCACGGTCTCTCCATCTCGAATCTGATTTTGAGGATCCGGCGCTTGTTCCAATATCATCCCCCGAGGCCTGGGACTCCACACCTCATCGACGTGAACGATCAAACCGTCCGTTTCCAATCCGTCCCGCACGATGTCGACCGGGTAATCTATCAGATCGGGCATCGTGAGCTCGCGACCCGGCGCGCTGATGACGAGCGCCACCTCGGAATTCGGGGGAACCGACGAGTTCGCCGCCGGCGTCTGTTCCAGAACAATCCCCTCTTCGACGCCCTGCTCGAAACGCTCTTCGAGCATGGTGAAGCGAAGTTCCGCCAGCTCCAGCATGCGTTGCGCCTCATCCCTGGATTTACCCAGCACGTCGGGAACAATCGCCATAGCCGCCTCCGGCGTCTGCGTGATCATCGAAGTCGCTGTAGCGATAGGCGGCATAACAGGCGGGGTCGAATACCGGTTGTATACGGAGCCCCACAATGGCACGAGGCCCGCCACGGCGACGAGGGCGATAGCGCCCAAAATCCCGGCCCAGCGATCGGGCGCGTCCGGAGGCGGCGCGGGCCGCGATCGGGCCGCGGAGGGCGACGGCGCAACTGGAGGGGCGGGGGCGGCGGCCATCTCCGCGTCGATGGACGCGATAGGTTGCCACCCCGTCTGCTGCTCACTCTGCCGGCTGTATTCCTTGAGCACGTGGGCTAATTGTTCGGCTGTACGGTATCGGGCCGCCGGTTCCTTCGACAGGACCTTGCGGATAATCCATTCCAGTTGCGCCGGCGTCTGAGGATTGCGCGCCCCCAACGGAGGTGGATCCTCTCGCATATGCATCAGCGCCAAAGCGGCCGGCTTCTCCGCCTGGAAGGGCGGCAGGCCGGACAACATCTCGTACATAATTACCCCGACGCTGTACACGTCGGAAGCAGGCGACGGCGCATCCCCGGCCGCCTGCTCCGGCGCAAAATAGAGCGGGCTGCCCCAAACAATGTCGGATTCGGTGATGCCCAATTCAGAAAGCGCCCGCGCGATGCCAAAATCGGTGACCTTGACCCGTCCCTCCCGGGTGACGAGCACGTTCTGCGGCTTGATGTCACAATGGATGATGCCGGCTCGATGGGCGTGCCCGACTCCGGCGCAGATCTGGAGAGCAATGTCGACCGCCTGATGGACACTCAAGCGCCCACGCTGACGGATGAAGGCCTTGAGATCCTGCCCATCGACATATTCCATCACGATATAATGACGATCGCCATCCTGCCCCACGTCGTGCACCGTCACGATATTGGGGTGATCAAGCCTGGCTGCGGCTCTGGCTTCACGCTGGAAACGGGCGAGAAATGATGGATCGCCTGCGAATCCCTCCCGCAGAAGTTTGATCGCCACCTGACGCTGGAGAAGCGTGTCCAGCCCCCGATACACAGCCGCCATACCGCCGGAACCCACCAGTTCTAACAGTCGATACCGATTATTGAGCAAATCCGATGTCATTTTTTTCACTCCGACTCAAACACGTGCAATTCACTGAATGAGGGTATTTTACTCTAAATCTACGCCATCGGCAAGGATTGCCAAGGCGGGTGAGCGTGCTATAATTTCGAGAGGAAGGAGAAGAATGAAAGCTCAGCTAATCTACAACCCGGTGGCCGGCCCGCGAGACGCGCGCCGCGAAATCAAGCAGATATGCACCTACCTGGAGCAGTCCGGTTGGACCATCGACGTGACAGCGACCGAGAAGCCGGGGGATGGGATAAGCAAAGCGCGGGAAGCCGCTCAGGCGAAGCGCGACGTCGTGCTCGTGGCTGGCGGGGATGGCTCGGTAAACGACGCGGTCAATGGATTGGTAGGAACGGAGACCGCCCTGGGCGTGATACCGGTCGGAACAGGCAATCTCTGGGCCAAGCAGTTGGGCGTCCCGACCTACGCCCTGCTCAACCCGTTACGCCTGCGCGAGGCGGCTAATGGCCTGCTGAAGGGGACGATGCGTCGCGTCGACGTGGGCAGAGTCAACGGGCATCATTTCCTATGCTGGGCCAGCGTCGGCCTGGACGCCCAGGTGACCACCCAGATGGAGCCCCGCCCCCGCCATACCAAGCGCCTGGGGGCCTTGCCCTACATTTTCGCCGCCTTTATGGTCGCCCGCGATTTCAAAGGGACGCTCGCGCGTGTCTTGATCGACAGCCAACCGGTGCGGGAACGCACACTTTTGATTCTCATAAGCAACATCCGGCAATACGGCGGCGTGTTCGACGTCGCCCGCGACGCCCGAATAGACGACGGACTGCTGGACGTCTTCGTCTTCAAAGGGGTGGGCTTTTCTTACATCTTGCACCACCTGGTCAAAATCCTGGGACAGCGGTATCTACAAGACCCCCAGGTCGTCTACCGTCAGGCGCGGCGCATCCACGTCGACGCGGACGATCAGATGCCGGTCCAGGTGGACGGCGACCCCCTGAACGCTACCCCGGTGGCGGTCGAGGTGGCGCCGCGCGCGCTGCGCATTCTCGTTCCGCCCGGCGCGCCGCCCGATCTGTTCTCCGACGCCCGCTAGCATCCCCCGCCCGCGTCTTGTCGATGCGCCTGGAGTATGTTATAATCTCGCCTGAAATGCCTGAATACCGCGAATTCATTCCACCGGGAGTATTAAATCAGGCAGATTTACGATCAAAATGGCAGTAGCCTATCAAACCCTAGTCAAGTTAGAGGAGTGATTTACATGGGTCTTTATCTCAACATCGCGCAGATTATCATCAGCATCGCCTTAATCACCGTGATTCTCTTACAAGTCCGGAGCGGCGGGATGGGCGGCGTGTTTGGCGGCGCCGAGACCGCCGTGTACAAGAAACGACGCGGCGTCGAGCGCACGCTTTTCAACGTCACAATTGGGCTTTCCGTCGCCTTTTTCCTCATCACCATACTCAACGTCATCGTCACCGGCTAGAACCTGACGAACGAGATTCCGTATTCGCCCTCCACTCATCCCCCCCACCCTCGGGGGGGCTTGGCTGGAGGCCATATGCAGCCCCATAGACCTGTGTTTAGCTGTCGCGGCTTCGATGGCTGTAAGGGAGGCCTTGGCGCGTGACTCGACACATCTGGTGGCAGGTCGTTCTCATCCTCCTGGGCGTCATCCTGGTCGGCATTCTCCTCGCCTACCTGGCCGTCAATTACACCACGGTGGTGCGTCCAGGCCAAGGCGGAACCTACGTCGAGGGAATCGCCGGTTCGCCCGTCTATTTGAACCCCCTCTTGAGTGGGTACAACAGACCCAATCAAGTCGACCACGACCTATGCGCGCTGCTGTTCCGCGGATTGACCCGCCTGAACGCTCACGGCGAGGTGGAAGCCGACCTGGCCCGCGAGTGGCAAGCCACCCTGGACGGCCTGACCTATACGTTCCACTTACGGTCCAACGCCTATTGGCACGACGGCAAACCCGTCACCGTTGACGACGTGATCTTTACCATCAATCTGCTGAAAGACCCCGATTTTCCCGGCCCCGTCGAATTGGGAAGCAGCGTCTGGCAAGTGGTCGAGGTGGAACGAGTCAACCGCCTGACCGTGCGCTTCAAACTGCCCGACGACCAACCCTACGCCCCATTCCTCGATTACACCACTTTTGGGCTATTGCCGGCCCACATCCTGGGAGGCGTTAGCGCCTCCGACCTGCCAAGCCTGGAATTCAACCTGAATCCCATCGGCAACGGCCCTTTTCAGCTAGCGGAGATCGGCGTCGATGAGGAGATCATCACGTCCCTGATCTTGGAACAATTCTCCCGTTACGAAGGTGACGCGCCTTACCTGGACCGCATACAATTCCGCTTCTACCCCACCGAGCAGGCGGTTATCGAAGCGTATAAGGCCGGCGAGGTGGACGGGATAGCGCGGGTGCCGCCGGCGTATCTTTCGCACGCCAGAGATGTAAGCGACTTAAACCTCTACTCCGCTCGAACAGCCCGACAGGGGTTGATATTCCTCAACCTGGATCGCCCGAATCGACCATACCTGCAAGAGCAAAAGGTGCGACAGGCCCTGATGTACGCCCTTGACCGACAACGGATCATCGACGAAGCGCTGCATGGGCAGGCCCTGATAGCCCATAGTCCTATCTTGCCCGGCTCGTGGGCCTACAAGGAAGACGTTTCCCGTTACGAGTACGATCCCGGTCAGGCGGGAGCGTTGCTAGACGAGGCGGGATGGTTGGTCCCGCCAGGCGGGACGGAGAGACGCAAGGATGGACAGATGTTGACGTTTTCGTTGCTCACCTCTAGCGAACCGGAACGGGTCAGCGCGGCGACGTTGGCGACCGAACAATGGGCCGCCGTAGGCGTCACGACGACCGTCGAGATCGTGTCGTCACAGAAGCTTTACGAGGCGCTGAACAATCGAGATTTTGACGCGGCGCTCGTCTACCTGGCCTTGCCGGGCGACCCGGATCCCTATCCGTTCTGGCACGAGGAGCAGATTGAGAACGGCCAGAACTACGCCGGTTTCGCCCACCGTCGCATCAGCGAGGTGATCGAACAGGCGCGCATCGTCAATGGGCGCGAGATGCGTCAAGCGCTATACGACGAGTTCCAGGGACTGTTCGTCCAAGAGACGCCAGCGATGTTGCTCTACGTCCCAGTCTATACCTACGGCGTCAACGAGCGAATCTACGGCGTCCAGATCAGCCCGTTGGTCTCTCCGGCCGATCGCTTCCAGAACGTCGCCCAATGGTGGATCGTGCCCCGCCGCGTGCTCATCAGAGCGGACGATTGACCGACTACCCCTCTTGACAACCTGAGCGTTTGATGTAAAATAATATTCGCTCTCAGGTTTACTTAAAAACAAGCCGAAGTGGCGGAACAGGCAGACGCGCTGCGTTCAGGACGCAGTGGGCTTCACGCCCATGTGGGTTCAAATCCCACCTTCGGCACCTGCACAAGAGAGGTGGGCAACCACCTCTTTTTTTGTTGGGGGCATGATGCGGTCTGATAGGGGCGCTTGACGCCGATAGAGAATTGATGTATCATCTTAAACAAGCAAATCCAACAATCGAGGTGCGCGGTGAACCTTCCTAAACTCAAACTGAACCGAGATCAATTCGCGATGGGCATAGTGACCATCCTGGCGCTGCTCGTCATCGGCGGTCTGGCGTGGGGTTTTGGACGCCAACTAATGTACGCCCGCCAGATGCGGCTGGAAGAGGCCCGCCTGGAAAAAATCGTGGCCGACGAACAGGCCGCCCACGAGGCGCTCATCGAGCGCTTATCCTACGTACAATCGGAAGCCTACGTAGAACAATGGGCGCGAGAAGAATTGAAGATGACACGACCAGGCGAGGTGCTCGTCATTATCAATGCCAACCCCAATGCCAACGTCAATCCAGGGGACGAAGGAGATTTGCCGGATGACGCTCAAAACGATGATCGAGAATAGGTTAGACACCACTTGACAATATCTAAACTCCGCGGTATAATGCGCAGCACGTTGCGGGGTAGAGCAGAGGCAGCTCGTCGGGCTCATAACCCGGAGGTCCCAGGTTCGAATCCTGGCCCCGCTACCTAATGCATACAGCCCTCCCGGCTGATCTGTCAAAATCAACCGGGAGGGCTGTAGTCGTTTATTTAGCTGACTCTGATTGTAGGCAACTATCTATCTCTTCTGAAAGGAGCAGCAATGTTTGCCACGTTCCAAGAGGCGCGTCAGTTTGTAGAGGAACAGAAAATAGAGATGATCGACCTCAAGTTTTCTGACTTATGGGGACGCTGGCGTCATCTCACGATTCCCTGTGACCAGTTTACTCCGGCGTTGATGGCGGATGGGGTAGGGTTCGATGGCTCGTCGGTGGGATTGAAATCGGTCAAGGCTGGAGATATGGTGCTGGTTCCAGACCTCTCCACCGCTTTCATCGACCCTTTCTGGGAGATACCGACGCTCAGCTTCATTTGCAACACCCTGGAAGCGGACACGAAGGCCGATTTCCCCAACGACCCCCGCAACATCGCCCGCCGGGCCGAAATCTATCTCATCCAGAGCGGCGTCGCCGACCGCAGCTTGTGGGGGCCGGAATTTGAGTTCTACGTGTTCGACAGCGTGTCTTACGAGAACGCGATAAACCACGCCGGATACAGCGTCGAATCGGGCGAGGCGGATTGGCGCAGCGGCGAGGGGGGACACGGTCATTACATCCCACTGCACGGAGGCTATCACGCCATCCCGCCCAAGGACACGCTTTACAATTTGCGAGCCGAGATGAGCATGCGTCTTCACGAGATGGGCGTGGCGGTCAAGTACCATCACCACGAGGTGGGCGGCCCCGGACAATGCGAGATTGAGACGCCTTTGATCGGACTGTTGGAAGCGGGCGATATGACGATGATCGTCAAATACGTCTCCAAGATGGTCGCCCACCAACGCGGCTATACGGTCACCTATATGCCCAAACCCTTATATGGCGAGGCCGGTTCAGGGATGCACTTCCACCAACATCTTTTCAAAGGGGAAGACAATGTGTTCTACGATCCCGACGGATATGGACTGCTAAGCGACGTAGCCCTCTACTACATCGGCGGGTTGCTGCACCACGGCCCGGCCCTGCTTGCTCTCACCAACCCCAGCACCAATTCCTACCGTCGCCTCGTGCCCGGTTATGAAGCGCCCGTTAACGCCTTCTTCTCCGTCGGCAACCGGAGCGCGGCCGTGCGTATCCCGCGCTACGCCACCCAACCCGATCAGGTGCGCTTCGAGTTCCGGCCGCCCGACGCGACCTGTAACGTCTATATGGCGTTGGCGGCTCAACTGCTGGCCGGGTTAGACGGCATTAAGCGGCAAATTGACCCCACCGAAGCCGGTTTCGGGCCGATTGACGCCGACGTTTTCTCCTGGACAGACGAGCAACGGGCGGCGATTAAACCGTTGCCCGCCTCGCTCAAGGAGGCGCTGGACGCCCTGGCGACGGATCACGATTTCTTGCTGGCCGGCGACGTCTTCAGCGTGGACATGATCGAGCGCTGGATCGACTTCAAGATGGAATCGGAATACTACCAGGTGCGCAACCGCCCCCATCCCTACGAGATGGAACTTTATTTTGACGTGTAGCGCGCACGTGAGTCATCAAGTCGCCCGTCGAAACAAAACCGGGGGCTCGCCGCAATTCGCTGGGGAGCCTCCATTTACGTAATGCAAAAAAGGAATCTGACGTGATCGCATTGCTAAAATTAACACTTATCTTTATCGGGATCGTGGCGCTGTTGAGCCGCAAGTGGAACCTGGGGTTGACGCTGACGTTGGCCTCTTTTGCAGCGGCGCTGCTCTTCGACTACCCGCTCGGGGCGGCGGCGCAGGACGCGCTCCGGACCACCGTCGACATGTTGACGCTCCGCCTGGCGCTGGTGGTGGTGCTAATTATGACTCTGGGAGAGATGCTACGCCAGACCGCCAGCATGAAGGGCATGGTCGAGGCGTTGGAAGCATTGATCGCCAACGGACGCATCGTGATCGCCGCCCTGCCCGCGCTGATCGGCTTCCTACCCATGGTCGGCGGCGCGATGTTCTCTGCCCCGATGGTGGACGAGGTAGGCGACCATCTCAAGGTGAACGAGGCGCGCAAGACCTTCGTCAACTATTGGTTTCGCCACATCTGGGAACCGGTCTTCCCCATCTACCCCTCGATGATGTTAGGCGCGGCCTTGCTGGGCCTGACGACGACCCAGTTGGCCAGCGCATCGTGGCCCCTGGTCATCGCTTCGGTGTTAGGCGGATTGTTTTTTGGGTTGTGGGGATTGCCTCGGAAAGGCCTGGCGCCCGCCAAATCGACGACGCGCGCGCAAAACCTCAAAACGCTAACTGCCAGTATCTGGCCGATCGCGTTGGTGATTGTCCTATCCTTAACGCTCCCCATCCCGGAGGAGTTGACGCTGGTCGCCAGCCTGATCGTGACCATCGGGCTGATGATGGCGATTAAGCATATCAAGCCGGGGGAGATATGGGCTATCTGGCGCGACCGCATTCCCTGGCAGACGGTCGTCGTCATCTTCGGCGCGTTGATCTTTCGTAGCGTCCTGGAGAGCAGCGGGGCGGTGCAGGCCGTCTCAAGCGCGCTGACCGACTTGCGCGTCCCGGTGATAGCGGTGACGTTTGGCGCGCCCTTCATCGCCGGCCTGCTGACCGGCCTGATGGCGGCTGCGTTCAGCATCGGCTTTCCAGTCGTGATGCCGCTGGTGATGAGTAACGGCGGGCTCACACCGGGCTGGACCATCTGGCTGTTCGCGGGCGGTTTCGTGGGCACGATGCTCTCGCCCGTCCACCTATGCCTGGCGCTGACGCGGGTCTACTTCAAGGCGGAATGGGGACCGGTCTACCGTCTGTTGGCTCCGGCGGCCCTGGTAACGACAATGACCGCGGCAGGGGTGTTGTTGGTCCGAGGGTAATGGTTTGAAGTTAAAGGTTTCAGGTTTCAGGTTGGGGTGTTTGCTGGTTCTGCTCGCAGCGGCGGGACTGCGGTTGTATCGTTTACCGGCGTTGCCGTTGGGGTTGCATTACGACGAAGCGGCCAATGGCATCCTGGCCCACGAGATCGCCTGGCAAAGCCAACGACCGATCTTCATCCCCTCCTACACCGGTAAGGAGACGCTGTTTTTCTATTGGGCCGCGCTCTGGATGCGCCTCATCGGCGGGTCGGCGCTGGCGCTGCGTTTGAGCGCGGCCGCAGCGGGGCTGCTCACGGTCGCCGCGACCATCTGGATGACGCGGGAACTGTTCCACGGTCGCCGGGGAGCGGGCTGGGTGGCGCTCTTGACCGGCGCGTTTCTGGCGACCTCCTTCTGGCACGTGACCTTGAGCCGCTACGGCTTCCGCGCCGTGACCCAGCCGCTCATGCAAGCGCTGACCGTCGGCGCGCTATGGCGCGGCTGGCGGCGCGGCTGGCGGCGCGGCTGGCGGCTCTCGGGCCGCAGGTCGAGCTGGGCCTGGATCGTCCTGGCGGGGCTTTTTTGCGGGCTGACGGCGCACACCTACCTGGCGGCCCGCGCGTTCCCCATCCCCCTGGCGGCGGCCTTTCTGGTCACACTCGTCAAAGAGCAAAAGAAACGGCGAACCCAAACCGATCGCCGCCCCAACGTCTGGGCGCAGACGGCGCTGTTCGGCGTCGCGGCCGCCCTGGCGCTGGCCCCGCTGGCCCACTATTGGTTGACGCACCCCGGCAGCTTTTTCAACCGCATGAGCCAGGTCGCGTCCAGCGATTGGCGAGCGGCCTGGGGAGGCGTTCGAGCCTGCTTGAAGATGTTCTTCATTCAGGGCGATCCATACGTGCGCTTCAACCTGCCGGGCCATCCCATCTTCGCGCCGATGTGCGGCCTCCCGTTGCCGGCCCTGTTGTTCGTCATGGGCGTCCTCGCCGTGCTCGTGGCGCGGTCGCCGGTCGCGCGCCGCCTTCTGCCAGCCTCCCGCGTCTTCCTCCTGACCGCCCTGCCAGTGATGCTGCTCCCCAGCGCGTTGGCGACCGGCGAGATCACGCCCAGCAATCTGCGCGCGGTGGGCCTGCTGCCTTTCGTGTACATCTTTCCCGCCCTGGCGCTCTTTGAATTGGGAAGCTGGATTTCCGACCGGTTATCCCACCCCTGGCGGTGGATCGGTGTCGCCATCCTCTGCCTGCTGCCGCTCATCTCCCTCTCCGCCTCCGCCCAGCGCTACTTCCACGATTGGGCGCCCTCGGCCGCCCTGTATTACGCCGCCGACGGCGATCTGAGCGACGTGGCCGATTATCTGAACCGGCGAGACCTATCAAACGCGACGCCCTACGTAGCCAGCATCCATTATCGCCACCCGACGCTGGCCTTCCTGGCAGATGATTACGGCGCAATTCGCTGGCTCCGCGGCGGACAGACGCTGGTCATACCGGCCGAGGGGAGTGGGCTGATTCTCATCCCCCGCTCCGCCTCCGATGGCGTCGCGTGGATCGAGTCGATATTGCCGGCCGAGAGCCAGGTCTACAGCGCACTCGGGCCGGATGGCGCGCCGGCCTTCTGGGTCTATCGCGTGAATCAGGAGATGAATTTGACGCCGTCCCAACCGCTTTCGGCGAACCTGGCCCACGCGGCGCGGGTGCTGGGCTATGACGTCGCCGGAGCGACCCAGAGCGGCCAAGAACTTGCGCTAACGGCCTGGTGGGAGGTGTTAAACCGGCCCAATCTGGGGGACTACGGGCCTGTGGCCCGCTTGGTCGATCCCTGGGGTTTCGTGTGGGGGGAAGCGCACCCCTTTCACTATCCGGCCGAGCAGTGGACGGCGGGCGAGCGGGTGTTGGACCGCTTGACGATTTCGACGCATGCCGGCGCGCCGCCCGGCGATTACGTCGTGCGCTTCGGCTTCTATTCCTCCGGTGGAGATACACATCTGCCAGCGCTGGATGACGCCGGGCGTTACGCGGGGACCTACGTGACGTTTCCCGTCCGGTTGGAACGGCCCAGCGAACCGCCGCCGCCGGAAGCGGTCGACGCGCACATCGGTGAACGGCTAGACGTCCGGGTTGGGGGACTCACGTTGTTGGGAACGACGCTGAATACGCCGACCGATGTCGCATGCGCCATCCTGCGTCCCGGTGAGCGGCTTTACCTATCCCTTTTCTGGCAGGCGAATGAGAACACGCTCCCCGATCAGGACGTGGTGTTGAGCCTGGAGGGTAACGCGGCCGATCTCACGCTCTACCGGGGCGCGCCGGTGCATGGCGCCTATCCCACGTCCGAGTGGCGCGCTGGCGAGGTGGTCTTCGATCATTACAATCCTCGCCTGCCCCGGGATACGCCGCCCGGCCAATACACGTTACGGCTTCAGGTGGGCGGCGTCACGCGGGACATCAATTGCGTCGCCGTCCAGGCGATGGCGCGCTCGTTCGAGACGCCCGCGATGGCCCATCCGCTCACGTCAACAGTCGATAATCGGACGACGCTGGGCGACCGGGTGCAATTGTTAGGCTATGACCTATCGACCAGCGACGTGACGCCAGGCGAGCGCCTGACACTCACCCTGTACTGGCAGGCGTTGACCGAGATGGACGAGAATTACACCGTGTTCGTCCATCTCTGGGGGCCCGACGGCGCGATGGAGGGCCAGCACGACAGTCAACCGGTAGGCGGGACCTATCCCACCAGCCTGTGGATGGCGGGAGAGGTCGTCGCCGACACACACGAGATTGACGTCCGCCCGGACAGCCCGCCGGGCCAATACCGCTGGGAAGTGGGCTTCTACATAGCAGAGACAGGAGCGCGTCTGCCCGTGACAGACACGGAAGAAGACGCGATCAAATTACAGATACCACCCAGCGATCCGCGATAAGCGACACGCGACACGCGATACGCGATAAGCGATACGCGACACGCGATACACGATAAGCGATACGCGATACGCGATACGCGATAAGCGATACGCGACACGCGATAAGCGATACGCGATACGCGACACGCGATCAGCGATCCGCGATACGCGACACGCGATCAGCGATCCGCGATAACCGCAGGCCAGACGCCGGTCGCCGCCGCTTCCACACATTGCGCGACTGAACCATAGCGCACGAGCAGCCCGGCGTGGGACGGGAGATAGGTCGCGCCCTTGGCGGAGGGAGTCGCCAGCGTGCGGAACCCCAACTCCTGCATAGGGGCGACGACGGCGCACATATCGGCCACGACGCGCCCGCCGCAGACCTCCACCGCTTGCAACAACCCCTCCGCCTGCGCCCGCTCCCGCACGTCGCGCGCCGTCGTGATCCACAGGGCAGTCTTGACGCGCCGCCCGTCGAGCCGGCGCACGACGTCGGCGATCTCCGCCAGGTCGGCGTGGGGGCACCCGAACCACACCAGGTCGACGGCGCGCTGGGCTGGAAGAGCGGCGTTGAGCGCGACATAGGCAGGCCGCAGGTCGTCCACCACCAAGGTTTCACGTTCGGGGGCCAGGACGTCGGCCTGGCGGGCCTCCGGTGTGACCCCATCCACGTGGTAGAGCGCCACAGCGCCGCTGGCGGCCATGGCTGCGCCCAGGGCTTTCAAAGCCGCGCCCCAAGTCAAATCGTCCGGCGCGCCCAAGCCCACGAAGTAGGGGACACGGGTCTGGGCTGCTTGCCCCACCAGATAGCCCAACGCGCCGAAATCGGCCAGGGAACGGACGGGGCAACGCACATCGACGCGCAAGGTCGCGCTGCGATTTTCGTCCAGGTGCAGCCCATAGGCCGCCGTCCGTCCGGTGACGGCGGAGGCCAGCGCGCTGGGCCCGCCCTCCCGGTTGGTGCGCGCGCCCAGCACCGAGTTGGCATAACTCACGGCCGACGATTCGGCCCAGGCCACGTGCTCGCCCATCTCCGGGACAGATCCGACGAGATAAGGCGCGCAAGTGCAAGTAGTCCGCACGCCCAATCGCTCGAAAGCCGCGATCACGGCTAACTGACGCTGGGCGAAGGTCTCCGAAAAGCCCAGCTCGCGCCAGGCCCGCAAATCCATCCCGGCGGGGTTGAGAGTCGCGGGGACGCGGGCGCGCGCGCCTTGATCCGCCCATTCGGAGAGGAAATGTAATCCGGCCTCCCCCAAATTGCGATAACTGACCCCGGCGATCTGGACAGCGCGCACCGGCGTCAATCGCCGCGCGCCGTAAATTCGCCCCAGCGCGACGACGATCTCCATCCCCTTGCGCACACCGGGCCCCAATTCGCCTTCTAACATCGCGCGTTCTTCGCTCGATAACCACAGCGCCAAATCAATCACCTCCTTAGAACCAATACCCGTGAATGAGTGTCGACTCAATCGCCTTATGGGTAGTAGGCCAACCCCCGTTGGCCGTTTCTTGTTTTTGATAATATAAAACCGCCCAACGGGGGTTGGTCTCCTACCCAGGAATATAGTTCATTCACGGGTATTGTCCTTAGAACCAGTCTACCACCCTACCGGCATTTTGTCCAAGCGCGCCTTAGCGAGCTGGCATATCGACTTATTTTAAGCTTTCTCTTACGCAAACTTGACGATAATGGCGTATAATGGAATGGATACTGAAGACAAATCCCCCTGTAGCACAGATTTCCATCGGGCCTCCACATCCGCCGCTTAGATGGCAGACAAAAAACCGCCCCACGATACCGGCGGAAGGTTTAGACAAATGAAAGCGTCAAGTAATTAAGGCTCAATGAGAATTCCGACTAATCAGATCTATAAAAAACCCAAGCGCCTCGCTCCCTTTGCGCTTGCCGGTCTCCTGCTATCACTCCTATGTCTGATGGCAGTGCCAGCCCGCGCCAAGCCCACCGGCTACCAGGAATACTACGTCCTGGGTTACGAGGAGCACATCTGGCAAGCTTTTAACGCCATTTACGATGGCTCCATCTCCTCAGATATCTGCTCAACCGTCAGCCTCGTCGCCACCGCCGATCACCAGGTCATCTACTACGATCACTGGGAGGACGGTTACGAAGCAGACCTGCTCAAACCCCGGCAGAGCTCGACCCTCATCTTCGGCGAAGGCGCCGACATCTTGATGGCCGGCGACGAGATCAACCTCGCCAGCAACCAGAACATCACCGCTACCAACACGATCACCGGCTACGTGCCGGTCAACCCCCGCGATCCCGCTGACATGCGCTACGATGGGAGCGATCGTATCATCAGCAGCGGCGGCCCCATCAACCTGGTCCACGCCATGTGGCCCTGTGGTCAATCCTGGGTCGGCGGCGCGTGGGAGGTCTACTCCCGCCAGGCCTACGCCAACGCCTACGCTTACACCATACCCATCGGAGAAGACCTGTACCAATTGGATAGCGCCACCTACGCCGACTTCAAGTACGTCTATCTCCAGGTCAGCGCCTTCGAGGATAACACCACCATCTCCATCGACAACCGCGCGGGCGACGTCGTCAACCTGACGCTCGACCGGGGACAGGCCTACTCCAGTATGGGCCATCTGAACTCGACCTCCGTGCCCTCCATCACCATCAACGCCGGCGCCGTCGTGCGGACCAACAAGCCGGTCCAGGTCGGCCTGGTCACCGGCGGCGATTCCCCCGTGGAGACAAATGGTTCACCCAGCGGTTTTCAGGGACGTTTCTTGATCGTGCTCCCCACCCAACTCTGGGGGGCCGATTACGTCGCGCCGGCGCCCGGCGGCGATGGCAATCACGAGGCCCAGATATACCTTTCCAACCCCAACAATTTCCCCATCGACATCGACGCCTACCACCAGGGCGCACAGCATGCCTTTACCATCACCATCGACTCCACCGCCACCCCCATCAGCGCGACCATTCCCTACACCCACACCATCGGCGCGAACATTCCCCCAGGCTCGGCCACCCGCTTCACCTCGCCCGACGGTGTGTTCGGCGTCGTCGTCTGCGCCGATAGCGGTCAACTGGCCTACGATTGGGGATTCGCCGGCGTCCCCGCCAAATACCTGACCCAGGACTACTACGTCTCCTGGGCGCCGGGAGACGAGAACGTCCCTCCCCAGAACAACGGCTCGCCGCTGTGGGTCACACCCTTGGCCGATGGGACCACATTTTACGTCGATTTCAGCCCGCTGGACGGCGTCGTCAACCAGACCTTCACCCTGGACGCGCTCGAGCAGCGGCGCATTTTCGATCCCGACAACGACAACACCGGCATGCACGTCTGGGCGACCGGCGAGTTCGCCATCGTCTGGGGAGTGGACCCACTGACAGCCGGGCCTAGCAGCCCGTATCTGGATATGGGGGTTTCCATTCTCCCGCTCATCCAACGCTGGTTGGATCCGGTCATGGTGCTGGACAAGAGCGCCCAGCCGGCGAGCCTCCCGCCGACCGGGGGCGTGGTGACGTTCACCCTGACGGCCCA